>NZ_JANXSO010000152.1 GCF_025352645.1 Iodobacter sp. | reverse complement strand
GCCATGAATGGCGGTGGCGTATTTTTACTGCTGTTTTTATTTTTTAGCTTCACCCTGGGCCTTGCCCAAATGGTGGTGGAATTTACCCTGGGCCGCAGTGCGCAAACTGGGCCGGTGGGGATGTTCCGCAAGCTGGCCGGTAAATCTTGGCCGCTGATTGGCATGATGGGGATTTTTGCAGGCTTTGTGCTCTACAGCTTTTATAGCGTGGTGGGCGGCTGGACGCTGGCTTACCTTGCGCTGGCCATGGATGGCTCGGTGCTGACTACCGACACTAAGGTGCTAAAAGATACTTTCGAGCATTACGTATCCAATCCTTTCTGGCCGATTCTGACCCACGGCGCTTTTGTACTGGCAACATTGGGCATTGTGATTGGCGGCATTGAGAAAGGCATTGAGCGCGCCAGCAAATTGCTGATGCCTGGTCTGTTTATCATCATGTTGATTCTGATCGCCCGCTCACTGACCTTGCCAGGCGCATGGCAGGGCGTGGTGGCTTTCTTTGCTCCTGATTTCTCTAAGCTGACTCCGGCCATGGTGGTTGATGCGCTGGGCTTGGCGTTTTTCTCGCTGTCTTTAGGCACGGGCGGCATGATTGCTTACGGCTCTTACGTCAAGCAAGAAACACCGGTATTGCATTCCGCAGCTTGGGTGGTGGGCTTGTCTTGCACCGTGGCGATTTTGGCCGGGCTGATGATTTTTCCTGCGCTGTTTGCTTTTAATCTTGATCCAAGCGCAGGCCCGGGCCTGACCTTTATGACCATGCCTGTGGTGTTTGCCAGCCTGCCTTTTGGCCAAATCTTTGCCATCGCCTTCTTTGCCCTGCTCTCGGTGGCCGCGCTGACCTCATCCGTTTCGATGCTCGAGCTGATCGCTACGTTATTTCTGGATGAATACAAACTGCCACGTCGCAAAGTGATTCTGGCTTTGTCTTTGGCGGTTTTCCTCTGCGGCATCCCCGCATCGCTGTCTTTTGGCCCTTGGGCAGACGTGAAATTCTTTGGCAAAACGATTTTTGACCTGATGGATTACAGCGTCTCCAATGTGATGATGCCACTAGGCGGAATCGGTGTAGCCCTGTTCGCAGGCTGGCGCGTATGGCCACTATTGGAAGAGCATTCAGGCCTATCCGGCCTGCCACTGTTCGGCCTGAAATGGAGCTGCCGCGTGGTCGCACCTTTATCCATTGCGGTGATTTTGGTGAAGAATCTTTGATATTAATATGCAAACTCTAAAACCAAGATCAAAACCCAAATCCTGAAACACGGAGGACACAGAGAACACGGAGTTTCACGGAGAAAAACCTTTTTGAGTTGAGTTCATTTCTTAGGTTTTTAAGTACTTTCAATCTTAGCTGCAGTTGGGGCTATACCGGCTCGTTGCAGGGGGCTTAAATCTCCCCCTGAAGCACGCCGAAACGAGGAATAAGCGGCTCGGGGTTTCGGAAAAGGGGTAGTGAGGCAGCGAGCGAGCAGCCTTTTTCGCCGAGCCGATTATCCGCAGTGAGGGGCCTTCGTGCTGTTTGGGGCGGCCTTCTTTGGCTTCGTTTCTTGGCCGTTCAAGAAAGGAAGGCCCCCGCGGTGGCTACCGCTCCAAAATCACCGTGCCGAAGGCACTTAAAAGCCTTGTTTTAGATTTGTTGAATGCTCATAGGCTGTAAATCGCCCCGAGGCATATTTAATTAAAAAATGCAGGATGTTTTATGACTACACGTAATGCTTGGGGCTCGCGTTTGGGCTTTATTTTGGCGGCGGCTGGCTCGGCCATTGGGCTGGGGGCGATTTGGAAGTTTCCTTATGTCACCGCCATGAACGGTGGCGGGGCATTTTTGCTGCTGTTTCTGATTTTTAGTTTCACCTTAGGCCTCGCGCTGATGATGGCCGAGATTGCTCTAGGCCGCTCTGCCGCCAATGGCGCGGTGGGCGCGTTTAAAAAAATCGGCGGCAAGCCTTGGGCGCTCTTGGGGCTGCTCGGCGTAATCGCTGGCTTTGTGCTGTTTTCATTTTATAGCGTGGTAGGGGGCTGGACTTTTGCCTACCTTGGCAAGGCCATTGATGGCAGCGTGCTGAGTGCCGATCCTAAGGCCTTAGAAGCGATGTTTGGCAGCTTTGTAGCTGATCCAGTCAAACCCTTGATTACCCATGCGCTGTTTACGCTGGCAACCTTAGGCATTGTGCTGGGCGGGATTGAGAAAGGCATCGAGCGGGCGGGCAAGGTACTGATGCCAGCGCTGTTTATTATTATGTTGATCCTGATGGTGCGCTCTTTAACGCTGCCGGGCGCTTGGGCCGGTGTAGTGCAGTTTTTAGCGCCAGATTGGAGCCGCGTTAATCCTTCGATGGTGGTGGAAGCGCTGGGGCTGGCGTTTTTCTCGCTGTCTTTAGGCGTGGGGGCGATGGTGGCTTATGGCTCTTATATGCATTCCAGCGAAGAGATTCTTTCTGCATCGCTATGGGTGGTGTTTTTGGCGGTGATGATTGCGCTGCTTGCGGGGCTGATGATTTTTCCTGCGGTGGCGGCCTTTGGCTTAAACCCAGCTGCCGGGCCGGGGCTCACCTTTATGACCATGCCGGTGGTGTTTATGCATCTGCCGTTTGGCCAGCTGTTTGCGATCGCCTTTTTTGCTCTCTTGGCCACCGCGGCCTTGTCTTCATCCGTAGCGATGCTGGAATTGATCGCCATCTGGTTTATTGACGATTTAAAGCTGCCGCGTCGCCCTGTGCTGATTGGCATCGCATTGGCGGTATTTTTATGCGGCATTCCGGCTTCGTGGTCGTTTGGTATCTGGTCTGATGTTCGCATCTTTGGCAAAAGTATTTTTGATGCAATGGATTACTTTGTATCTAATCTAGCCATGCCGGTTGGTGGAATTGGCTTGGCACTGCTGGCAGGCTGGAAAGCGGGGGACACGTTGGTGGATGAAGTCGGTTTGCAAGGCTGGAAAAGGCAAGCTTGGCTGATGACCTGCCGCTATCTTGCACCCGTGTTGATTACCGCGGTGCTGGTAAAAAATCTCTAGTCGCTTGCTGCAACGCAAAATTACTGCTTGACTGCCTCACACCTTACAAGGCATTCTAAAAAGCATGAATATAAATAAGATCAATTCCTTTGCAGGCTGGTGGCGCTTTTAATTAAAGCGGCACCTTTGATCTATGGGGCCGCCGAAAGGGTGGCCTTAGCTCGCGCATTCGGTGGCAGATATACCTAGCAACTAGTTTTGATTAGTTTGCTGCTACTAGGAAATAGCGCATGTCTCGTTCGCAATGGAGTTCTAAACTCGGCTTTATTCTTGCCTCTGCTGGGGCAACGGTCGGTTTAGGCTCAATCTGGAAATTCCCTTACGTTACCGCCATGAATGGTGGCGGTGCGTTTCTGCTGATTTTTGTGCTGATCACTTTTACCCTAGGCATTGCGCTGATGCTGGCCGAAATCGCCATTGGCCGTGCTGCGGCATGTGGTGCTGTGGGCGCGTTTAAAAAGCTGGGTGGCAAGGGCTGGTCGGCGGTCGGCTATATCGGTGTGCTGTGCGGCTTAACGGTATTTTCCTTCTATAGCGTGGTCGGCGGCTGGACCATCGGCTATCTGCTGCGCGCCCTCGATGGCCGAGTAATGAGTAATGATCCCAAGGCCTTGGGGGCTTTATTTGGGCAATATGTTTCTAGCCCTATCGAGCCGATTATCACCCATGCTGTGTTTGCCTTGCTCACTCTGATCGTCGTCATGTTTGGCATTCAAAAAGGCATTGAGCGCGCGGGCAAGATATTAATGCCTGCCTTATTTTTGCTGATGCTGGGCCTGATTATTCGCTCCTTAACGCTGCCGGGCGCAGGGGCTGGGGTGATTGCCTTTTTAGCGCCAGATTTCTCTAAAGTAAACTCAAAAATGCTGGTCGATGCGCTGGGCTTGGCGTTTTTCTCACTATCGGTAGGCGCAGGCTGCATGCTGGCCTACGGCTCCTACCTTGGGCGTGATGTAAAGCTGACCAATGCCGCGATGTGGGTCACGGGCTTAACCACCATGACCTCGATTTTGGCAGGCCTGATGATTTTCCCTGCCATTACCGCCTTTGGTTTGGATGCCGCAGCTGGCCCTGGCCTTACTTATATGACCATGCCGGTGGTGTTTAACCATCTGCCTTTTGGTCAATTCTTTGCGGTGGCGTTCTTTGCATTGCTCTTAGTTGCAGCACTGACTTCATCCGTTTCTTTGCTTGAGCTGGTGGCGGTGTATCCCATTGATGAATGGAATCTGCCCCGTAAAGCCACCACTGGCGTGATTACCCTCTTGGTGTTTATTGCGGGCATCCCCGCATCGCTCTCCTTTGGTGTGCTGGGCGAATACAAATGGTTTGGCCGCAATGTGTTTGAGCTAATGGATTACAGCGCGTCCAACATCCTACTGCCCTTGGGTGGAATTGGCACGGCGCTGTTTGCAGGCTGGAGAATCTGGCCGGTGATTGAAGCCGAGCTAGAACTTAGCCCAGTTTTAAACTGGGGAATGAAGTGGATGTGCCGCGTGGTAGCTCCGGCATTGATTGCTTTGATTTTGGTTTATAACCTGTAAAAACTAAGCCCCTTTGACGAAGGGGGCAGAGTATAAGCATCTATAAAAGTTAGCCACCATTGTTCCCAATCCTATCAACCCGCCCTGCGATGCTTTAGGGAACCTCGAAAAACCCATCTGGTCTCATAATACTGCGTTGCGTTTTAAAAAAATCGCCTTACATATCAAACATATGCAGCGTCGGTTTTTTTAAAATGCGCCTTGTCTTATTTAGAAATATAGGTTTTTCGAGGCCCCCTTTAATTGATTATGTGCAATAGAGTCATGGTAAATAATTAAGTTGATAGGATTGCAGTTGTTTCCTCCCTTTGAAAAAGGGGGGCGAGGGGGGATTTGGCGCCAATATAAAGACAAATCCCCCTCAATCCCCCTTTTACAAAGGGGGAGGTTAAGGCCAAACCCCTGAGCAGTGTCTATTTGCCTCAGAGCCTTACCGTTTATCCCCATCCTGCAGGCACAAGCTTGTGAGTGCTCTGTGGATAAGTAAGGCAAGTGTTTGTTCTGTAGGTGGCTTTTTTAGCTGATTAAATTTTAAGCAAGCTGGCATTTAGGCAGGATAATAGATATTAAAAAGGCCAGCGTATCTACTGGCCTTTGTCTTATCTGGCTTTCTGCCAGCGCTTTTGCAAGCTGTCAAAGCTTAAGTAGAGCGCGGGGGTGATGTAGAGGGTGATGAGCTGCGAGAGCACTAAGCCGCCGACTACCGCCACACCCATGGGTTGGCGCAGCTCGGCCCCTGCACCGATACCAATGGCAATCGGCATGGCGCCCATAATGGCGGCGAGGGTGGTCATCATAATGGGGCGAAAGCGCAATAGACAGGCCTCACGGATGGCTTCTTGTGGGGCTTTGCCTTCTTTGCGCTCGGCCTCTAGCGCAAAGTCGATCATCATAATGGCGTTTTTCTTGACGATACCAATCAACAGCAAAATCCCCACCATTGCGATAAAGGTCAGCGGTAGGCCGACGATATCCAGCGCAATGAGTGCCCCCACTGCCGCAGAAGGAATGCCTGCCAGAATAGTCAGTGGGTGAATCCAGCTTTCATACAGCACACCCAGAATCACATAAATCACCGCCACAGCCACTAAAATTAGCCAGAGCTGGGTGTTTTGCGATTGCTGGAATACGGCTGCATCGCCAGCAAAAGCGCCAAATACTTTAGCGGGCAGCTGGATTTCTTGCTTTAGCGCTTCAATACTTGCCGCTGCTTCAGACAGCGTTTTACCTTCGGCCATATTAAAAGATAGCGTCACCGCAGGCAGCTGGCCTTGGTGGTTGATGGCGTTATTGGTCATGATCCGCTCGACGCTGGAAAACGCCGAGATCGGCACCAGCACGCCGCTATTGCTGCGGGCATAGAGCTTGTTCAGCGCCGATTCATCACGGCGATAATCGTCACCAAGCTGCATCAGTACCGAGTAGCTGTCTTGCGGCAGGTAAATGGTGCTGATTTCGCGCTCACCAAACGCGCCATACAGCGTTTCGCGCAGATTTTGCATATCGATGCCCAAGGTTTGGGCTTTGTCTCTGTCGATATTGAGCCTTGCTTGCAGGCCGCGCTTTTCGGTGTCTGAGGTGACTTCGGTAAAGATGGGTGATTGGCGCATGGCGCGCATCAGCTTGTCTGACCAATCGCTCAGCTCATCCGATTGCACGGCTTGCAGGGTGTATTGGTAGCGGCTTTTTGAGCTACGTGCGCCAATTTTTAAGTTTTGGGTCGGGTTAAAAAACACCGAGATGCCGGTAATGCCGCTGGTGTCTTTACGCAAGCTGGCTACGGTTTTTTCCATAGAAAGCCGCTGATTGCGTGGCTTGAGGGTAATAAACATTCGGCCACGATTGCCACTAGATAAGCTGGAAACCACCACGTTTACATTGGGATTTTTTTGGATGCGCTCGGCTACTTCTGTATGCAATTTCAGCATGGCAGGGTAGGCAATATCCTGTGGGCCTTCGCTGCTGGCCTGAATCTGGCCAAGATCTTCTTCAGGGAAAAAGCCCTTAGGCATAGATTGATACAGCCAGCCTGTTAGCACAAAGGTGGCCAGCGCGATAATCAGCATCAGCTTGCGTCGGCCTAGGCTCCAATCCAGCGTGCGCTGATAGCCGCTGAGCATGCGATGAAAGCCACGTTCAAAAAAGCGGCTCCATGCAGGCACATGGGCATCCGGCGCTTCGTGCTTAATATAACGTGCCGCCAGCATGGGGATCAGCGTGAGCGCTACCACGGCGGATACCATAATTGCGAGGGTCACAACGGCAGCAAACTCATGAAATAACAGGCCAATGGTGCCGGGCATAAAGAAAATTGGGATAAACACGGCAATCAGCGATACCGAAATGGATACCACGGTGAAACCCACTTCTTGCGCGCCCTGAATGGCCGCCTCTAATGGTTTCATGCCGTTTTCTACGTGGCGCATGATGTTTTCAAGCACCACAATCGCATCATCCACCACCAAACCAATGGCAATGGTCAGCCCCATCAGCGAGATATTATCAAGGCTATAACCTAGCCAGTGCATCAGCGCAAAGGTGGCAATCAGCGAAATGGGCAGCGATAAAGCAGGGATTAGCGTGGCCGCAGCGCGGCGTAAAAACAGCAGAATCACCCCCACTACCAGCAGCATGGTCAGCAGCATAGTGAGGTTGACATCGTGAATGGCTTCGCGCACAGATTGCGATCTGTCGTTTAAAACCTGCACGTTCACCGATTCAGGCATTTGCGCTTTAAGCTGCGGCAGGGCGGCTTTAATGGCGTCAACCACGGCCACGGTATTGGCATCGGATTGGCGCATTACGGCCAGCACAATCGAGCGCTCGCCATTAATCCAGCTACCGCTTTTCACGTCTTGTACGCTGTCTTCCACGGTTGCCACATCAGAGAGGCGTACCGGTTGTTTGTTTTTTTGCGCGACGATTAAGTTAGCAAAGTCGGCGGCGTTTTTAAGCTGTTCATTGGCTTGTAGCGCCAGTACTTGGCGATTGCCGTCAAGCTGGCCGACAGGGGTATTGGCATTCGCCGATTTTAGCGCGGCGGATAACTCCGCCAGCGTCATATCCCTTGCCGCCAATCGCTCTGGGTTGACTTGCACCCGCACTGCAAAGCGCTTCTGCCCATAAACCGTCACTTGCGCCACGCCGTTCAGGGTAGAAAGCGTGGGTGAGATCAGGTTGTCACCATAATCATTCAGCTCGGCCAAGCTCATCGATGGCGAGTTAATTCCTACCATCAGTACGGGTGCATCCGCAGGGTTTACCTTGCGGTAGCTGGGCGGGCTGGTCATGTCTTTAGGTAGGCCGCGCGATGCACGATACAGCGCGGCTTGCACATCCACGGCGGCATCGTCGATATTGCGGTTGGCGTCAAATTCTAGCGTGATCGATACTTTACCTTGAGTGCTGCTCGAGGTAATAACGGCGAGGCCAGGAATAGTGGAAAACTGCTTTTCTAGCGGGGTGGCCACCGATGTCGCCATGGTTTCTGGGCTGGCACCGGGCAAGCTGCCAGACACTTCGATGGTCGGCATATTAAAAGACGGCAGGGCGGAAATCGGTAGGTTAAACCAGGCCACTACCCCAGCAACAACGACCGCCAGCCAGAGCAGGGTGGTGGCAATCGGCTTATTAATACTGAGTAGAGAAATATTCATTTTGCGGCACTGGCTGGTTTTTTAGCCTTGGCTGCACTTGCTTCTCTGACCTTGCTGCCTTCGCGCAGATTTTGCCCGCCTTCTTTAACCACGCGCTGGTTACTGCCAATACCACTGACAACGGCGCGCTCGTTTTCTACCTGCAAGAGCTCAACTGGAACCGCTTTAACGGTTTTGTCTGGCTGAATCACAAATACAAAGCGTTGGTCTTGGCCGGTTTGTACCGCTTGTACCGGCAGAACAACAGCATTTTTCAAGGTGCCCGCAGCAATTTCTACCGGCACAAATGCGCCTGGCCATAGCTGGTTTTTAGGGTTGGCAAACTCGGCCTTTAAAGTAATCGTGCCTGAGCTGGGATTCACGGTGTTATCGATAAAGCTCAGCTTGCCTTGCAGCTTGCTATCATCGCTAAGCTGCGCGTTGACGATGATAGGACGTGGTGCATTTTGCAGGGTGCTTAAGTTGCGCTCAGGCAGGCTAAAGGTCACGGTAATGGGGTTGAGCTGGCTAATGCTCACCAATGGGGTGGCGATGCTGGGCTGCACATAGCTGCCGGTATGCACTTCAACCAGACCGGCGCGGCCGTTAAGCGGTGCTTTGATTTGTGAATAAGATAAGGTGATCTTGGCGGCATCTACTGCCGCGCGTTCTGCGCTAAGTGTGGCTTGTAGTGTTTCTAGTTTGCTTTGTGCGTTATCGAGTGCAGTTTTAGAGATAAAACTTTGCGCTGCCAGCTCTTTTGAGCGCGAATAGTCTCGCTCTGCTGCGGCCAGCTGAGCTTGGCTTTGCGCCAGTTTGGCTACCGCTTGGCGCACATTGGCTTCGTCCTCCCGCGCATCTAGGCTAAATAACAGCTGCCCAGCGTGGATCTGATCACCTTCTTTAAAGTGAACTTGGCGGATCAGACCACTTTTTTGCGGCCTGATCTCTACTTGATCTAGTGGAGTCACATGGCCCTGAGCGCTCAGCTTGAGTGCAATATCTGCACTCTGGGTTGTGGTTGCAATCACTTGCTGTGGCGGGCGCTCTATTTTTTCTTTAGCGGCTTCTTTGCCACAGCCCGCAAGCAGCAAAACAATCAGGGTCAGGCTTAATTTAGTCATTCATTATTCCAGCACGAACACCGCGCCGGAATCGTACGGTGATCGCAATCATTGTCAGAGCCACCATTAGGCCAAAGCCGGTAATAATGGCGTACATAGGAGGGATTCCGCTTATTTGGAATTGGTGTGTAACGGCGGCACTCGCGCTGGCGGTGATGGGCTGGCTAAAGTATTTCACCATTAATGCATGAATGCCAACCATCACAAGAATGCCAATATTTTCATTAAAGTTTTGTACGGCAATGGAGTGCCCCGCGCCCATCAGTGTATGGCCTCTATGTTGCAGCATGGCGTTTAAAGGCACCACAAAAAAGCCTGATAAGCAGCCCACAATAAACATCAAAAACGCAGCCAGCCAAGCATTGTGAACAAATAGCATGCCAATCACCAAGATGCCCATGGCAATCCCTGCAGGCAGCACATTAAATGCTTTTTTAAGTGGAATACAATGCCCCGCCAATATGGCACCTGCTGCAATGCCAAATGCAACGACGGCTACTAACTGAGTGGCTTGCACCATAGAAAAGTTCAACCAAATGATGGCCCAGTTCAATACTACCAAGCGCATGGTGGCGCCTGCACCCCAAAATAAGGTGGTTACCCCCAGCGATAACTGCCCCTGTGGATCTTTCCAAAGCTTGGCAACGCAGCACCAAAATTCTTTGATTAAAGCAATAGGTTGAAGCTGTAGAGGTTTGAGTTCTACATTCAATTTGGGGATGTAGCAGTTAAGCCAAGATGCAGCGAGATAAAGCAAAATAATTGCGGCAATAGCAAAGGTGGCAGGGCTAAAGTATGTGGCTAGATGCGTGGTTTTTAGCCAAGGCGCAATATGAGATCCAGCCAGTAAGCCACCTAAGATGGTGCCAAAAATAATAGCGCTGACTGTAGCCCCTTCTAACCAGCCATTGGCAGCAACCAATTTTTCATGTGGAAGGTATTCGGTAATGATGCCGTATTTGGCGGGGGAATAAGCGGCAGCGCCAAAACCAACTAAGGCATAGGCCATAATCGGCGGAATGCCCACTAGCATCCCTAAGCAACCGACTAGCTTAATGCCATTACAAATCATCATTGCTTTGCCTTTATGCATGGAGTCTGCAAAAGAGCCAGCAAAGGGGGCAAGCACTACATAAGAAACGGTAAAGCACCACAGCAGCATAGATAAATGCCATTCGGGTGAGCTTTGCTCCTTAAGGAGTGCTAGCGCTGCGAAGAAGAGGGCGTTGTCTGCTAGCGCGGACAAAAATTGCGCGCCAAGAATAATGAAAAATCCGCGATCCATCTTGGAGCAATATCCATTTTTATAGTAAGGGGTTTATATCACAAAAGAGCATAAGTCGGCATTGTCGCTTTTGCGCCTTACGTATGATTAACAAGGTTTATACTCTAGTCTTTTCTTTGCGATGGTTTTGTCATGACTCGCCCGATCCGCGCTGTGATTCATACTGCAGCGCTTGCTGCTAACTATGCCCATGCCAAAGCGTGCGCGCCAGCTAGTCAAGTATTTGCCGTTGTAAAGGCCAATGCATATGGACATGGTATCGCCAATATGGTTGCAGCCTTGCCCAATGCGGATGCTTTTGCCACCTTAGAAATGTCATCAGCACGCTCCCTAAGAGCGCTTGGGGTGACGCAGCCCATTCTATTATTAGAAGGTGTATTTTCAGCGGCAGAGCTACAGCTCTGTGCTGAGCAGAGCTTTTGGCTAGCGGTACATGATGAACGCGGCTTGGCTTGGCTAGAAACCACGGCTCTGGCGTGTCCAGTGCATGTTTTCTTAAAATTAAATACTGGCATGAATCGGCTAGGATTTCCTGCTGAGCAAGCGCCAGCCCTTGTGGCCCGCTTGAAGCAGTGCAGCAATGTGGCCAGTATTACGCTGATGGCCCACTTTGCCAGTGCCGATGTACCTGAGCTGGGTGTGGCGGCGCAGTGTGCGCGCTTTGACGCGGCGTGTGCGGGTTTGGATTTACCCAAAACCTTAGCTAATTCGGCCGCGCTCTTGGCTTATCCTGAAACCCATCATCAATGGGTGCGCCCTGGCATTTCTTTATATGGATCATCCCCATTCAGCACTAAAAGTGCTAAAGAGTTAGGCCTGCAAGCGGCGATGACGCTGACCGCAGAAGTGATCGGCGTGCAAAATTTACAAGCAGGCGATGCCGTTGGATATGGCGCTAGTTTTGTTGCTGATCGTGTGATGCGGATCGGTACGGTGGCATGTGGCTATGCCGATGGCTATCCACGCCATGCCCCAACCGGCACGCCAGTATTGGTGGATGGAGTGGCTAGCCGCTTAATTGGCCGTATTTCTATGGATATGCTGGCCGTAGACCTCAGCGAGCTGCCTAACTCAGGAGTGGGCAGCCAAGTTGAGCTGTGGGGAGCAAACCTCTCTATTGATGACGTGGCAACCGCGGCTGGAACAATAGGCTATGAGCTAATGTGCGCCGTGGCGGCTCGTGTGCCTGTTTTTGTTGAGTATTAATGATCTGATGTTACGCACCAAGGCATTTCATCCACGAAAAACACTAAATGCACGAAAAAAGCGAAGAACTGATGTTACGCAACCAAAACCCAAATCTTGAACCATAGAGGACACGGAGTTTCACAGAGAAAAACATGAGTTAAATTTTGCTATTTTTTTTTGGTTTTTAGTCATTTCAAAGCTTATTTTATTGAGTTTTGATCTCCACTCGTGGCACGGGGCTGAAGTCACCCCTTGAAGCACGCAAGCCCCGAACAAGCGGGGCGGGGGATCGCTTGGGTGCGAGGCACGAGCTAAACCCGCCCGCCGCCGACTCGATTGTCCGCAGCGCAGGGGATTTCGTGCTTCGTGGGGTGTAAAGGTCAAGGACATAGGTAACACTTTAGTCCGCAGACATAGGTGACACTTTTCGCGTTAAAGTTAAGTAATCATTTTCCTGATTATGTCTCTTGCTCAGTTAATCTCCCACGCGGGCAAGGCTTAGCTATGAGTAATGCATGTAGCATTCGTGGAATTAGGGCGCACAAATCAAAACGCCGATTAAATCGATACTGCATTTCTGCCAAATAGC
>NZ_JANXSO010000150.1 GCF_025352645.1 Iodobacter sp. | reverse complement strand
ATCTCCCATGTGGCATCGCTGACGGCGCGCCATTTTGGAATCGAGCCAAATTGGTTGCTGCCTGCGCCATCGGTGAGCGGCTCGCCAGTGGAAAGCGGCTCGGCAAATCTTAAAACATGGCTGATCTGGCTGCCCAGTTTTAAGCTGCCGTAGTCTTTGCTGTTAAAGCGCTGACGTAAATCCAGATCAATGCCTGATGTTTCGCGATCGCCCATATTGCTGTACTGGCGATAAAGCGTGCTGATGCGCCCCTTTTCATCGCGCACAATTTTGCTTGGATCACGGCTTTCATTCGCAATAATATCAGCGCCACTTTGCGTACCGATCAGGCCGCTTTGCTTGATATTGTAGTAATCAAGGCCAATGCTGCTGTCGTTTGTTGGCGAGAGCACAAAGCCCAGATTAAAGTTATCCGATCGCTCTGGCTGCAGGTCTTTATTGGCGGCAATAATATTGGTTACGCCACGTGATTTGGTCGGTGCAATTGGATCACGCGGATCAACCACCGATCCGTAGCTGACTGCCGAGCTTTTGGTGATCTCAGGCAAAGAGGGTGCACGGAAGCCGCGTGAAGCCGAGCCACGCAGCAGCAGCCAGTCTGCAGCCTGATAGCGGGCACTGGCTTTAGGCGAGAAAGCATTGCCAAAATCGCTGTAATGATCTGCTCGTGCCGCCAGGTTGACGTTTAAGTCTTTAATCACCGGGATGTTGAGCTCGGCAAAGACGGCGGAGACTTTGCGTTCGCCATCGATAATATTAATGGCCGGGCGCAGCTCAGTGCCTGAAAGCACGGCATCGGAGGTGCGTGAGTCCATTTTTTCCTGACGGAACTGCGCACCAGTAGCAAAGCCTACGCTGCCAGCAGGCAGCTCGAACAATTCGGCAGAGGATGCACTGATGTCGGCGGTAATCAGGCTGGATTTTGCTGGGCGTAGGGTGGAAAGGCGCAGGCGGTTGCGGACTTCTTCGCTGTTTTTGGATTGATCGGCAAAGTTGTAGCTGCCGTCTTTTAATACTTTTTCGTATTCGTAGCGGTTTACAAAATTCTGTACGGTTTCTTCCAGTGTGCTTTGTGAATAGCCAAGAGAAGCATCCCAATCCCAGCCAAAGGCCGTGCCTTTGATGCCGGATAAAACACGATGCAGGGTCACTTCATCCGTTTTCAGACGTTTACCCAAATCAAACAGCGTGGCGGTGAAATCCAGCGGCGTGGTGCCAGGGTTGTTGGGGTGGCCTACCGGCAATTTATTGTTAATGGTTTCTAAAGCTTGTTTCTGATTATTCCATGCGCGCAAGGTGCTGCTGACGGTGAGTGGGGCACCAAAAGTCAGATTGGCGCGGGAGAAGCCGTATAAATATTCGGCATAGGCTTGCGTATCATCGTTAATCCGCAAATTGGCGCGGGCAAAGGCGTGATAGCGCTCAATACCTGGAATTAGTGTGCTGTAGGGGGCATCGTTATAGGCTAAAACTTGGCCGGTTTTACCGTCTGTAATGCTGCCGTAATCCGTAAGCTTGATCGGGCCTTGCGGGCCTCCCAATAGCTTGGTTGGGTCGCCATCGTAGTAATTAGTAATCACCCGGTTCAGGCTGCCTCCCGATTGGTTTCTGAAGTCGCCATCTTTCATCCAGCTCACATCGCTTTGGTCGAGCTGATCGCGTTTTTGCCCGTCTAAAGAAAATACGACATTGAAATTATCTTCATTGAAATCACCAAAGCCGGTTTTGATGGAAAAGTTCTTTTCAGTTTGCCCAGTGCCTTCGGTGGATGAGCCTAGTTCGGCGCTCAACTCGGTGCCTTTAAATTCTGAATACAAAATAATATTCACCACGCCCGCGACGGCATCCGAGCCGTAAACAGACGATGCGCCATCTTTTAAGATTTCAATTCTTTGCACGGCCGCCATAGGCAGGCTGTTTAGATCAACAAAGGTTTCTTGTAAGTTTTGTGCCGTGGCATAGCTGCTGATGCGCTTACCGTTAATCAACACCAAGGTGTTTTTCTGGCCTAGCCCGCGTAAGGAAACGCCCGAAGTGCCTGCTGAAAAGCTGCCGGTAAATTGCTCGTTATAGCTATTGCCGCTATTGGCAGAGATGGAGCGGATGACTTCAGAGACGCTGGTTTTGCCGCTGGCGGCAATTTCTTTGGCGCTGATGACTTGCACGGCGGTTGCGCCTGCTTTTTGGCTGATGCGAATATTAGAGCCGGTTACGGTCACGCGTTCTACTTTATTGGGCGTGGTTTCTGCTGCAACAGCAGGAAAAGCAGCGCTAATGGCCAGCGCGATGGCTAATGGTTTAAACATACTATCCTCGGTACATATCTGTGGAGCTGAAAAAAAGGCAAAGTTTGTCCCTGCGCCTTGTCTGAGCAAGGAGCGGTTTTATGCTTTACAGGGGCGATTTAAAGAGAGCGGCGGCAGCAGTGGCTGTTGGGCAGGGCGATCAGAGGGAAGATATTTGCTTGCATGGTGTTACTTTTTTAGTAAGGTGTAAGCACTATAACGAGCGTTTAAAATTACTAAAAAGAATATAAAATTAATTATATATATTTATTTGGAATATAAAGGATGGCGTGGGGCGTAAACAGGGCAGAAAATATCAGGGAAATGTATTAATAAGGGGGGATCTGCCGCAGTGTTTAGGGCTTTTTGATTGGAAATCAATAGCTTGCCTGAAAGCAAAATGCATAAGCTTAAAGCGGGGGTGTAAAGCTATAAATCCTTGATTTAGCAGCTTGCATCGCGTTTTATAGAAAAATACATGGGGTCGATGGTTTTCTTTTATGTGTTTTGTGGTTTTTTAACGTTGCGATTCAGGTTTTA
The DNA here is from genome assembly GCF_025352645.1 of Iodobacter sp. GTDB lineage: Bacteria > Pseudomonadota > Gammaproteobacteria > Burkholderiales > Chitinibacteraceae > Iodobacter. The sequence continues at coordinate 77,394 of NZ_JANXSO010000150.1, read as the reverse complement.
GCTGGCTGATTCTGGAATGTAAAAAAAACGCCGCTCATAAAATGAGCGGCGCTTTAGTATGGAAGGCAGGGCGCTTAGCTGGCTAGTTCTTCACCCAGCGCAGTGATCAGCTCGGGAATAAATTGGCGTAATTCGCCGGTAGATAAGGCAAAGCTAGATTCAAACATCGCGTCTTGCGTATCCACATCCGCATCTTTTAGCTCGTCTTGCAATACATCCAGCATGCTCATGCGCTTGATTTCTAACTTTTCAGTTAGCTGAAAAGCAATCCGCTCATTCCAAGTGAGGCCCATTTTGCTGACTAATTTACCAGTGGCAAGATGCTGTTTGACTTCGTCGCTATGTAAGTCTTGGCGAACAAAGCGGGCAATGGCACCGTCATCCCCTGGAAACTTTAATTCGCAATCGGCATCTAGCTCAAACGGCACCGGTACTTCGTTTTCTAGCCAACTGGTCATGGCGGTTTGCGGGGTGATTTGGGTTTGAATGAGACGAGTTGGCAGGCTGCCCAGCGCTTCTCTTAGCGAAACCAATAAATGTTCGGCTTTAGAAGCTGCTGCGCTGTTCACCATGATGAGATTTTGTTTTAAATCGATCAGCGCACGGTGGGTGCTGACGCGGGTGAAGGCACGTGGACGTAGCTCTTCTGCCACGCGTTCACGAATATCCTTGGCTTCTTTACGGCCCACTTTGCGTGCTTCTTCTTCCTCGATATGGCGGATGCGCTCTTCGGCTTCCTGTTTGACCACTACGGCAGGTAGGATTTTTTCTTCGGTTTTTAAGCAGACCAAGACCATATCTTGGCGGGCAAAAATAAACTCGTCAGGAATATGCGGGGCAGGGGCTACCCAGCCTTGGCTCATTAAATCATGGCTGCCACAGGGAAAAAATGGCTTTTTAAGTAAGGATTCGGCAATCGATTCGGCCGAAAGTGCATGTTCGGGGCTAAGACGGTAGAGCTGAATATTACGAAACCAGAGCATGGTAGAAACTCGATTAGAGGCAGGATGGGGAGTTTTACTTGCTGAGCATGTGTGGCTCAGAAGGAAGTGAGTGATCTTGAATTTCGATAAATTAAGCGTTACGACCGTGATTGTCCAGCCAAAAATTTGCCTGTAGCAAGGTGGTTCAAATAGCGGAGTGTTATTTTTTGGATGCTTGGGAGCGCGCCGCCAAAGGCAAGATCTGATTGTTTACTTGTTAGGCGGGCTTACATCATTATTTTTTGCTGGTGAACAAATTTTGCAACACGCAGTAAATCCGCTTGAGCAGTGCCACTGGAAATCGCATAGCCCATGCTTTTATCCACCCAGTAAAATACGTTTACTGGCCCGTCCTGACCAAACTGAAAGTCGGTAGTGGCTTGGGTTGATGGGATTTCTTGGGTGACATACAGCGTTAGCCTTTGGCCGGATGCATCGTGATACATCAGCTGGGCGACCGGCCCGCGCTCGCCCGGCAGAAGTCGGCCGCCGATCAGGGTATAGCCGACAGATTGCAGGCTGGGTGGCTTGATCGGGGCGCCTAAGCGATTCGACAGCCAGTTTTCCAATTGTTGAGCTTGATCAGCGCCAACTTCAACAGGACGGCGGGTGTCTGGGCTGTAAACAACATGGGCCACGGCGGCCCGTCGGGCAAAGTCTGCCAACTTATGGGGGGCGTAATCACCGACTGAGCGCTGGATAAAGGCGGTTTGTAGCGTGTTTTCATCGGCTAGCCCTCTTGCGACCCATGCTGATCCGGCGCTGCTGATTGCGATGACGATGCCAGCGGCAATCCTTTGCAAGTGCCACGGCCTTGGCGGCTTGGCTGCATATTGTAGGTGAGCGGATATTTTTTCATCCATCACAGGATTATATAAATCGCGCAGCGCCTGTTTTTGTGCCTGATAGCTTTGCATACGCCGTGCTTCTTCGGGGTGCGCGGCCAGATAAGCTTCAACTTCCAGCCGCCTGCCAGGGGAGAGCTGCCCATCAATACTGGCGTGGAGTTCTGCTTCAGTCACCGTGTGCGTTGGATTCATCGGGGGGCTCATTTGACGATTTTTAAGCGGACAGGTTTATCTTGTGCTTCTAGCACGATGCGTAAGCGTTCACGGCCTCGTGATAGCCGGGACATCACCGTGCCGATAGGAATATTGAGTGTTTTAGCAATATCTGCATAAGCCATTTCTTCTAGTGCCACTAGTAATAATACTTCCCTTTGCTCATCGGGCAATTGATTGAGTGCCGCTTGTAAATCACGCATCGCCAGCTGTTCTCCTTGTCGGGCGGCAATAGGGATTTCCGGGGTGTTGTCATCCAGCTCAACCGTGTGAATGCGCGGGAGGCGAACACCATCTGCGTGCAGATTATGCATGATGCTGAATAACCAACCGCGCATATCAGCAACCCCTCGCCACAGGCTGGATTTCAGCCATGCGCGTTCTAGTGTGTCTTGCACCAGATCGTCTGCCTCCTCTTTATGCCGCACCAACGCCCGCGCATATCTGCGCAGGCGGGGCAGCATATTCAGAAGCTCGTGTTCGTCGAGCCGCATGGAAGGCGCTTAGTTAAAATTTAATTGTGGATCAATTTGCCATGTTTCACTGATGATTTTTCCTTCACGCCAGGTCAGCACATAGCGGACTTTGATCTTGGCTTTACCTTCAAAGAAAACATTGGCGGTGACGGTTGCCCCTTTGGGGTTGAGTGATTCTTCTAGTTTCTCGATGCTGACTTTTTGCGTGCCCTGTGTTTGGGTAAATTTACTCCATACCGTGTTGATGGCTGTTTTGCCAGCATAGAGGCCATCAATAGGGCCGCCTACCCAGTTGAATTGGGCTTGCTCGGCGTAGTTTTGCATCAGTTGTACAACATCCCCTGAGGCGATGCTTTGAAAGTGCGCGCGGCTGTCTTCTGCGGGCGAGGCAAAAACATGAGTGCTCAGCAAAATGAGGGCTGCGGGTAAAAGGGCGCGTTTAAGCATGGCGTATCAATCCTTTGTGTTGTCGGGTGTGGAAACAGTTAGCTGGGCAGGGGAATCCCGCTTCGCTAGATCTGCATTATTAAAGTGGTGCTCACTTTGGGGCGGCAGTGATTTGCTGCACAATTTTCTGGGTATCTCGGTCAACTTTGGCAATGCTTAAGTCTTCATTGAGCACATAGGCCAATTTTCCGTCGCGGGTAAATGCAATGGCTTGGCGCGGCTGCTTAAAGCCGGTGATGGTGGCAACCACCTGTAGAGTGGCAACATCAACCACCGAAACTGTCTGATCGGCTAGATTGCCCGAATAAATAAAACGACCATCCGGCGAGAGCGCTGCACCGTAAGGCTCGCGGCCGACAGCGACGAGGCTCTGGATTTCCCGCTTGGCAATATCTACAACAGCAAGAGTGTGTGTGCCGCTATTGGCTGCAAACAGCGTCTTGCCATCTGCGCTAATTGAAATTGCGCGAATCTTGCTGAAGTCTTTGATCTCACCCTCAATTTTGTCGGTCTTAGTGTCAACAATGGTGACTTTGTCGCCTAGAAAATTGGTGACATAGAGCTTGCTGCCATCGGGGCTTAGCTTTACTCCCTGGCGTGGTTGAGCAAAGCCGGTGATCACACTGCGCGCCAGGCCACTGCGGGTGTCAAAACGGGTGACCGTGTTTGAAGCTTGGTTATTCAGATATAAATTTTGGCCATCTTTGCTGATCGCCGTGCCAAAGGCACCTGGGCCGGCGGCCATACGCGATTGGATTTGAAGTGTGGTGGTATCTGTTTTTATGACTTCACCTAGACTGCTGTCGGAGACATAAAACGATTTTCCATCTGGGGCGAAAACAATATTTCTTGGCGTGATATAGCCTGGCAAGGTTTGGCGAAGCTCACCTTTTTTAAGATCGTAAACAAGCAGCTCTGAGCGCTCGCTATAAGACACCACGGCGGTGCTTTCATCTGGGCTCAGGGCCAGTGAATTGTTACGGATCTGGCTGTCAAATTTTACGGGGTTTATGTCAGCTGCCCATAACCCAGAGCTGCAAGTAAGGGATAAAAGGGCAGTACACAGTTGGACTGCGGTGGTACGAAAAGGGCGCGTCATATAGATCCTGTCTAAGAAAAGGGCTTTGCGGTATACAAAGCGATACTTATTAAGGTGGACGTACGACTGCGCCGTTTTATTCCATTTCATGTGAGATTTTTTTTGTTCGGTAGAGGGCGTGCTTGCCGAGCAAACAAAGGGTGGCTTATTTTTTAAGGTGTTGAGTTTCAAAAAGATAGGCCGCTACCTGCGATGCTTCTTCCTGCGTGATGGGCGCTTTAAATTACTAATAGTTTGGAAAGTAAAGCCGTTTTTTATGAAATTAGGCTATATTTTTAGCCATTTTTACACTGTATTTTGGGTAAACGTATTTACTTGAAAATGACATTTCTTTCTAAACGTTTAGTATCCCGTGGTGTGTTTATTGATTTAATTTTCTTACTAGAAAAAACGATTGTTAATAATTTTAATCTTACTTAAAAATGGTTTATTCCTAGCAAGAGGCCAGCATAAACTGAGTCATCTATTTTCCATATCTAAATGATTTGAATAAGTTGTTTAGTAAAACTAAACGTCAAAGCGGGCGGAGGCTGTTTAATTTGGGGGGCTTTGTATCAATGGTGTTTACACCGTGCCGCTTCGATAAGCCTCTTTCTCGCACGTTTTACTGGCCTTAGCTATGATGGTTGGGGTAAAAAAAGAGGTGTATTGAGATCCGCTACTGAATGGCAGCTTGCTTGATTTAGCTGGGTTATGCTTGTTGTATAAGTAGTGCTGAGCGTTGCTTGGGCGGTGTTTTTTAGTGTATTTGTGTCTTCCCTTCTTTGCGTGTCTATGTCATTCTTTGCCGCGTATTGAGAATGGTTTCTAATCCTCGTGATGTTTGTTTACATTTTAAAGAAGGAATTTCCGTGAAGCGTCTTGTACTTGCCTCCTTGCTTGCTGCGACTTCTTTGGCCCATGCAGAAAGTGTTACGCTTTATTCCGCTCGCAATGAACAGCTGCTCAAGCCTTTGCTCGATGCCTTTACTAAAGAAACAGGGGTTGAAGTTAAGCTTCTGACGGATAAAGAAGGCCCTCTGCTGGAGCGTCTGCGTGCTGAGGCCCAAAATACGGCGGCTGATGCGCTGATTACAGTGGATGCGGGTAATTTGTGGCAAGCCTCTAAAATGGGCCTGCTAAAATCGATTAAATCAAACACCCTGAATGACAATATCCCTGCGCATTTGCGTGATCCTAAGGGTGAGTGGTATGGCTTATCGGTGCGCGCCCGCACGATGTTTTTTAATAAGAACAAAGTAAAAGCCACAGATTTATCTACTTACGAAGACCTTGCTAATCCAAAATGGAAAGGCAAGCTTTGCCTGCGCACCTCCAAAAAAGTCTACAACCAGTCGTTGGTTGGCATGATGATCGCCCAATATGGCGAGCCTAAAACCGAGAAAATTGTGCGCGGCTGGGTGGATAATCTGGCTACCGACGTGTTCCAAGACGATACCGCCATGCTGAAAGCGATTGCCGCGGGCCAGTGTGACGTGGGTGTGGCCAATACTTACTACTTTGGCCGTTTGATTGAGGCGCAGCCTAATTTACCCGTCAGTATTTTCTGGGCGAATCAACAAGTCGAAGGCGTGCATGTGAATGTATCGGGTGCTGGCGTGACGCGTTATGCTAAAAATCCTGAAGGCGCTATCAAGCTTTTAGAGTGGTTGTCGTCAGATAAAGCACAAAATCTTTACGCCGATAAAGATATGGAATTCCCTGCAAATCCTAAAATTAAAGCTTCACCGTTGGTGGCGGGCTGGGGGCCATTTAAATCAAATGTGATTAATGTATCTAAAGCCGGTGAGCTGCAATCCACTGCGGTACGTTTGATGGATAGGGCGGGTTATCGTTAAAACCTAATGCACTATATGCATCAAGTTGCTTGATATGTCTCTGCCCAAACTCATCATTCATATCGTAGAGCGGCTGCGACCCAATATGCGCTAAAAAAGTTACATAAGTGTTTATGCGCAACTAAATTTGAATGGCTGTAGGTTGACGCTGAGTGAAACGAAGCCCAACAATACGATTAAGAATGTTGAGCTTCTCGCATGCTCAGCGTCAACCTACAAGATACGTCTATATTCAAATTAAGTGATGCAGCTCAACAGCTTTATTTTCCCTGTAAAACCCTGTGGGCCTTCATTTTCTCTGTGTTTAAGGTTTAACCCGCTGATTCATATTATGATTTTTTTAGTGAGCGCACATGGGGTGTAATCTGCCAGCGATTAAAAGCGTAAAAGTAAAAAACGGCGGGTTGATCCGCCCTGCGATGATCTAATCGGTGAATAAGAATTGTTTCTTGTGAGCTGACGAAGCGCACTCCATAATACGCAACGGGCAAGCAGATCTCTGCTTGCCCGTTTCTCATCTGGGCTTTTAATCATTTATGCAAAAACTGTTCTCCAGAGGATCTCTGTACGCCTTACCCATTGCCTTACTCACTTTAATTCCTCTGCTGGTGGTGCTGTCTTCTTTCTTGCACCCGCAGCCAGAAATTTGGCAGCATCTCTCTGAGTATGTGCTACCCCGCGTGCTTAAAAATACCGCCATACTGCTGCTGGGCGTGTCCGTGGGTGTGCTGCTGCTGGGGGTTTCGCTGGCTTGGCTTACTGCGGTGTGTGATTTTCCGCTGCGGCGCTTCTTTGCCTGGAGCCTTATGCTACCGCTAGCCATGCCCGCCTATGTGCTGGCTTTTGTGCAAGTTGGCCTGCTGGATTTTACCGGCCCAGTACAAACGCTGCTGCGTGAATGGATGGGGGATTCGGCTTGGTTTCCGCGTATCCGCTCAACCGGCGGGGTGATTTTAGTGCTGACGCTGGCGTTTTACCCTTATGTGTATTTGCTCGCTAGAAACGCTTTTCTGACGCAGGGCAAACGTGCGCTTGAGGCGGCGCAAATGCTGGGTATGTCGCGGCGCATAGCGTTTTTTAAGGTGGCCTTACCAATGGCGCGCCCTTGGATTGTGGGCGGCTTACTCTTGGTGTTAATGGAAACGCTGGCAGACTTTGGTACGGTGTCTATTTTTAATTTTGATACGTTTACCACGGCGATTTATCAGTCTTGGTTTTCGCTATTTAATCTGCCTGCGGCATCGCAATTAGCCTCCATCTTAGTGATGTTTGTACTGGTGCTGGCCGTGGCCGAACAGTGGGGGCGAGGTCGTCGGCATTATGCGGTAAGGGGCGGAACGGCTGAACGTATCGTGCTGCGTGGTGCGGGCCGCTGGCTGGCCGTGGTGTGGTGTGGGCTGGTGCTGCTGATTGCCTTTATTATTCCGATGATTCAGCTTTTGGTGTGGGTAAAAGGCGTTTGGGCGCTGGATTTTGACACTCGCTACCTTGGATTTATTTTGCGCTCGATTGCCATTGGCGCAATGGCCGCCTTGCTTGTTACCGCATTGGGCTTACTACTGGTGTATGTGCAGCGCCGCTATGCAGACACCCGCTGGCTGGTGCGCATCGCTACCTTAGGCTATGCCGTGCCGGGAACGGTGTTGGCGGTGGGCGTGTTTATCCCGATTGCTTGGCTGGATAATCTGCTGATCCCTATTGTGGCTTACTTGGGTATTGCCACCACGCAAGTATTAAAAGGGACTTTGCTGGTGATGCTGCTGGCACTCGCTGTACGGTTTATGGCCGTTGCGTTTGCGCCAGTAGAAAGTGCCATGCAAAGAATTACCCGTAATCAAGAAGACGCGGCAAGGTCTTTAGGCCTATCGTCAAGGCAAGTGCTCAGACGCATCCACCTGCCGTTGCTGCGCGGTGGTTTGCTCACGGCAATGCTTATTGCTTTTGTAGATGTGATGAAAGAAATGCCGATCACTTTGATGACCCGCCCCTTTGGCTGGGACACTTTAGCGGTGCGCGTGTTTGAAATGACCTCCGAAGGCATGTGGGAACGTGCCGCTCTGCCCAGTTTTTTTATCGTACTGATGGGATTGATCCCAGTTATTTTGCTGGTTAGAAAAACGGAAGACTGATGTGAAAGTTAAAGAGGGCTGTAGGCATAGAGAAACACCAAGGATGCAGGGCGAAAAACCGAGGGTGGATGATCTGTATGTAACGAATGTTACGTACCCAGGGTCTGGCCACTAAAAACATGAAATGCACGAAAAAAGCCAAGAACACACATTGATTTCCCTGATCATGTCTCTTACTCAAGCAAAGCCATATATGACATGTAGGCCAATATCCTGTAGGGGCAGCTGCTTGCTGCGCCACTACGAGTTAGTACCTTGGATGATGGCCGCGTGTCACTGTTCGTGCTTTACGTTTTTTCGTGGAATACGTTTTCCTGACTAGCGGCTTAGCTCGGCTTATTGAATTGTCATTCCCGCAAAGGAGGGAGTCCAGCTCTGCTGAGCTGTCCCGCTAATCAGGTGCGTTTTTATCTTTTTGCTATTCTCTGTGTCTACATCACTTAGGTTTTGTCTGTTCTGGTTTGTTTTGAGGGTTTATATGCTGCAACTATCTGATCTTGCGATTCTCCTTGGTGATCGTACCGTAGTTGAAAATTTGTCACTAGATTTGCAAGTGGGGGAGATTGGCTGCCTGCTGGGGGCCTCTGGCTGCGGTAAGACCACGGTGTTACGTGCTATTGCTGGCTTTGAAAAGCCCGCAGCGGGTAGCATCGTACTGGCGGGTAAAGAGGTGAGCAGTGCAGCAAAAATGCTGCCGCCAGAGCAGCGGCAGATTGGGATGGTGTTTCAGGATTACGCGCTGTTTCCGCATCTTACCGTGGCTGGCAATATTGCTTTTGGCTTGCGTGGGGCTGGCAAAGCAGAGCAGGCCACGCGGGTGGCGGATGCTTTAAAGCTGGTGGGCTTGGATCACGTTGAGCATCGTTATCCGCATGAGTTATCGGGTGGCCAGCAGCAGCGCGTCGCCTTGGCGCGTGCGTTGGCCCCACGCCCACAGCTCTTGCTTATGGATGAGCCTTTTTCAAATTTAGACGTTGAGCTGCGCGAAAGGCTGGGGCAAGAAGTACGTGCCATCTTAAAATCCGCAGGCATGACGGCTATTTTGGTGACCCACGATCAGCGGGAAGCCTTTGCCGTGGCGGATAAGGTCGGCGTAATGAGCGAAGGCCGTATCCGCCAATGGGCCACGCCTTACGATTTATACCACCAGCCGCTGGACCGCTTTGTGGCCGATTTTGTAGGCGAAGGGGTATTACTGCCGGGCATTGTTGCTGCGGGTGGCAAGGTTGAGTTTGAGCTGGGCATTGTGCACGGCAAAATGCCAGCAAACTGCTGCATGGGCTGCGTAGCCGATGTACTGGTTCGCCCTGATGATGTGTTACATGACGATGCAAGTAGCATGAAAGCCAGAGTGTTGGCAAAAGCATTCCGTGGTGCGCAGTTTCTTTACACTCTGGCACTGCCTTCTGGGCAAAAAGTGTTATCGCTTGTGCCTAGTCATCATAATCACGCGCTGGGTGAAGATATCGGTATTCGGTTAGAAATCGATCATGTGATTGCATTTAAGCGCGGTTAAGTATTGAAAGAGGTGTTTTTAACTATTAAAGGATCTTGCATGTTAATCAGAAAACTCACCCCCAATGATGCCGCAGCACTTAAAGCCATTCGGCTGGAGGCGGTACAAGATGCCCCTCGCTCTTTTTGGTCTAATGCTGAGGAAGTTCGTGCCAGAGAGCTGGATAGTTTTTGCCAGCAGCTCAGTGATCCTTATGAAACGATCTATGGTGTTTTTTTAGAATCAAGTTTAATTGCTATTGCAGGTTTAAAACGATATGGCTTGGCCAAATTGCAACATAAGGCCACTATATTTGGTGTTTATACCCAAGCCATGCAGCGTAAACAAGGGATTGCTCGGCGCTTATTATTGATTTTGCTGGATGATGTTTATTCTGATCCTAATATTGTGCAAATTAGCTTAAGCGTAAATACAGAAAATCAAAGTGCAAAGGCGTTGTATATCTCTTTAGGTTTTGAGCCTTATGCCTTAGAAAAGAACTCAATGCGGGTTGATGGTGTTTTTATTCATGAAGAGCATCTGGTATTAGCGCTGCCAATACGGGGCTGATATTGTATGTAGCAATACAGTATGGGAAACCAATGCCAATTTATTTATCACCTATTCAAGATTTAACTGCGATTGCCCTGGATAAAATACCTGAAGGTTTATATGGAGAAGTGGGCAGTGATGCGCTATTACCCAGTTTTGTGGCCGTGCGTGCGCTTGCTCAATTGGCTTTGGGTGTGGCAGAGCAATGGGCGCGGCCATTTCATTTACTCCGCAAGGCAGACCATGCCGTGGTGGGCAGTTGTGGTTTTAAAGGTGCACCTATTAATGGCCAAGTAGAAATTGGCTATGCCGTGGCGACAAGTTGCCGCCAGCAAGGCTTTGCCAGCGCTGCCGTGCGCCAATTGCTGCTAAAGGCTTTTTTAGACGCAGAGGTGAGTATGGTGGTGGCGCAGGTTGATCCAAACAATACACAATCAACTCAACTCGTGAAAAAGCTGGGTTTCACTAAGCAGGGCAGTCAGCTTGATATGGAGGGTGATTTATTGGTGCAGTGGGTGTTTGGTCGAGCAGATGTTTTAGAATTAGGCGCTATGCCAAGGGCTTAAGCCCTTGGCTTTGTTTTGCAGATTGTAAGTGTTATTTAAAGCTTTCTAAATCACTTTTGCCAACGTCATCTGTGCTCGATTTATACAGCGCGATATCTCGCACATTTTTTTGCACAGCCACTGCCGCAAATAGGCTGAGTAAATAAGACATGGCATAAAAGCCTTTCTCACTTTGGGTAATGGTTGCATACCACAGGCCAATGGCCAGTAGCAGCAGAGCCGATGCAATTGAAATCCAGCATAGAGCAAAATAGAGGTTGGTTACTGGGATATCTTCTATGCGATCGCGAACTGATTTTTGCAAAGAGATTGCCGCAAATAAGCCATAAAGCAGCAGGGTAAAGTAATAGCCTTTTTCATTTAAGGCCATGGCGGCATTCCATAGGCCAGTGGAATAGGTGATTGAGCCAATAAAAAGCGCAAGCCAAGATGCGCCAACAAAGGCACCAGAAGGCCCGTTATGCTTAAGTTTCATATTCATTTCTGCCAGTGATAAATCGTATTTATAAGCGCAGAATCGTAATTTTCTGTCTGCCTTGGTCAGCAGCAGGTTAAATTAATGCGTGATTTATTGCAATAAGCAGAAAGAAGCAGCCGATGGGATGCATAAAGTGCCAAAGCGTATTGCGCTTAATGCGTGGCACCGATTTCTGGATGCTCAGTGATCAGCTGGCTGCGCATCTCCTCTAGCTGCAACACTTTTTTTTCCTGCCCAGCGATCAGCTCTGGGGCAATGCCTGCCGCTCGGCCACGGTTGATATCCTCACGTAATTGCCGGATTTTTTCGGGGACTGCCGCACTAAAAGCGGCCAGCTCGCGTAGATTTTGCCTTGCTTCATACTGCTGATAGGCGGGGTGATCGGCCAGCTCTGGGGGCGTGGCGGTTTCTGAGTTATTGCTGCGCAGGATGGGCGGGGTACGTGGGTCGCCATTGATGCGCGCATCGGCCATGCTTTCTGCCGCTGCAATATAAACTGGTGGCGCTGCTTGTGGGGTGTTGCCTGCATCTGGATAAAAGCGTTTGAGCCAATCGGATGCTGCTATAGATTGGGTTGGCGCGGTGCTGCTGGCGGCTTGTTGCGCCAGTGTTGGGCCGCTGATCTGCGGTTGCGGCCACAGCAGCCAAGCCAGAGCTAGCCCTAGTGTTAAAGCGATTAATAGCGGCTTCATTCCAAAACCTGCCGTGTCAGCTTGCCTACTGCTGGGCTGACTTCAATCTTGGCGTTTTGCCACTGTTGTTGTAGCAGGGCATTTAACTGTTGTGAGGCTTTTTGATGGGCGATTTCGGCGCTGGCGGCGTAGCGCACCGCTTCTGAGCTGGCGCTTTGATAGTCTTCTACGCGTTGCTCGGTTTTGATGATGTCCCAGCTGGCTGCGTCGTCTGGCCCCACCGGAGCCCGAAAGGCCTGGGAAAGCTCTGTTTGACTAAATGCAATCTGTGCCAGCCAGCTTAGTGTGCCTTGATGCACAATCCAGCCCAAATCACCGCCTTCTTTGGCACTGTCTGCAATGGAGTATTGCTTTGCAAGGCTGGCAAAATCTTCACCATTTTTTAGCCTAAGGATCAGCTTTTTAGCTAGTGCTTCATCCGCCACACGGATATGGCGCGCTTTTACCTTGGCGATGCGTTTAAATTGCGCTTTATGCGCTAGATAGTAAGCTTGCACCTCGGCCTTGCTCACCTTTTTGGCTAAGGCATCTAAGAAATCGCTGCTATCGTGTTGATCACCAATGCCATAGATTTTCATCAGCGCTTCAGCGTCTTCCTGATCGTTTAAGCTGCGGCGGTAGTCGCTCACGGCCGCCGAGCCAAACTTTTGCTCCGCCCAATAAAGAGTAAACAGGTTGGCCAAGGCAATTTGCAGCTGTTGGCTTAGATAGGGCTGATTCGCTGCGTATAGCTCGATTCGCCCCTGCACATTTTGGCGGTGGTAAATATCGTAGAGAGAAAGGTTGCCTTTCTGGCCATTTGGCAGCTGATAGCGCAAAAGGCTGCCTTGCTTGGCCAGATTAATTTGCGCAGGCTTTAAAGCGTATTCCAGCGTGGTTTGTGCGGGAGAGCCAAAAATAGCCTGCTGCTGGCTGGCACTTAGGGTGTTTTCTTCCTGAATTAGTGTTTTGAGCGTGCCACTAGGCAGGGTTTTAACCGCCTGATCTAGCTCTTTGCCATACAGCGCTCTTAGGGAGGAAGCCAGCCGATTTTCAATAGCCACATCTCGGGCAAAGGCGATACGGCTGGCGGGGTGCAATACTTCAGGCGGGTATAGCCGCCGTGCCTCTGCCGCTAGTAGTCGCTGGCTTAGCATTTGCGCCAGCAAAGTCGTTCGGGAAAGCGGCGCTTTCCCGCCGGCCAGCTGCTGCATATTGTCTAAGCTAAAGCGGTACAACTCTTCTGCATTGATCTTGGCCGCCAGCGCATTGTTTTGCAGCTGGTAGAAAACTTGCGCCTGAGCACAGACACTGGCAAGGCTGAGGGCTAAACCGGCAAAAAGCTTAAACATCTTGGGCATCCTATTGGGCAAGGCGCTCGGCAGAGCGATTTAATAGATGCACAACCATAGCAATGGCGTGGGGAATCATTTGCTTGGCCACCCGCACCCGATCGCCATGATCGGTGGAGGATAAAACAATGCCGCCATTTTTATAGGAATAGGTGCCGCCTTCGGTGAGAAGCGGGCGAATATCGGTGTCGCTAGGGCTAAGCGGGCTGAAGTCTTTTAAAGCTGCGCTAACTAACGCTGGGTTATTTAGCTGCTCAGAATCGTAATAATCCTTCACCCATGTTTCCCAGCCGGAGTGATTATTGGCAGAGGTGGTCCAAGTATGGTGGGGCTGTAATAAATCGGTGGTGTGCATCACAAAACCAAGCGTCTGGGCGCTGGGTTTGGCTAAAAACTGCTGCCACCAGTACTGGCCCAGATTATCCATCGGCTGAAATGGCATGGTTTCAAAATCGGCGTACATATTGGCAGTAGATGTGCCGCCCAAGCGGTAATGGGCTTCGGTGAGGCCGTAGCTATTGTATTTGGAGCTGTCGCCAAACCAGCCTTTTAATCCGCCAGGACCATCATCCAGATAATCACCAATCAGCCAAGTTTTAGCTAGCTTGTCGATATCGCCTGCCACGGTTAGCTTGGCGTAGTTGTAGCCACCAAATTTATTACCATGCACATCAGCGCCAGCGGTATGGTTTTGAAAGTGCCAGTAAGAAGTGTACTGGGCAATTTTAAGCGTGCTATAGACCGGTGAAATCTGACAGCTGCCCGTGGTGGCGCCACAGAGGTAAGTATCGGCAAAGTCATCCACATCGTAAGCGCCTTGGCCCACGGCATCGGCAAACTGCTCCCAGCTAAAGCCTGCTTTGTTAATACCCGTGGCCAGTTTCTGATACTGATTGCTGTTGGGGTTGTTTTTAATAAAGGCCATCGCATCTAGCACAATGCGCTTATGCGTAGTCTGATCCCAAGCTTGGGCAGTAATCGCAGAAAGGCAAAGAGCGGCTGCGGCAATATAAGCAAGTTTCATCAATAGATCCTTTGAGCTTCTATAGGGGGAGGGCGGCTTGAGCAGATGCGCAGACTATCAATATTAAGTTTCACTAATGGGTAAGATTTATGACGAAGACATTTCTGGCGGGGCCGGTGAGCAAAGGTTGTTCACCGGCTAGTTGGCTTAAGGCTGACTTGGGGTGTTTTCTACAAAGTACTCATGGCTATCGGCGTTGGCAATGGCTTTGGCTGGGTCACTAATGGCCAGTTTTTTAGCGCCAGATTGGCCATAAACATTGTCTTTGGTGGAGGCCACCGCATAGAAATGGCTCATTTCATGCACTAAAGTGCCGCCTTTGGAGTCTGTACCCGTTAGAGGCGCTGTCCAAAATGCGTTGCAAACATAGATTTTGTAAGGCTGGTTGGGGTAAACGTAGGCAAAGTAAGTGTCTTTGCAGCCACAATCCACGGTTACTGCCTTATTTAAAAACGCATCTTTAATCGCCACATAGTGGCTTTTCACCGTGCTATAGCGGGCTGAGTCGTATTTGCCAAACCACGTGCTGTAACGCAGGCTATTGGTGCCCGCTTGCAGATAGCTATCCCCATTTTGGGACATGGTTTGCGCTGCGCTAAAGGCTGATTTAACCAAGGCAGTTTGCGATGCGGAGCACTGGCTTAAAGTGAGTGCGCCACCGGCAAAAGATTCAGGTGTCTGCTCATTGATCACACTACCGCGTGGCATGCTGCCGTTAATCCAGATATTAACGCTATCTGAAGGGGCAATTAGCGCTTCTTGGCTAATGCCGCTTGATTTTTTATCGGCTAAAGCATGCGGCTCATTAGCATGGTATTGAATCGTGTAATTACCACTAACGCGCATATCATAAAGTGAGGATAATTCCACTTTTTGCTGATAGATTGCGCCAGGTTTTAGCTCAAAAAAATCACTAGCAATTGGAGCAGGGCGCTTTACCATAGGGCCAAGGTAATTCACCTTTACGCCGTCCCGATAAACATCAAATAAAGCTTCTTGTGACGCAATAAAAGGCGTATGCCATTTCAGAATATATTGCGGAGTTGAAGTGGTGTTTTTCATGGTGACATTGACAAATACATCATCATTTTCTGATGAAGTATTTTTATCAAAGCTTAAGCTAACCGCTACATCCTGGGCATTTGCACTGCTTGCAAAACCTAAGGCTGCAGCCAGTATTGTGATATACGTGCGAAATCCTTTTTTAAAAATCATTATTTACTCCAAGAATAAAGTGAGTGATTAAAACGATCTGGATAACGCACGCAGCAATACCATGGCAATTAAAGCCAGAGCGGGCATAAGCTGTATGTTTTTAAAGGAAATGGATGGGCTGTTATTGTGCGTGAATCTACTCTAGTCAATAAATTTTGAGTGTGCTGTGAATAACAAGTAAATACTATTTTGATAAAAAAATGATGGCGTTTGTTTCGTGAGAGTAGGCGTTTTTTGTTTTTTTTATCAAATTGAGTTGTTAAATAGAATAAATCGCGATGTAGTGCTATGCGTAAAGGCGAATTTTAGCGGCATGAGAAAATGTAGGGTGGCACCTGTGCGCATGTCTTTACCTTGTATGACGTTGATTACCCCGCCGTAGCCGCGTTGCATTGTTGCGGCATTAGGTAATACAACGTAAGGCACGACTCCAGCGGGGTTGCCACTCTGAAAAACGTCAGAAAAAGCTACAATTTTTAGCACACTTATGGCGTATTCGCCCTTGGTGGTCTGTTGGCGGAGTAGGTGTTTCTAAGTTCAGGGTGAGGCTGGTACTTTAGTGCTCAAGCCAAGAGCATATTTTTAAATATTAATTAGGAATCCTTTACAATTGTTTTGGGCCGTAGCATGATGGGGGTATGGACAACGATCAAACCTCCCCTTGGCGTGATACTCCGGCAAGGAGTGAAAGAATTATCAGTGCAATCTCCCGCATCTCCTCGGTGCTGCGCACCGGTGCATGGCAATTTGCCACGGCAGAGGGCTTAAACCCTACTCAGCTGGACGTACTGGAGATTTTGCACGGCCGCCGCGAGGGGGTGCGATTGTCTTGGATGGCACAGCAACTGGGTGTAACTACCGCCACAGCGAGTGATTCGGTGGCATCTTTGTCATCTAAAGGATTGCTGGAGAAAGTAAAAGCAGCCGATGATGGTCGGGCCGTTGCCTTAAAGCTGACACCCGCTGGGCATGAGCTGGCACAAAGGCTGACGACTGCGATGCAGTTTGCAAGTGTTGCGGTAGAGGGCTTGCCAGAGTCTGCGCAAAGTGAGCTGTTTAGCGCTTTGCTGGCTTTAATCGGCCAGTTGCAGCGGGCGGAACGTTTTCCGGAAATCCGCGCTTGTGTCAGCTGTAAATATTTTGCTGCTGGCGTGCATGCAGATCCAGCAGCACCGCATCATTGCCGCTTGGTTGATGCGGCCTTGCCCAAGGCTTTATTGCGCCTTGATTGCCCCGAACATATCGCGGCCGATGAGCAGGTGGTAAATCGTAACTGGCTAGATATTTAGAGTGTTTTTTTGCGCTAATTAATTAGGATTCCTAATTTAATGCGCGTGGTTTGCAATTAACGTGGGGTTTGATGGAGTAAGCGCTGCCCTGCGCATAAGGAGAGCATTCATTCACTCCTGTGTGGTGAGTGTGTTCAAGGTGGCGTCAGGAAATCTGTCGTTGCTGGGTCAGTGAGTCGTTCTTTTTGTAGTGCCTGCCTGTCGTTTAATTTTTTGGAGAATCAAATATGTCACGCGTAAATCTTGTTAGTGCCGTCGAAACAACGGCCGATCGTAAGCAATTGCTGGATCAAATCCACGGCGCTTTTGGTGCCACGCCGAATATGTTCAGGGCGGTAGCCAACTCACCCGCTGCGCTGAAAAGCATGTGGTCTGCTTTCGCTGCCTTGGGCACTGGAGTGCTGGGTGCAAAATTAGGTGAGCAAATCGCCGTAGCGGTGGCGGATTACAATCGTTGCGAATATTGCCTCGCCGCGCACACCATGTTGGGGGTGAATGCGGGGCTAAGTAAGTCTGAAATGGCCGCCGCGCAAGCTGGGCAGTCTACTGATGGCAAAACCTTGGCAGCATTGAGTTTTGCATTAAAACTGGTGAAAGAGCGCGGGCAATTGAGCGATGGCGATGTGCAGGCGTTGCGCACAGCAGGTTTTGATGACGAGCATATCGTCGAAATTCTTGCGCATGTGGCGCTGAATTTATTTACCAATTACGTAAATGTAGCGTTTCAGGTGCCGGTTGATTTTCCTGAGGTAAAGCTGAACCCAGTGGCTTAAATAAGGCGGCAGGGCTAGCGCCCTGCCTACAAAAAAAGGAAAGTAAAATGTCTCATCATCAAGCCCCAGAGCTATTGGTTTCCCAATGGTTTAATCAGCCAGTGCAATCGCTGGCAAGCTTACGCGGCCGCATTGTTTTACTGCATGCATTTCAGATGCTTTGCCCTGGCTGTGTGAGTCATGGTATCCCTCAGGCCGTAGCGGTAAGCCGTAATTTTGCCCCCGATGAGTTGCTTGTGATTGGGCTGCACACGGTTTTTGAGCATCACGCGGTGATGGGCGCGGATGCCTTGCAGGCGTTTTTGCACGAATACCGGATTCCTTTTTCGGTGGGCATCGATCAGGCGGCGGATAAGGGCTCAATCCCTCTGACAATGCAAGCTTATGCCATGCAAGGTACGCCCACTTTTGTGCTGATTGATCGTCAGGGGGTGATTCGTATGCAACACTTTGGCGTGCTGGACGATTTGCAGCTTGGCGTGGCCATTGGGCGCTTGCTGGCGGAGCCTATTGCGGTGGATAGAGTGGTAGAGAATTTTGAACCCCTAAAATGCGATGTAGAAAAGTGCCGAATCTAAAGCTTAAAGCGTGTGCCGCAGCGAATTACACACTTATGATGGCTTGTTGCGTGCAAATATTGGATTAACCATTAGGGCCTGTTGACGTTTCATTCGAGGCTGCGTTGGCTGCAGTTTTGGGGCTGAACAAGGCAAAAGACGCTCATGGTACGAGTACCATGAGCGTCTTTTAACACCGTGCAGCCCCAAAAATGTAGCCAACCCTTAGCGTGCGAGGGTTTTTTCCTCGCTCAGCAATGGGGCTGGGCCGGAAAACGGCCATTCACTGCGTTATGCTCCTCGGAAATAACTCGTTATTGCCTTCGTCGCATGCCTTGTGCCTAGCCATTTTCCGGCTGAGCGCAATTGTGAATGAAACGTCAACAGACCCTAGAAAAAAGGACATTTTATGAAATGCATAGCCTTACAACATCTCGCTTTTGAAAACCTAGGCTGCTTTGAGAATGTCTTATTAGAGCAGGGCTTTTTCATCGAATACCGGCAGGCGGGGCTGCAGGCGCTGAGTCAGGATGAGTGGCTGAATACAGCGCTGATTGTGGTGCTAGGCGGGCCGCTGGGCGTGTATCAGACGGCCGACTACCCTTACTTGCTGGAGGAAATAAGCGGTATTGCCAGCCGCCTTGCGGCACAAAAATCCACGCTGGGGATCTGTCTTGGTGCACAACTGATGGCCGCAGCGCTGGGCGCTAAGGTGTATCCGGGTAAGGCAAAAGAAATTGGCTGGGGCCAGCTGCAGCTTAGTGATGCGGGGGAGGGGGCTGCACTGACGCCTTTGGCTGGCGTGCCGTTATTGCATTGGCATGGTGACACCTTTGATTTACCGCAGAGTGCGCGGCATCTGGCTAGTACTTTGTTAACGCCTAATCAGGCTTTTGCCATTGGGAACTACGGCTTGGGTTTACAGTTTCATCCTGAGGTGGACGGTAGGCAAATCGAAACTTGGCTCATCGGCCATACCGGCGAGTTATATGAAGAGGGCATCTCTATTCCAGTACTGCGTGCAGAAAGCCAGCAGAAAGCAGAAATGGCGGTCGCAGCAGGGCAGGCAATGCTGCGGCAATGGTTGGCGGGATGCTGAGGAGGGATGCGAGCTAAACCTTTAGCCACAGAGAACACATATAGTGACGGTCGGTGATCTTTGTGCTTAATAGTGCCGCGTGGCTATAAGCCTAAGCCACCCTACAAGGCGCTGTGGTTCAAAATTTAGCTCTGTTGCACAATCAACTCTGTAAATCAGCCTTAAGCCCTCACTCGCCTTTCTTTTAAATTTCATTTAGCATGGCCCCAAGGTCAGCCGCTGTTGGCCTGCGTCGCTCGGACGGTTCCGGGCGCTTACGTTTAAGGAATACTTTATGTCTGCTTCAGGCAAGCGCAGCTTTGCGCGTATCGATCGCCTTCCTCCCTATGTTTTTAATATTACTGCCGAGCTAAAAATGGCGGCTCGTCGCCGTGGCGAGGACATTATTGATATGTCGATGGGCAACCCAGACGGGGCCACGCCTGCGCATATTGTGGCCAAGCTGGTGGAGGCGGTGCAGCGGCCCGATACCCATGGCTATTCAACCTCTAAAGGTATTCCGCGCTTACGCCGGGCGATTAGCCGTTGGTATTTGGATCGCTATCAGGTGGAAATCGATGCGGATTCAGAAGCGATTGTTACGATCGGTTCTAAAGAAGGGCTGGCGCATCTGATGCTGGCAACGCTGGATAAGGGCGACACGGTGTTGGTGCCTGATCCTAGTTATCCGATTCATATTTACGGCGCGGTGATTGCCGGTGCGGATATCCGCTCCGTGCCGCTGACGCCAGGCGTAGATTTTTTTGCCGAGCTGGAGCGGGCCATTAAGGGTAGCTACCCTAAGCCTAAAATGATTGTTTTGGGGTTTCCATCCAACCCAACGGCGCAATGCGTAGAGCTGGATTTTTTTGAACGTGTGATCGCGCTGGCTAAAAAACACGATATTTTTGTAGTACACGATTTGGCTTACGCCGATATTGTATTTGATGGTTGGAAAGCGCCGTCGATTATGCAGGTGCCGGGGGCGAAGGATATTGCCGTCGAATTTTTCACTTTATCCAAAAGCTACAATATGGCGGGCTGGCGCATTGGTTTTATGGTGGGGAACCCTGATCTGGTAGCGGCTTTGGCGCGGATTAAAAGCTATCACGATTACGGCACCTTTACGCCGCTGCAAATTGCCGCGATTGCCGCGCTAGAGGGCGATCAACAGTGCGTAAAAGACATCGCCGCACAATATCAAAGCCGCCGTGATGTGCTGGTCAAAGGCTTACACGAAGTGGGCTGGATGGTAGAGAAGCCCAAAGCATCGATGTATATCTGGGCCGAGCTGCCTGAAGCTTACCGCGAGATGGGCTCGCTGGAGTTTGCCAAGCTGCTGTTAGAAAAAGCCAAAGTATCGGTCTCACCAGGCGTTGGATTTGGTGACTACGGCGATGGTTATGTACGCTTTGCTCTAATCGAAAACGAGTCGCGTATCCGTCAGGCCATCAGGGGGATCAAGGCCATGTTTAAGGCCGATGGTTTGCTGGATTAAGTTCGCAAACCGTGACTGCCTTATAGCTCAATCGTATAAATCTAAGCCAAGTGTAGGGAGGTGCAACCCGCGAGCGATGCTAAAAATGCGGCTTACACTCGCCTTACGATAAGCCGGTTTCTCGACTAATCGGGCGCTCTTAGGTTGATAAGATTGCTTTACAGCCCTCGTTTTCAGGATTGCCTTATGAATAAAATGAAAATCGCCGTGCTCTTGGGCGGTAGCAGTGAAGAGCGTGATGTTTCCATTGCCAGTGGCGCACAGATTGTTGCCGCATTACGCAGTGCGGGTCACCAAGTGTTGGCAGTGGATACTGCATCCGGTTTATTAAATGCCGCCGAGGAGCAACAATGATTAAGCCAGAAAGTATCCATCTTGCCGCCAGATTCCGATGCGCTGGCTTTAATTCGCACTGAGCCGCGTAGCGCTTTTACTGGCGGTTATTTGGCGGATGTGGATGTGTATTTTCTGGCCCTGCACGGCGGCACTGGCGAGGATGGTACGGTGCAAGCCATGTTAGAGCTGGCTGGCTTGGCGTACACCGGTAGTCATCATCTAGCCAGTGCGGTGGCGATGGATAAGAATTTATCCAAGCGTTTATTTGTGGCGGCGGGCGTGCCCACCGCGCCGTGGTTAATGGCTCCTAAAGCGCTTAGCCCCACCTTTTTTGCTGAAGTTGAAGCCCAATTGGGCTTGCCACTGGTGGTGAAACCCAATGCTCAAGGTTCTACGGTAGGTTTAACTGTGGTGCATCAGCTAGACCATTTGGCCACTGCCATTGAGCATGCCCGCGCTTTTGGTGCGGAGGTGATGTTGGAGCGCTTTATTGCCGGTCGGGAAATAACCGTTGGCGTGCTGGATGAAGTCGCGCTGCCGGTAGGGGAGATTATGCTTGGCGCACAAGATACCTTTGATTACCACAGTAAATACCAGCGCGGCGCGGCGCATGAAGTATTCCCCGCCGATGTGCCCACCAACATCGCCCAATCCGCCCAGCAACTGGCGCTGACTGTGCATAAGGCGCTGAAATTGTCGGCTTACAGCCGTAGCGATTTCAGGCTGGACGATCAGGGCCAGCTATGGTGCTTAGAGGTGAATACCCTGCCAGGAATGACCGAAACTAGCTTGTTTCCACAGGCCGCCGCAGCAGCAGGGATTCCCTTTTCGGCGCTGTGTGAGCGAATTTGCCAACTGGCGCTGCAGCCAGCTAAATGAAGGTTTAGGTGGCACTCTTGCCCGCGCGTAAAACCGAGATCCTCCGCACGGCCAAGGTGGCCGAGCTACAAGGCCGCTTAGTTGCCCCGCACAGCGGGTGTAATACCGAGGCGTTTTAATTTATCTGCGGCCGCATCGGCGGAGGCTTTGTCTTTAAATGGGCCGATTTGTACGCGTGTTTCTATAAAAGCGGGTACACCAGCGGTTTTAAGCTGTGCCAGTAATTTGCCTGCGTTTTCTGCATGTAAAAAGACACCTGCCTGCACGGTATAGCCATTTGGTGTGTGTTGGCTGCTAGGGTATGGCACTGCGGTGGCGGCAATATTGCTAGGGCTGGCTGTGCTGATATTGGGGGCGGGTGTTGTAGCGACTGGCGTGGGTGTGCGTTGAGCGACGGGGGCAGGGCTAGGCGCTAGCGTTGCCAGTGGTTTGCTAGTGGGGCTGATGCCTTCTAGCTTTAGGCTTGGTTTTGAGCTAGGGGTGGGCGAAGGTGTGTTGCTTGGGCGATGACTTGCTCCTTCGATCACGCCGGATGCAGAGCTGAGTGCGGGAGTGCTGGGGATTTCTGCTTTGCTGGCCTCACTGGCTTGGCTTGCCGTGGCTTGTTCTGCCGCCGTCGGTGGCGCAAGAGGCTCTATGGTCGGTGGGGCAATGATAGGGGTGGGCGTAGTTGTTGCTGGTTTTTCGCTTTGTTGGCGATCTAACCAGCTAATCCCAAATAGAGCGATCACAATTAATGTGGCGGCAATACCCAGCCGCCATGCTAGTTGCACTTTTAGGCGGCGCTGTGATTCTTGTTGCAAGATAGGGTCGAGTGGATCGTTCATCTGCTGGTTTCACTTGGTTTGACGATATGAGGAGTGCTGAGCTTTTAGTTTTTGCAGTGTTTTCACAGCGGTAGGCGGATCATCAGTTGATTTCTCTTTAATTTGTGATCAGTGCTTGCTGGGTATTCAATTTTTGCAGTGCTTCCACAGAGGTAGACAGTTCCTTAGCTGGTTTCTCTTTAATTTGTGATCAGTGCTTGCTGAATATTCAATTTTTGCAGTCTTTCTCGGCGGTAGACAGTTCCTCCGCTGGTTTCTCTTTAATTTGTGATCAGTGTTTGCTGAATATTCAATTTTTGCAGTCTTTCACAGCGGTAGACAGTTCCTCAGCCGATTTCGCTTGAATTTGTTATAATGTTCGGCTAATTCAATTTTTGCTGGCTAAAGCGCGGTTAAATGCCGCTGTTTTAGGCTCGCCGCCGATTGTATTTACGTATGAAAAATGAATCGATGCCGCTTTGGGCTTACGCAGCTTGCGTGGCTGACAAGGAGGCTAGCCGAGTTTTTTGTGCGCTGCAAATGTTTTACCTATAAAACTACTTTTCTGGAGAATTACATGACTATCGAACGTACACTTTCTATTGTTAAGCCTGATGCAGTTGCTAAAAATGTTATCGGTAAGATCTACGATCGTTTCGAATCAGCTGGCTTAAAGGTTGTAGCCGCTAAGATGAAACAATTATCACGCGCTGAAGCCGAAGGCTTCTACGCTGTACACGCAGCACGTCCTTTCTTTAACGACCTTGTGAACTTTATGATCTCAGGTCCAGTCATGATTCAAGCGCTAGAAGGCGAAGGCGCTATCTTGAAGAATCGTGATTTGATGGGCGCAACTAACCCTAAAGAAGCGGCTGCGGGCACTATCCGTGCTGATTTCGCTGATTCTATCGATGCAAATGCAGTACACGGTTCTGATTCTGCTGAAAATGCAGCTATCGAAATCGCTTACTTCTTCGCATCTAGCGAAGTTTACAGCCGCTAATGTAAGTAGCCCCTTGGTGGAACGTTTTGCCACCGAGGGGCTGTTTTAGTTGTTTGTTGTGAGTACTGTGCCATTTGCATAGTGTTTGCTTGGCACAGTTCCACAGCTTAGGGGGCCTCGAAAAGCCTGTTTAGTTGATGAGGCAAGGCGAGCTTTAAAAAATACGGTTGCCTATGGTTTAGCAAGGGTGGCGTTTTTTTAAGTACGAGCTTATAGCAAAAAATAGCTTTTTCGAGTTTCCCTGTAGTGGTTGAGTGGGTGGGTTTTTTAAGTGAGTAAAGTAATGTCAGTTAATTTGTTAGATTATGATGCGGCGGGTTTGGCTGAGTTGATGGCGCAATATGGCGAAA
Organism: Iodobacter sp.; assembly: GCF_025352645.1. Lineage (GTDB taxonomy): Bacteria > Pseudomonadota > Gammaproteobacteria > Burkholderiales > Chitinibacteraceae > Iodobacter. Next base: position 53,439 of record NZ_JANXSO010000150.1, on the reverse strand, counting down.
AGCCGTTTCGCGCTAAGCAGCTGATGAAGTGGATTCATCAGCGCGGCGAGCCGGACTTTGATGCGATGACCGATATCGCCAAATCTTTTCGGCAAAAGCTGGCCTTAGATGCGGCGGTAACCCCGCCTGCCTTGATGGCAGAGCAAATTGCCAAAGATGGCACGCGCAAGTGGCTGCTGGATGTGGGTACAGGCAATGGTGTTGAGGCGGTGTTTATCCCTGAGGATGATCGCGGCACCTTATGCGTATCTAGCCAAGTAGGCTGTGCGCTGGATTGTGGCTTTTGCTCTACGGCGCGCCAAGGGTTTAACCGTAATTTAAGCACGGCAGAGATTATTGGCCAGCTATGGTGGGCCAATCGCCGGATGTCACTGGATGCTTCGCGGCTGGGTGATGCAGGCTTGGTGGATAATCGAAATGGCGATACCCGCATCGTGTCTAATGTGGTGATGATGGGTATGGGCGAGCCGCTAGCTAACTACGATAACGTGGTGGCGGCGATGAAACTGATGCTAGATGACAATGCTTACGGCTTGTCCCGTCGCCGTGTTACGCTGTCTACGTCAGGTATCGTACCCGCTATCGACAGATTGCGTGAAGATTGCCCAGTGGCATTAGCCGTGTCCTTACACGCGCCTAATGATAGAATCCGTGATGATATTGTGCCTATTAATAAAAAATACCCGCTGCATCAGTTATTGGCAGCGTGTACGCGTTACTTAGAAAAAGCGCCGCGCGATTTCATTACCTTTGAATATGTGATGCTCGATGGTATTAATGACTCAGTAGAAAACGCGCGTGAATTAGTGGCTTTGGTGCGTGATGTGCCATGTAAATTTAATTTAATTCCGTTTAATCCATTCCCCAATGCGGGCTTTAAGCGCTCAACAAGGGAAGCGATTTTACGCTTCCGTGATATTTTGATTAACGCAGGTTACGTTGCCACAGTGCGTAAAACGCGCGGTGATGATATCGATGCAGCTTGTGGTCAATTAGCTGGGCAGGTATTGGATAAAACTCGTCGCGTTGAAAAACGCTTGGCGGGTGATGCTCAAGCCATTATTTTTCATCCACAGAGTGGCGACAATCCATGAAATTACGCGCGTTAGCAATGACAGTAGCTTTATTTTGCTCATCAATGGCCTTGGCTGTAGAGGGGGAAGAGAATAGAGCGTCGTTGCGAACGCAGTTGGGGGCAGAGTATTTAAAGCGCGGACAATATGCCGTTGCTATTGAAGAAGTCAACAAGGCTTTGGCGGTTAATTCATCCTATGCCCCCGCGCATAATGTTATGGCGCTGATTCATGCAGAATTGGGTGAAGATGACGCTGCCGTACAATCATTTTTACGTGCAGTTCAGTTGTCCCCAAATGACGCAGATATTAATCATAATTTTGGTTGGTATTTATGCCAAAAGGGCCAGCATAAAGAAGGGATTCAATACCTGCTGGCTACGCAAAAAAATGCGTTATATAGTACGCCAGATAAATCATTGCTAGCCGCAGGACAATGCGCATTAAAAAGTGGGGATGAAGAGGGCGCGCGTACCTATTTTGAGCGCGCTTTGCGGATTCGCCCAGATAGCTTAGCGGCCAGAGCTAAGTTGGTTGAATTTGGCATGCGTAATAAAGATGCTGTACTGGCTAGGCGCTACTATTTAGAATTACAAAGATTAACGCCAGCCACTCCTGAATTGCTTTGGTTAGGGGTGCAGCTAGAACATCAATTTGCTAATAAAGACGCTGAAAATAAACTAGCAGAGCAATTACGCAAGAAATTCCCCGATTCGCAAGAAATGGCCCGCCTCTTAAGCGGTTCGTATGATTGATTAACGGATGTGTATGACCGAGATAATTGATTCTTCTTCTTCTGCACCGCAAAGCGCCGCTATCTCTGCGGGTGCCACATTAAAAGCACGCCGGATTGAGCTGGGTTATAGCCTCGATAAGGTGGCGGGACAGCTAAAGCTGACACATCGTCAGATAGATGCCATTGAAAATGAGCGTTTTGATGAGTTGCCAGGTAATACATTTGTGCGTGGTTTTGTGCGCAATTACGCTAGGCTGTTAGATCTGCCGTGGGCTCCCTTACAAGCTTATTTAGAAGCGTGTCTGCCAGTAGAGCGCCAACAGGCCGCCTTGCCTCGGGTGAACGAGGAAACCGCTGTGCCATTTATGGGCGGCGGCAAGGCGAATTCTTGGTTGCTGGGCTTGGTGGTGCTAATTGGTTTGGCGGGCGGCGTGGGTGGGGTCATGTGGTATTTGCAGCAGCCCGCACAGCCAGAGCTTTTAGCCTCTGCTCCAGTTGTTGTTTTGCCGCAGTTGGTGGTGGTTGATACGGCCAGCGAAGTGGCTGCAGCGAGCGCCGTTATTGGGCAAGCTGTTGTTGCTAGCCAAGTGGCAAGTGCCGCTGAGGTAAAAACACCAGTATTGGCAAGTGAGCCAGCAGCCAAAGTGGGTGCAAGTGCGGTGATTGTTCCTGCGCCAGCAACCACTGGCGAGCTAAACATTACCGTGCAGAAAGATTCTTGGGTACAAGTGCAAGACGCTGCTGGGACTAAATTGGTCAGTGAACTGCTCAAACCCGGCGTGGCTAAAAGCGTTTCTGGTGTGCCACCTTACCGTTTGAAAATTGGTAATGCACCACATACCCAACTTATTTATCGTAATCAAGCCGTGGATTTAACTTCTTATACTCGCGGCGATGTCGCTACTTTTGAGCTGAAATAAACCAATGACAACGATTTCAATCCCCCGCCGCAAAACGCGCCAAGTTCAGATTGGCAATGTCTGGGTGGGGTCAGACCATCCGGTTGTGGTGCAGTCCATGACCAATACCGATACTGCTGATGCCGCTGCTACAACCAAGCAGGTGTATGAACTATGGAAAGCGGGCTCTGAAGTGGTACGCATTACGGTAAATAGCCCAGAAGCGGCGGCTCAGGTGGCCACGATCCGTGCCAATTTAGACGCGATGGGTTGTGATGTGCCACTAGTGGGAGATTTTCACTTTAATGGCGACCGCTTGCTGCGAGATTACCCAGATTGTGCGCAAGCTTTGGCTAAGTATCGAATTAACCCTGGTAATGTTGGCAAAGGCAGTAAGCGCGATGAAAAATACGCGTTTATGATTGAGCAGGCGATTAAGTATAAAAAACCAGTTCGCATTGGTGTGAACTGGGGTTCTTTAGATCAAAGCGTTGTCGTTAAATTAATGGATACCAATGCAAAGCTGGCTCAGCCTTTGTCTGCGGATGCGGTGATGCGTGAGGCCTTGATTGTTTCCGCGCTAGAATCCGCAGATCAGGCGATTGGCTGGGGGCTGGACCCCAATCAAATTTTATTGTCGTGCAAAGTATCGCATGTGCAAGATTTGATCTCGGTTTATCGCTCTTTGGCCACACGTTGTGATTATCCGCTGCATTTGGGTTTGACCGAAGCGGGCATGGGCTCAAAAGGTATTGTGGCATCCACTGCGGCCTTGTCCGTGCTGATGCAAGAAGGCATTGGCGATACCATTCGTATTTCCCTGACGCCAGAGCCGGGCGGGGATAGGCGTACTGAAATTATTGTGGCGCAAGAAATATTACAAACCATGGGTTTGCGCTCGTTTACGCCGCTTGTGACTGCATGCCCAGGCTGTGGCCGTACCTCTTCAACGGTGTTCCAAGAATTAGCATCCAGTATCCAAAGCTTTTTGCGCGAGCAAATGCCCATTTGGCGCTTGCAGTACCCAGGGGTCGCCGATATGACGGTGGCGGTGATGGGCTGTGTGGTGAATGGTCCTGGTGAATCCAAGCTGGCAGATATTGGCATTTCCTTGCCAGGAACAGGTGAAATCCCTGTATGCCCTGTCTACGTAGATGGTGAAAAAACCGTGACCTTAAAGGGCGATCAAATCAGTACCGAGTTTCAAGCCATTGTGCTTGATTATGTGCAGACCCGTTATGCTGAGGGCGGCGCTAAGCGTCAGGAAGTCAAGCCTAAGGTGATTGCGCTGAAGGTGGTTTAAGCAAAGGTGATATGTAGAGTGGGCAAGGTGTTTTTGCCCACTGCTATTAGATGTATATAATTTGCCGTGTGGGTATGAGTAAGCTGCCCATCATCCGAAACTGCGTGGGCATGTAAACATGTCCACCCTACATAGTAAATTCAATGTCAAATCAGATTCAAGGTATTCGCGGCATGAACGATGTTCTGCCGGATGCGTCACCTGCGTGGCTTTATTTTGAACAGGTAACGCGTGATTGGCTGGCTGCGTATGGTTACAAAAATATTCGGATGCCGATTGTTGAATCGACGCATCTCTTTGTGCGTGGTGTTGGGGAGCATACCGATATCGTTGAAAAGGAAATGTATTCCTTTGAAGACAAGCTCAATGGTGAAAAACTAACGCTGCGTCCAGAAGGTACTGCGGGTTGTGTGCGTGCCTGTGTAGAGCACGGTCTGCTTTACAACCAAACGCAACGCCTTTGGTATATGGGCCCGATGTATCGCCATGAGCGCCCACAAAAGGGCCGCTATCGTCAGTTTCATCAAATTGGTGTTGAGGCCTTTGGCATGGCGACACCTGATGTTGATGCCGAGGTGATTTTGATGTTGGCGGATCTTTGGGCGCGCTTTGGCTTAAAAAACGTCAGTCTAGAAATCAATTCCTTGGGTGATAAGGAAGAGCGCGCCGCGCATCGCGAAGCGTTGATTGCCTACCTAGAAGAATTCACAGATATCTTGGATGAAGACGGTAAGCGCCGTCTGTACACCAACCCGCTAAGGGTTCTTGATACTAAAAACCCAGCCTTACAAGAAATGGCAGAAAACGCTCCTAAGCTAATCGATTTTCTGGGGGACGATTCACGTCAGCACTTCGAAGGTGTAAAAGCCTTGCTGGATGCTGCAGGGATTGCTTATAAGGTGAATGCGCGGCTGGTGCGTGGCCTTGATTACTACAATCGCACCGTGTTTGAGTGGGTGACTACAGATTTAGGCTCGCAAGGTACCATTGCTGCCGGTGGCCGCTACGACACCTTGGTTGAAATGCTGGGTGGCAAACCTTGCCCTGCGGTGGGTTTTGGGATGGGGGTCGAGCGCATCTTACTGCTGCTTGAAGAACAAGCCGTGCCGGTTTCTGTCGTTGCTCCAGATGCTTATATCGTGCACTTGGGTGATGCCGCTGGGCGTTTGGCCTTTGTAACGGCTCAGCAGCTACGTGCTAGTGGGCTTAATGTGCTTTTACACTGTGGTGGTGGTAGTTTTAAATCTCAGTTTAAAAAAGCGGATGCCAGCCAAGCACGGTTTGCGGTGGTGATTGGTGAGGCCGAGGCCGAGGCAAACACCGCCAATATAAAAACACTCAATGGCGAAGGCGCGGGCGAACAACGCACGGTGGCTTTGGCTGAACTTGCATTGATTATCTCAAGTGAAGGGAAGTAAAAAATGGCTTTCGATCTACAAGAACAAGAACAAATTGCCGAAATCAAAGCCTTCTGGGATGGTTGGGGTAAGTCTATTGCAGTGGGTTTGCTGATTGTTTTGGTGGGATATTCGGCTTGGAAGGGCTGGAACGCTTATGTAGAATCACAATCCGCTAAAGCGGGGGTGTTATATGCAGAGCTTGATAAACTGGCCGAGGCAAAAGACGTCGCTAAGCTTAAAACTGCGGTTGAGTCATTGAAAAAAGAGTATGCCAGTTCAGCGTATACACCACGTGCTGCGCTGTTGTTGGCAAAAACCAGCCTCAGCGCTGGCGATGCAGCCACAGCAATCACTCAATTGCAGTGGGTGATTGCCAGTGCTAAAGAAGCGGGCTTACGCGATGCCGCACGCCTACGTTTAGCCGCTGTGCAATTAGATCAAAAAAAGTTTGACGATGCTTTGCTCACATTGAAATCCAATGAAGAAAATGGTTTTGCAGGTTTGTTCTTTGAGGCTAAAGGCGATGTATTGCTATTGAAGGGTGATAAAGTCGCTGCGCGTGAGTCTTACAAGCAAGCCGTAGCTAAATTGCCAAAAGATGCGCCAAACGTGAAATTCGTGGAAGTGAAACTGGAAGCTCTGGGGAATTCTTAATGCAAGCTCTTTATCGCATTGTTGTAGCGTCTTCTGTACTGGCTTTATCTGCTTGCGGCACGGTTAGCAATGCACCAGAGCCATCGCCTTTGCCCGTTGTGGCGCAAACATTGCCTGTGACGACCCAATGGCGTGCATCGGTTGGTGAAAAAACGTTGTTCCGCTTTGTACCGGCTGTCGATGTTGAGCTACTAGTGGTTGCTGGCGCTCCTGATAAGCTGCAAGCTTTGGATGTTGTGACTGGGCAAAGCCGCTGGCAGATCAAAACTGAGCAAGCCATTGCCGGTGGTGTTGGTCTAGGTGCAGATGTCGTGGCGGTAGGCTCTATTAAGGGCGTAGTGCTTGCTTATGATCGTACTGGAAAATTCCTCTGGAAAACGCAAGCTTCTAGCGAAATTATGGCACCTCCTGCTGTAAGTAATGGCATTGTGGTGGTTAAAACCGGTGATGGTCGAATCAGTGCCTATGCGGGTGCAGATGGCAAACAGTTGTGGCAATACCAAAAGCAATTGCCTTCATTAATTTTACGAAACTATGCCGCCGTCACTATTTCTGGTGATGTGGTTTATGCTGGTATGTCGGGTGGGCGTTTAGTTGCCCTCTCATTGCAAGACGGTCGTGTAAAGTGGGATAGCCCTGTGGCAGTTCCGCGTGGCGCGACTGAGCTTGAACGTGTCACCGATGTGGTGGCACCTCCTGTAGTAGATGGCCGTATGGTTTGCGCCGTTGCCTATCAGGGGCGTGTTGCCTGCTTTGATGCAGCAAGTGGCAGTGCCGCTTGGACACGTGAATTATCGAGCTGGTCTGGTTTAGCGATGGATTATCGCTATGTCTATGCGGTAGATGCTGCGGGTAATGTCAATGCCTTTGAGCGTGACAGTGGCCGTAGTGTTTGGCGTCAAGATAAATTGGCCGCTCGCTCAGTCTCGGCTCCGGCCTTGCTGGGTAAATATTTGGTTGTGGCTGATTTTGAAGGCTATACCCATTATTTAAATACGGAAGACGGTAGTTTTGTCGCTCAACTGGCTACAGATGGCGCACGTATCGCTGTTTCTCCGCTTGTCGCTGGCGAGCATTTCATTATGCAAACGCTCGCTGGTAATGTTTTTTCAATAGGCCTAAAGCAGGGCGCTAAATAAATGAAACCTACAATTGCGCTGGTTGGTCGTCCCAACGTCGGAAAGTCCACGCTATTTAACCGACTGACCAAATCGCGCGACGCACTTGTTCACGATATTCCAGGCCTGACGCGTGACCGTCACTACGGGCACGGTCTGGTTGGCGAAAAGCCTTACCTTGTTGTTGATACGGGTGGTTTTGAACCCGTGGTTGATGAAGGCATCATGTTCGAAATGGCGCGGCAAACGCTGCAAGCCGTCGACGAAGCCGATTGCATTGTCTTTATTGTGGATGGTCGTAACGGCATTACCCCGCAAGATAAAATTATTGCTAATCGCTTACGCCAGTCCACCTGCCCAGTTTGGGTTGCGGTGAACAAGGTGGAGGGGATGAATGCCTCCGTGGTCTGTGCCGATTTCTTTGAATTGGGCTTAGGCCATCCCGTCGCGATCTCCGCATCACACGGTGAAGGCGTACGTCTGCTATTCAATGAAATTCTGGAAGCCTTCCCTGAGCCTGAGCCAGAAGAAGATATTGATCACCCCAAATTTGCCGTTATTGGTCGTCCTAATGTGGGCAAATCCACCTTAGTGAATGCTATTTTGGGTGAAGAGCGTGTGATTGCCTTCGATCAGCCGGGCACAACGCGGGATTCGATTTACATTGAATTTGATCGCAATGATCGCAACTACACCATTATTGATACTGCCGGTGTGCGTAAGCGCGGCAAAGTCACCGATGTAATCGAGAAATTCTCGGTTATCAAAACAATGCAAGCGATTGAAGACGCTAACGTGGCGGTTTTGGTGTTAGACGCAACTCAAGAAGTCTCGGATCAAGACGCACGTATTGCTAGCTTTGTGCTGGAAACAGGTCGTGCCTTGGTGGTGGCGATCAATAAGTGGGAATCCACAGATCAGTTCCAAAAAGACATGATCAAGCGCGAAATTGATCGTAAATTGGGCTTTCTGGAATTCGCCAAATTCCATTACATTTCAGCGTTAAAAGGCCAAGGCGTGGGCGATTTATTTGCCTCAATTGACCAAGCTTATGCCGCTGCAATGATTAAAATTCCTACACCTAAGCTCACGCGTGGTTTGGAAATCGCTCTTGAGCGTCAACAACCACCGCTTGCTGGCAAAATTCGCCCTAAAATGCGTTATTGCCATCAAGGTGGTACTAATCCGCCTGTGGTGATTGTGCACGGTAATGCTTTGGAAAAAGTGCCAGACTCTTATTGGCGCTATCTTGAGCATCATTTTATGAAGATGTTCAATTTGCAAGGTACACCGTTGCGTGTGCAGTTTAAAAAGAACGTTAATCCTTACGAGCACAAAAAACCGACCGGTGCTAAAGCAATGCCAATGCTGCATTTGAAGGGTAGTAAACCTAAAAAATACGGTAAACGCTGATAAAGTCTGAAAGTATTTCGGAATTTTTGCACTTGGCATAGAATGCATTTTGTACTATAACAGTCCGTTGCAAAACGAAGCGTAAAAGCAAATAAGCAAGGAGGAGGGGGGTAATGCCGCTATTTATCGCTAATAAATAATGGTTTTCTCCTTTATTGATTGATCTTGTGTGTTTTTTGCTAAGTTTTCATCGGACTGACAAGCGTAAGACCCAACTGTCTCTATCAAGATATAACAAGAATTTGGAGAAAAAAATAATGAGCGCTAAGGGGCAAATGTTGCAAGACCCATTCTTGAATGTACTGCGTAAAGAGCATGTGCCTGTTTACATCTACTTGGTGAATGGGATTAAATTACAGGGGCAAATCGAGTCTTTTGACCAGTACGTTGTTTTGTTGCGTAATAACGTAACGCAAATGGTTTACAAGCACGCGATTTCAACTGTTGTGCCTTCTCGCCCTGTTTCTATTCCACATGAACATGCTGGGCAATTGCCTCCTGTTGATGTAGTGGTTGATGCTTGATAGATCTTGTCGATCCATTAGGTAGAGACGGTAGTACAGTTTAAAAACCCCGATTGACTGGGTCTTTCGGGGTTTTTTGTGTTGAGCTAAACAGCTTGGCACGGTGTTTTTGATTAAAAGGTCATGCATGTTTGAGCGCCATAAGGGTGGAGACAGGGCTGTCTTGGTTTGCCTTGATTTTGGTGAGGTGGATTATCAAGATGGTGTTGAGGAATTCGTTCAACTGGTAGAAAGTGCGGGTGCAAATATTCTTGCAACCGTAGAGGGTAAGCGCAGTAGGCCAGATCGTGCTTATTTTGCAGGCACTGGTAAGGTTCAAGAAATTGCTGAAGTAGTGCGCGCTCACGAAGCGGAGTTGGTTATTTTTAACCATGCTCTTTCCCCTTCGCAAGAACGAAACTTAGAAAAAGTATTGCAATGTCGAGTTGTGGATCGTACTACGCTGATTTTAGATATTTTTGCTCAGCGTGCGCGTACTGCAGAAGGGAAATTGCAAGTTGAATTAGCGCAGTTGTCGCATATTTCTACTCGGCTTATCCGCGGTTGGACTCACCTTGAAAGGCAAAAAGGTGGGATTGGCATGCGTGGGCCAGGTGAATCTCAGCTAGAAACCGATCGCCGTTTGCTTGGTACACGGGTTAAGCGCCTAAAAGATCAATTGATTACGGTGCAAAAGCAACGTGCTACCCAGCGCCGAGCGCGTGAACGTAATCGGCAGTTTAGTGTGGCTATTGTTGGCTATACTAATGCGGGTAAATCGTCGCTATTTAATGCATTAACTAAATCAAAGATTTATGTTGCGGATCAATTGTTTGCAACATTAGATACAACATCTAGAAAGCTTTATCTTGATCCAGAGCATTCGATTGTATTGTCGGATACCGTGGGTTTTATTCGGCAATTGCCGCATACTTTAGTCGCAGCATTTCATGCTACTTTAGAAGAAACGATTCAAGCCGATTTACTGCTGCATGTGGTGGATGTGAATCATCCATTGCGTGATATGCAGATTATTGAGGTGAATAAAGTATTAAGTGAGATTGGTGCGGAACATATTCCACAATTGATGGTCAATAATAAGATTGATCTGCGCGACATGCCTCCGAGTGTTGATCATGACGAGTATGGTAGAATTTGCGCCGTGCGTTTGAGTGCTACCCAAGGGACAGGGCTCGATGCACTTCGCGCCGCGCTGCTTGAGGCTTTAAGCCATCCACTAAAAACAGCTGAGTTAACTAATGAGTCAAAATGACCCGCAATGGGGCGGTCGCCGTAATGGCCCGCCTGATCTGGATGAAATTATTCGAAATATCACCAGCAAAATCTCTCGCCTATTTGGCGGGGATGGCTCACCCCAGCAGCCTAGCGGTGGTAGTAGCCGCGCCGGTGCAGGTGCTGCCGTTGTCGTAGCGGTTGCTGTAGCTGTGCTTTGGGCCGCATCTGGATTTTATGTGGTTGATGAGCGTGAAAACGCGGTGATCATGCGTTTTGGCCGTTATGTAGAAACGGTAGAAAAGCCAGGTTTGCATTGGCATCTGCCTTGGCCTATTGAATCACGTGAAATCGTGAACATGACTGAAATTCGTAGCCTTGAAGTCGGCACACCAGGTGGTGAAGGCCGTGCTGGAGACGAATCGATGATGCTAACGGGCGACCAGAATATTCTTGAAGTTCGGCTTGAAGTGCAATACAACCTCAAATCAGCGCATGACTTTGTGTTCTTTAACCGTACTACCGATCGTGATGCTAAAGATTTGGTCAAGCAAATTGCCCAAACTGCCATCCGTGAAGTGGTGGGTAAAAATAAAGTTGATTACGTGCTCAATGAAGGTCGCGGTAAAATAGGTGAAGATACCAAGGAAATCGTCCAAAACCTGCTGGATCGTTATGGTGTAGGTGTGGCTGTTTCACGAGTGAATATTTCTGATGTACAGCCGCCTGATCAAGTGCAAGCTGCGTTCTCTGATGCGGTTAAAGCGCGTCAAGACAAGGCGCGTTTGATTAATGAGGGTACGGCTTACGCAAATGATGTGATCCCTAAGGCCGGCGGTATGGCCGCACGTCTTTCTGAAGAATCAGAAGGTTACCGCTCACGCGTAGTTTCGCAGGCAGAAGGTGATGCATCTCGCTTTAAACAGGTAGCGACAGAATATGCAAAAGCGCCTCAAGTCACACGAGACCGGATGTATTTTGACACTATGCAGCAGGTGTTTCAGAACACCACCAAATTGCTAATTGATCAAAAATCAAATGGCAATCTGCTCTACTTGCCCTTGGATAAATTGATGCAAATGACCACACCAGCGGCGGCTCCTGCTTCGGCAGAAGCGGCTAAAGTGGCTGAGCCTGCTGCAGCGAATGATGCTGTTAATCGTAATGTTCGCGCTTCAACGCGCGACGGCCGCTAAGGGGAGAGCAGCATGAATCGAGTTCTTTCTACTTTAGCCTTGGTTTTATTGGCTTTGTTTGTATTCTCATTGTCATTCTTTACTGTTGATCAGCGCCAATATGCGGTGGTATTCCAGTTTTCTGAAGCGGTTCGGGTTATTAAAAATCCAGGGATTAACTTTAAAATCCCTTTATTGCAAGATGTTCGCTACTTTGATAAGCGCATTTTAACGATTGATGAAGAAACGCCTGCGCGTATCCAGACAATTGAAAAAATGAACGTTAAAGTGGATAGCTTTATTAAGTGGAAAATCGTCGATGTAGAGAAATACTACAAGGCAGTCGGTGTTGATCAACGTAAGGCAGTAGAGCGTTTACGTAATACGGTAAACAATATGCTGCGCGATGAGTTTGGTAAACGCACGGTGCAAGACGTGATTTCAGGTAAGCGCGATGAAGTCATGGATACAGTCCGCAAAGTGGCCGATTCTGATGCTGCCCGTATTGGCGTGCAAGTGATTGACGTGCGCATCAAGCGCGTTGAGCTAGAGGATGCCACGCTCAATTCTGTGTATGAGCGTATGCAGTCTGAGCGTAAAGCGGTTGCAAATCAAATGCGTGCCGAAGGCTCGGCTGAAGCTGAAAAAATCAAAGCGGATGCAGATCGTCAGCGCGAAGTCACACTGGCTAATGCTTATAACAAAGCCCAGCAAATCAAGGGTGAGGGCGATGCCAAAGCCGCTGCTATATATGGTGAGGCTTACGGGCGTAATCCAGAATTCTATGCTTTCTATAAGAGCATGGATGCTTATAAGCAAAGCTTTGCCAAGAAGAGCGATGTGATGGTGGTTGATCCTAGCTCAGAATTCTTTAAATATATGAAGAATCCTAAGGCGAAGTAAGTGGCTGCTGTTTGGGTTTTTGCACTGAATTTGTAGTTTGCTCGCTCAGTACAAAAACACAGGCCTTAATGGTGGTAAAATAACTTTATGATTGCTCTTAGGTTTGGCCTTGTTGCTTGGGCTAGACCTCTTTTAATAGATTGTTTGAATTGCTTCATGGGGCTCGAGTCATTAATCTAAAATGGCTTAGAGTAACTTTCAAATGGTCGATGCTTGTGCCCGCACCGTACACCAAGTACGGGCGGGCCTTTGTTTGAAGAAAACTAAATGCGTAATTGGATACTACCCGAGTATATTTCCGACGTTTTGCCTTCAGAAGCTCGGCAGATTGAGGCGTTGCGGCGCAAGGTGCTTGATCTATTTGCCTGCTATGGTTACGAGCAAGTTGCCCCGCCACTGATTGAGTATGTGGAGTCTTTGTTTACACAAGATGACAGTGCGCTTGATTTGAAAACATTTAAATTGGTTGATGAGTTAACTGGTCGGCAAATGGGTTTGCGCGCGGATATCACCCCGCAAGTGGCTAGAATTGATGCACATATTTTGAATCGCCAAGGCGTCACTCGGCTTTGCTACGCAGGATCAGTAGTGAATACTCGGCCTGATGGCGTGTTGTCGACTCGTGAGCCTCGGCAGATCGGGGCGGAAATATATGGCTGTGCGGGTGTGGCTGCCGATGTAGAAGCGGTGGAGCTGATGTTTGCAAGTTTGGCTTTGGCGGGCTTAAGTGCACCACGTTTGGATATTGGCCATCTTGGTTTGTTTGATGCTTTAGCTGATGCTGCGGGTTTGCAGGGCAACCAGCGCGCGGAAGTGTTTGCTGCTCTGCAGCAAAAAGATGTCGCCACTATTCGTGAAACAACGGCAGGTATCCCCGCAGATTTACAGGCTGGCTTATTACTGCTCCCTTCTTTTTATGGCAGTAGCGAAGTGCTGGCTGCTGCACGGGCAAAGCTACCCCAGTTGCCAAAAATATTGGCTGCACTTGATAGCTTGGAGCAACTCACCGCGGCCTTGCAGTTGCGTGGCATTGCCGCGCACTTTGATTTGTCTGAATTACGCAGCAGTTATTACCATACCGGTTTAGTTTTTGCCGCATATGCAAAAGGATTTACCAACGCGGTTGCCCGTGGTGGCCGTTATGATAGTGTGGGCGAAAAATTTGGTCGTTCACGGCCCGCAACCGGCTTTAGTATGGATTTGCGTGAGTTTTCTGCGCTGCCGTTTCCTTGTTTGCGCGCAGGAATATTGGCTCCGAGCGGGGATGATGCAGCTTTGCTGCTTGCGATTCGTGAATTGCGCAGCGCTGGCGAAATCGTCATGGTTGATTTGGGTGTGGTTTTATCTGAAGTGAGTGTTGATCGCGAGCTTAAATTGCTGGATGGGCAATGGCAGCTGGCTCCGCTTGCAAAGGCCTAGGTCTATTTTAGTTTCTTGAGTGTGTTTGCCCCAGAAGTGGGGCGCGCCAGTTAGTGCATTGCGCGTTAATTATATAAGCGTGTTTTGCTTACTTTGGTTTTAATAGTGAGGTTTGGCATGAGCAGAAATGTGGTCGTGATTGGTACCCAGTGGGGTGACGAAGGTAAAGGCAAGATCGTTGACTGGTTGACTGATCACGCACAAGGCGTGGTTCGTTTTCAGGGCGGTCACAATGCCGGTCATACACTGTGGGTGGGCGGCAAGAAAACCGTCTTACGTCTAATTCCGTCTGGTATTTTACATGCGGGCAAAGCATGTTTTATTGGTAATGGCGTAGTTATTTCGCCAGAAGCATTACTGAAAGAAATTGATGAGCTAGAAGCTGCTGGCGTAGATGTTGCTAGCCGTTTGCGTATTTCAGAGGCTTGTCCTTTGATTTTACCGTATCACATTGCCATTGATCAGGCGCGTGAAGCAGCAAAAGGCGAGATGAAAATTGGTACAACAGGCCGTGGTATTGGCCCTGCGTACGAAGACAAAATTGCCCGTCGTTCTATCCGTTTGCAAGATTTGTATCATCCAGAGCGCTTTGCCGCCAAGTTGAAAGAAAACCTCGACTGGTACAACTTTGCGCTGAAAAATTATTTCAAAGCTGCAGAGATCGATTTTCAAACGGTTTATGACGAAGCCCTGGCCTATGCAGAACGCATCAAGCCGATGTTGGCTGATGTTTCACGCACGCTTTACGACATGAATAAAGCTGGCCAGCCACTGCTGTTTGAGGGTGCGCAGGGTACTTTGTTGGATATCGATCACGGTACCTATCCTTACGTAACATCAAGCAATTGCGTAGCGGGCGCTGCTTCGGCAGGGGCTGGTGTTGCCCCACAAATGCTGCAATATGTATTGGGTATTGTTAAGGCTTACACAACGCGCGTGGGTTCTGGCCCTTTCCCTACTGAATTGTTTGATGAAGTAGGTGCAGGTCTTGCTTCGCGCGGGCATGAGTTTGGTTCGGTAACCGGCCGCGCTCGTCGTTGTGGTTGGTTTGATGCGGCTGCGCTGAAACGCTCCATTCAAATTAATGGTGTGTCTGGCCTATGCGTTACAAAGTTAGATGTGATGGATAGCATCGAAACCATCAGTATTTGTACGGGTTATATGCTGGATGGCCAGCTGATCGATATCTTGCCAATTGGTGCAGAGCAAATTGCACGTTGCGAGCCAGTTTATGAGCAAATGCCCGGTTGGTCAGAATCAACAGTTGGTGTAACAACGTTAGAAGGCCTGCCCGCCAATGCGCGCGCTTATCTGAAGCGTATTGAAGAAATCTGCGAAGCGCCGGTGGATATCATTTCTACTGGCCCTGATCGCGATGAAACTATCGTATTGCGTCACCCATATAACGGCTAAATACAATGTTTTAGCTTAAATAAAGGTTTGAGTTGATAGTTAAATAGTTTGGTTGTTTGACTTGATTGCTGCCTATAAAGGGCTGATTTCTGTGCTGCACAGAAATCAGCCCTTTTTTTGTTCTGAATTTATACTCATTCTTGTATCAGTGGCGCTGGGTTTAGTTTGGTGGAATGGGGGGGGGCTTGCTCTGAGTAAAAAGGGGTGATTAAGTTCGTGTAGCCAAGATTTTTGGGTCTACTCTTTGGCTTTTTTGTTTTTATCGTGGGAGGAGTGCTTGCTTTGTACAAGACATTTAGCTCAATTTATGGCCTCTTTTCGTCGTAATCCATAGTGAATATCTGGCTTTATTGTTGAGAATGAATATTTGTTACTTGAGATTGCGGCGGTTTCATGCTTTTTTTATTAATATTTGTGGCGTTATACGGTGATTGCCTAGCTGTTTTGTGGTATTTTGTGTCTTGATTTTATTTTGTATTGGTGGTTATTTGTTTTTGTTGTAAAAAAGACTCACTGACTTGCTAGGGGTTTTTTGGTATTTTTTGTATGTTTTTTTGTGCAGGATGCTTGGGTAAATCTGATTGACGGCGGCTAAATAGCGCTTTTAAGTGTTGGATTTAAGTTTTACGGTAAAAGTTACTGGTTTGTTGGTGCGTTGTATATTTCTAGTTAAAGCATGTTTTATTTTTTTGCACTCAAATGGTGCGTTATTGGGCGGTACATATTTCCGTCGCTTTTTTTTGCCGGATGTAGCTCTGCGTGAATATTTCCTTGCTGCTTTCGCTAGTTTGAGAACAGTGGCAGGAGGCTGTCTTGTGAGTCTAGATTTAATTTGCACCAAAATGGGGCGGTTTTTTGGTGTTGTATTTTAATGAGCTGAAAAGATACTTGATTGCAATAAGTGTTTTCATTTCAAATTTTATGAAAGCTATTGTGTAAGAAATGGGTGTCATGACCATGCTAGGCAGCCTATGGGAAAAAAGCATATCTTCTTAAGCACACAAGGCAGGTCTTGTTGACCTTTAGGAGAATTCAAAATGACTGTTAAGAAAATTTTGGCAATGGCCGTAGCTAGTTTATGCGTTGTTTCATATGCCCAAGCAGATGTAACACTTTACGGTATTGCGCAAAAATCACTTGATTACGGTAATGCTGTAAGTGGCACAGGTGAGGCAAATAAATTTTCCCTGCAAGATATTGGTAGCCGTGTTGGTTTTAAAGGTACTGATAAGCTGGATAACGGCTCTAACCTACTGTGGAAAATTGAATCTGGTTTAAGCACTTTCGGTAGCCGTGAAGCTTGGATCGGTATCGAAACGAAAGACTTAGGTACTGTTCGATTTGGTAAAAGCAAAGGTGCTTATGATTTACTGGTAGAAACTTTTGACTTGTTTGAAAGCAATACCACTCTGGCAAACACCTTTAACGACAACACTTACAATACTCGCCATGAAAACGCTGTGCACTACACAACGCCAACATGGGGTGGCTTTTCAGCAAGTGTGAATGCAGTTATTGATAGCACTTCAAAATTAGATAGCAGCCAGAAAGGCTATGATGCAACCGCTAGCTATACACATCCTAAATTTGCAATTTACGGTGGCACTAATAGTTTGAAAAACGTTGCACGTGAAGGTGTAACGGGTGGTGCGGTGGTTAAATCTGACTCTAAAATAACTTCGTACCTATTGGGCGCTAAAGTATTCCCAGTTGAAGGCCTGCAAATTGGTGCTCTGTACCAAAACACAAAGCAAGATGCTGCATTTGCTGGTGGCGAGTTCAAGCGTGACAGCGCTATCGTAATGGCTCAGTACGAAATCGGTAAATGGGTTCCACGTGTAGGTTATGTATACCAAGGCGAAGGTAAACAAGGTGGGAATAAAGTTGTAGCTAAGGCCAATCATTTTGAAATTGGTACTGATTACAACTTAACTAAATCTTCATTGTTATATGTTGAAGGTGCTGTCATTCAGAATAAAGATCAAAATGCGTTTGAAACTAGTGTCAGCGGTAAGCTAACAAAAACACCAAAAGTAATCAGTGCAGGTATGATTATTTTATTCTAAGTAGTCGTTTTATCTGATGTAACACGGGTTTAAGCCGTGTATCTTCATCTAAGCCACTTCTTTTAACCGAGGAAGTGGCTTATTTTAACCGCCACAAACGGGTATCGCCCTTTTAGGAGACACAATGAACTGGACCATGAAATCAGTCACATTCGCGCTTTCACTCGCATTAGGTGGCGCGGCATTCGCGGCTACTGTGCCTGCTGGCGTTAAGCTTAGCGATAAGCAAGAAATGATTCGTAATAATGGATCGGAAGTGGAAACACTTGATCCTCATTTGGCTGAGTCCGTTGGTGCAAATAATATTACCCGTGATTTGTTTGAAGGTTTAACCACTAGCGACAACGAAGGCCGTTTACAGCCTGGTGTGGCAACAAGTTGGAAGCAGACTGACCCAACCACTTGGGTATTCAATTTGCGTAAAGACGCAAAATTCTCTAATGGTGATCCTATAACTGCAGCTGATTTTGTTTACGGCTGGCAGCGTTTTCTTGACCCAAAAATTGCCTCAACCTATGGCACTGTATATGGCATCTTTGTTTTAAATGGCCTTGAAGTGGCTGAAGGTAAAAAAGCACCTTCAACCCTCGGCATTAAAGCAATTGATAAATATACCCTAGAAGTAAAAACCCCGAATCCCATTGCTTATTTGCCAAGCGTATTGGCTAATTCGCAATTTGCCCCTATTCATAAAGCAACGGTTGATAAGTTCGGTAAAGACTGGACTAAGCCCGGCAATATGGTAGGCAATGGCGCTTATTTATTAAAAGACTGGAAAGTAAACAGCAAGATTGTGGTTGAAAAAAATACCCAATATTGGGATGCAAAAAATGCACAACTGACTCGCGTGACTTACTTGCCCGTTGAAGCGGGCAATGCGGAGCTGAAGCTTTATCAATCTGGCGATAATGACTTCGTTTATCAGCTGCCTGCTGGTCAGTACGAAAAATTGAAAAAAGATTTCCCGAAAGAAATCCAAAATGGCCCAATTCTTGGTCTGCGTTATTATTCATTAAATAACAAAGATCCAATGATGAAAGACATCCGCGTACGTAAAGCGTTGTCTATGGTATTAGATCGCGATATTCTGGCGCAAAAAGTAACCGTTGATGGCCAGATTCCAGCCTACGGCGTAACGATCAAGGGGCTTGAAGGTGCTGATGTAACGACGTATGACTGGGTTAAATGGCCTATGGCTAAGCGTGTGGAAGAAGCAAAAAAATTACTTGCTGAAGCCGGTGTAAAGCTAGGATCAAAAATTAAATTTACCTACAATACCGATGACTACCATAAGAAAATGGCATTGTTTGCTTCTTCTGAATGGAAAACAAAACTAGGTCTGGACACAGAATTAGACAGCCTTGAATTTAAAGTGCTGCTAAAAAAACGCCACGATGGTGATTTCCAAATTGCACGCAATGGCTGGCTGGCTGATTACAACGATGCCACTACATTCTTAACACTGGTGCAGTGTGGATCTTCACAAAATGACAATTCAAACTGCAATAAAAAAGCAGAAGAATTAATTAAGCAGGGTAATGATCAGCAGGATGTGGCTAAACGTAAAGCGCTGCTGACCCAAGCTGCTAAATTGATTATGGATGATTACCCAATGATTCCATTGCTGCAATATACATTGCCGCGTTTGGTTAAATCTTATGTAGGTGGTTATTCAACTAAGAACCCAGTTGATCGCTATTTGTCTAAAGAGTTCTACATTATTAAGCATTAATCTCCTAAAGATTAAACTAAAGAGTGGCCGCTTTGGGTTTTTCACCCAAAGCGGCGTTGTTTTGTATAAGCAGGGCTGCCATAGAGTGGCCCGCCTATACGATGTTTGTTGCCTACGTAACAAACGAGAGGGGATGCATTATGTGGTCTTATACATTTCGCCGGATTCTGGCGACGATTCCTACTATGCTGGCGGTTATTACCGTTTGCTATTTACTACTCCATTTAACACCCGGTGGCCCATTTGATACAGAGCGTAAAGTATCAGAGGCTGTGCTGGCTAATCTGCAGGCTAAATATCACTTAGATTTACCGCTCTGGCAGCAGTATCTCTATTATTTAAAAGGTTTATTGCATGGTGATCTAGGTGCTTCTTTTCGCTATGCCGATTGGAGTGTCAATGACCTTGTTGCTGCTGCGCTGCCTGTTTCATTGACTATTGGTGGTGGAGCTATCTTGCTCTCCATTATTATTGGTGTCGGTTTAGGTATTACTGCGGCACTAAAGCAAAATAGTTTTGTTGATTATTTTGTGATGTTAATTGGCAATATTGGTAGCACTATTCCATCTTTTGTTTTAGGGCCGGTATTGATTCTGGTGTTTGCTATTTGGATTCCCATTCTGCCAGCTGGTGGCTGGAATGAATTTAATTTACGCTTTATTATTTTGCCGCTTTCCTTGCTGACTTTTATTAATGTATCGACCATTGCGCGTGTGATGCGGGGTAGCTTGATTGAAGTAATGAGTAGCAATTTTATTCGTACCGCCCGTGCTAAAGGTTTGCCTTTAAAAACCATCGTATTTCGTCATGCTTTAAAACCTGCGTTACTGCCTGTGGTTTCTGTTTTAGGCCCTTTGGCTATTTCATCGATTACCGCTGCGGTTGTGACTGAATCGGTATTCTCTTTGCCTGGGATTGGTAAATTGATTGTGAATGGCGCAAGTAATCGAGATTACACCTTGGTGTTGGGTTTGGTTGTTTTGGTTACCGTGGTTGCGGTATTGCTTAACTTATTGGTTGATTTAGCCTACGCGCTACTTGATCCAAAAATTCGTTATTAATAGGCGAGGTTGTCATGTTGTTTCGAAATAAAAAACTCGCCGCAGCTTTAGAAAGTCTGCCGGTGGAAGGGCGTAGCCCGTGGGCGGATGCGCGTCGTCGCTTCTTTAAGAATAAAGCCGCAGTAATCAGCGCGATTATCTTACTGATTATCACGGCAGCCTGTATTTTGGGGCCATTTGTATTGCCTAACTCTTATGAAGATACGGATTTTGGTGCCATGGGTTTGGCCCCAACACTTCAAAATTGGCATTTATTCGGCACCGATGAATTAGGGCGTGATTTATTGGTGCGCAGTTTAATTGGCGGGCGTATTTCGCTGATGATTGGCGTGCTGGCCACATTAACCTCCGTAGCTATTGGCGTAATATGGGGTGCTACGGCTGGTTTTTTGGGGGGTAAGGTTGATTCGGTGATGATGCGTATTGTCGATATGATGTACGCCATTCCTTATTTATTGATCGCTATTTTAATGGTGACATTATTAGGGCGTGAATTCTATTTGGTCGTGTTAACCATTACCGTATTTGGCTGGATGGATATGGCACGGGTGGTGCGTGGACAAACATTGGCGATTAAGTCCAAAGAATATATTGAAGCTGCGCATGCAATTGGCGTACCAACATGGAAAATTATTTTTCGTCATGTGGTGCCAAATTTGCTGGGTATTGTGGTGATTTACACTACGGTAACGGTGCCTGGCGTTATTCTTACTGAGTCTGTATTGTCATTTCTGGGTTTAGGTATTCAAGAGCCTATGACCAGCTGGGGCGTATTGATTCATGATGGTGCAAGTGTGATGGAAACCACCTCGTGGTTGCTGCTGTTCCCTGCGGCTTTGTTATCTACCACTTTGTATTGTGCCAATTATATCGGTGATGGCATGCGTGATGCGCTTGACCCGAAAGACCGCTAAGGAAGCCTCATCATGAGTTTGTTATCAGTATTAGTTGTGGCGAGGGGCGAGTCATGAGTTTGTTATCCGTAAAAGATTTAGGTGTGCAGTTTGCTACCAATGATGGTTCGGTAAGCGCAGTGAATGGCGTGTCGTTTGAGTTAAATCGTGGTGAAACGCTAGGTATTGTGGGCGAATCTGGCTCGGGTAAAAGCCAGACCGTTTTGGCCTTAATGGGTTTATTAGCCAAAAATGGTAAAACCCAAGGCAGCGCGGTGTTTGATGGGCAAGATTTGCTTAAGTTGCCAGCGCAGCAGCTTAATAAAATTCGTGGTAATCGGGTAGCGATGATTTTTCAAGACCCAATGACGTCTTTGAACCCTTACCTTACCGTTGAGCGTCAAATGACCGAAGTGCTGGAATTGCACAAGGGCATGAGCCGCCGTGATGCTAAAAAACGCTCGATTGAGTTGCTTGATGCAGTAAAAATCCCTGAAGCGGCTCGGCGCGTGATGATGTATCCGCACGAGTTTTCGGGGGGGATGCGCCAGCGGGTGATGATTGCAATGGCACTATTGTGCGAGCCAGAGCTATTGATTGCGGACGAGCCAACGACAGCCTTAGATGTAACCGTGCAAGCACAAATTATTGCACTATTAAAAGACCTGCAGCGTGATTTTGGCACCGGTATCGTGATGATTACCCATGATCTAGGCGTGGTTGCTGGCCTTTGCGAAAAAGTGCTGGTGATGTACGGTGGCCGAGTGATGGAGCAGGGCAATGCTAGCGATATTTTCTACCATGCTACGCACCCGTACACGATTGGTTTGCTGGGGGCATTGCCGCGCCTAGATCATGACGATAATGAAAGCTTGATCTCCATTCCGGGTAATCCACCGAATATGGCACACATGCCGCCGGGCTGTCCGTTTAGCGAGCGCTGCGTGCATGCATTTGCTCGTTGCCATACAGAATTGCCTTTGCTGCTGCCCGTTACTGCGGGGGGTGTATTGCGTGCTTGCCATAAGCCGGTGGCTGAAACAACGTTGGAGGCGGCTCATGTCTGAAACACGTCAACCTATCCTATCTATTCGTGATTTGAAAGTACATTTCTCGGTGCGTCAGGGCGTGAAATGGCCTTGGCAAGCCAGCAAGCAGCTCAAGGCTGTGGATGGTGTATCGCTGGATTTATACGCAGGTGAAACCCTTGGTGTGGTGGGCGAGTCAGGCTGTGGTAAGTCAACCTTGGCCCGCGCAGTGCTTAACTTAATCCCTGCCACCAGCGGTAGCATCGTTTGGATGGGTAAGGAAATGAGTGGTGCCAGTAGTAGCGAGTGGTTAGATGCGCGTAAAGATATCCAAATGATCTTTCAGGATCCGCTGGCATCTTTAAACCCACGTATGACGGTAGCGCAAATTATTGCTGAGCCGCTAAAAACGCATTACCCAGATATCGCTGAAGCTGAAGTAATGGCCCAAGTAAAAGCGATTATGGTGCGTGTGGGTTTGCGTGAGCAGCAAATTAACCGCTATCCGCATGAGTTTTCAGGTGGGCAGTGCCAGCGTATCGGCATCGCCCGTGCGCTAATTATGAAGCCTAAGCTGATTGTGTGTGATGAGCCGGTTTCTGCGCTTGATGTATCGATTCAAGCTCAAATTGTAAATTTACTGAAAGAATTGCAGCGTGAAATGGGCATGGCGCTGATCTTTATTGCTCACGATTTAGCCGTGGTGAAGCATATTAGCGATCGTATTTTGGTGATGTATTTGGGCCACGAAATGGAGCTGGCTAAAAAAGCCGCACTGTACGCAAACCCAAGCCATCCTTATACCCAAGCACTGCTATCCGCGATCCCTATTCCTGACCCTGAGCGCGAAAAAACCAAGGTGATTCAAATCTTGCAAGGTGATTTGCCTAGCCCGATTAATCCGCCATCAGGCTGCGTGTTTAGAACCCGCTGCCCCAAGGCTGAATCGCAGTGTGCGGATAAAGTACCAAAATTGCGTGAATTAAGCCCAGTCACACAGGCGGCATGTTTATTAGCGTAGTTTTTTAGGCAGGGGCACGGCATGCCGTGCCCCTCTATTTTGTACCCCTAAGTTTATAAAGCCCCAGCAAAATCCATTTGTCGCCATGCTTCAAACACGGTAATCGCCACCGCATTGGATAGGTTTAAGCTGCGGTTGTCCGGCATCATTGGTAGGCGGATGCGCCGATCGGCGGCAAATTCTGCACGGATTTCTTCTGGTAGGCCGCGGGTTTCTGGGCCAAACACAAAAACGTCATCTTTTTCATACACAATGCGGTCGTGCCGTGTTGAGCCTTTGGTGGTCATGGCAAACAAGCGATGGCCCTCTAAGGCTTGCTTGCATTCTGCCCATGATTCATGAATCTTCATGGTAGAAAACTCGTGGTAATCCAAGCCTGCACGGCGCATGCGCTTATCTTCAAGCTCAAAGCCAAGGGGTTTAACTAAATGTAAGCAGCAGCCTGCATTTGCGGCAAGGCGGATTACATTGCCGGTATTAGGCGGGATTTCTGGCTGAAATAGTACGATATGGAACATAGAGTAAGCTGATCGGTGGCAGGCGAAACGCCTTGTATTAAACAAATAGAAACCCAGAATAAAGAATATGTTGTTTTTTCTGGGGGAGCGATGGACTTGATTCACGAAGAGATTTTACTTGCTGCGGCGCGTATGGCTATTTTAGATGAAATGACCGCAGAAGAAACCATTGCCATTATCTTTAGGGCAATCGATCACGAGATGATGGGGCCAGATGGTCAATCTTTCAACCCCGCTCGTATTGCTGGCGTGGGTATGGCGATTTATGCCGCAATGTTTGACTATCCATTTTCACTGATAGAAACCCCGAGTGATGGTTTGTTTTGGCGGGCAAAAATACCTAAACATGGCTTTAGTGCCCCATTTGAGCAACTGCTAAATGCAGGAAAATCAAGAGCTGCGCTTTGCCGAGAAGAGC
Organism: Iodobacter sp.; assembly: GCF_025352645.1. Lineage (GTDB taxonomy): Bacteria > Pseudomonadota > Gammaproteobacteria > Burkholderiales > Chitinibacteraceae > Iodobacter. Next base: position 29,460 of record NZ_JANXSO010000150.1, on the reverse strand, counting down.
AAAAAAAGCGTTTAGCTATGTTTTAGTTGATTTACATCGCCTCGCAATGGAACGGGGTGATGTTTTAAGGCGAGGGTTACTGTTAGAATTAGTAATAGATTTTACTTGAGTCACTGAATGAATACCGCAACACTACTGATTAGTTGTCCAGATCGAAAAGGTTTATCCGCAGCAATCGCCAATTTTTTGTATACCTATAACGCCAATATTGTTCACGCTGATCAGCATCAAGATGAAACAGAAAGCCTGTTTCTGATGCGTGTAGAGTGGGATGTTACTGACTTTACTTTAGATATGAGCGCGTTTGAACCCGCATTTCAGCCTATTGCAGATCGCTTTCAAATGACCTGGTCGGTGGCTCTATCGGCTTGCCGCCCCAAAGTCGCCATTTTTGTGTCTAAATATGATCACTGCTTGGTTGATTTATTGCATAGGCATAAAGGCGGTGAGTTACGCTGTGATATTCCTTTGATTATTTCTAATCATGAAGATTGCCGAGGTTTGGCAGATTACTACGGCATTCCTTTTCATGTGATTAGTGTGAATAAAGATAATAAAGTTGAATCTGAACAAGCTCAGCGTGCCTTGCTGGAAGCCAATCAAATTGATTTAATTGTGCTTGCTCGCTATATGCAGGTATTAAGCCATGAATTTACTGCAGCATATCCGCAGCGAGTGATTAATATTCATCATTCATTCTTGCCGGCATTTGAAGGTGCAAAGCCTTATCATCGTGCATTTGCTCGTGGGGTGAAGTTAATTGGGGCAACCAGTCATTATGTAACTGAAGTATTGGATGATGGGCCAATTATCGAGCAAGATGTGATGCGTATTTCGCATCGTGATGACGTTGATATGTTGATACGCAAAGGGCGTGATTTAGAAAGAATGGTGCTTTCCCGCGCGGTACGTGCTCATTTGGAAAATCGCATTCTGGTTTATTCTAAGAAAACAGTGATTTTTTCTTGATTAGACGGCGTTAAAGAAGGGCAGAATTAATGTGTTGGGAATAAGTTTAGTGCTTTGTTTCAATACATAAATTCTGCTTTTATCTATATGGTTTAATTTTCTATTTAGTGCCTTTTAAAATAACAATAAATGCTCACTCCAGTTCACTCAATTAGGTTTATAGGATTTTTGCTATGACGGCTTTTCGCTACCGTGCAGTGAACGAGAGCGGCAAGGCTGCGCGCGGTGTGGTTGAAGCTGAAACCTCCCGTTTGGCTAAGGGTATGCTGCGCCAACAGGGCTTGTGGGTTTCTGATCTAGAAGAGATTGCCTCTAATGGGGCAAAAGGCGAGCGTGGGCTGGGTACAGCTAAGCTCTCTTTGCTGACTCGTCAGCTCGCTACTTTACTGGATGCGGGCTTGCCGATTGAGCAAGCGCTATCTGTGCTGATAGAGCAAAGCGAAGTTGAGCGCGAAAAGCAGCTAGTCGCCGCGCTGCGTAGCGAAATTTTAGCGGGCTCATCGCTATCGCAAGCTTTATCGCGCCACCCAAGAGTGTTTCCAGAGTTGTATCGCACCATTGTCAGTGCAGGGGAGGAGTCCGGTAAGGCGGCTGCGGTGATGCAGCGTTTGGCCGATTATTTGGAATCGCGTGCGTCTTTGGCGTCTAAAGTAGGCTTGGCGTTTATTTACCCCGCCGTTGTGATGTTTGTTTCGGCACTGGTTATTGTGGGGCTGCTGACTTGGGTGGTGCCGCAGATGGTGACGGTGTTTCAAAGCGCCAAGCAAACGCTGCCCTTGCTCACGCGCTTGCTGCTGTGGGCTAGCTCCTTTGTGCGGGATTGGGGGCTGATATTCTTTACGCTCTTTGGTATAGCCAGTGCTGCTGGCTGGCATGCTTTAAAAAAACCAGCAGTGCGTCGGCAGTTTGATGCTTGGCGTTTAAAGCTGCCGCTGATTGGACGCTTTGAGCGCACCGCCAATACCGCACAATTAGCGTCGACCTTAGCCATCTTGGTTGGCAGCGGCGTACCCCTATTGAACGCCATGCAGGCCGTAAGCGGTGTGTTGGGCAGCTTACCGCTGAGGGATGCAGTGGCTGAAGCGGCAAAGCAAGTGCGCGAAGGGATGACCTTATCTAGAGCACTGGCCGTCAGCAAAATGTTTCCGCCCGTGCTGATTCATTTGATTGGCAGTGGCGAGGCTACAGGGCGGCTAGAGCATATGCTAGAAAAAGCCGCCGCGCAGCAAACGCAAGAATTAGAAAACCGTGTTTCAACCTTTACCGGCTTGCTTGGCCCCTTAATGGTTTTATTAATGGGTGGCGTGGTTTTAGTGATTGTATTGGCGATTTTATTGCCAGTATTTGAAATGAATCAATTGGTTAAATAATTTCTTTATCTACGGAAAACACGAACAAACTCGGTTGAAATGATGGGTTTTTTTGTTCGTGTACTTGGTGCTTTTCGTGGACAATCTATTTTTTAAAGGGGTGCATTTAAAAATGAAAAAAATACAAAGCGGTTTTACCTTAATTGAAATCTTAGTGGTGATTACCATTTTGGCTATTTTGGGGGCTTTGGTGGTGCCTAAGATTATGAATCGGCCCAATGAAGCACGAGTGGTGGCGGCTAAGCAAGATATTCGCTCGATTGTGCAGGCTTTAAAATTATATAAGCTGGATAACGGCCGTTACCCAAGCACCGAGCAGGGTTTAAAAGCCTTGGTAGAGAAACCAAGCGCCGCGCCTTTGCCTAATAATTGGAAAACCGGCGGTTATTTAGAAAAGCTGCCTAAAGATCCTTGGGGTGGGGATTATCTATTTTTAAGCCCAGGTATTAAAGGCGAAATTGATGTGATGAGCTACGGTGCCGATGGCCAGCAAGGCGGCGAAGGTACGGATGCGGATATTGGTTCTTGGGACAATTAATGCGCCACCAAGGCTTTACCTTGATTGAAATCCTCGTGGTGCTCGCTATTATTGGCGTCATCATGGGCTTGGCCGTGGTGCGTTTGGATTTATCCGATGGGCAAAGAGTGGAGCGTGAAGCCAGCCGCCTTGCTGCATTGTTTGAATCGGCACGCGATGAGGCGATTACGAGTGGGCAGGCAATTGCTTGGTCATCCGATGGCCAAGGCTATCAATTTTGGCTGCAAGATGCGCAGAACAATTGGCAATCCATTGCGGCGCACGATTTGCTTAATCCTCGAGTGTTAGAAGAGGTCAGGGTGGATGGGTTTTCTGTTAACTTGCGCGAGCGGCGCTTAGGTGAGCGTTTAGTGTTTGAGCCTTCTGGTGTGAATGCGCCATTTACTTTGCAGCTGCGTTTAAATAATAGCCGCTTAGATTTAATTGGCGATGTGATGGGGCGGGTTGAAGTACGCCAAGCCGATGCTTCTGCGCCCGCTGCCGTGATGCCGCATGCGTAAGCGCCTAGGTTTTACCTTAATTGAAGTGTTGGTGGCGTTGGCCGTGATTGCCATTGCCATGGGCGCGGCAATGAAAGTCACTTTATCTAGCACCAATAACGCCATCGAGTTAAAAAGCCGCACCGCAGCGGGCTGGGTGGCACAAAACCGCTTAAACGAGTTGGCGGCACTGGGTGCATGGCCTGATATTGGCTCTACCGAGGGCAAAGAGTCGCAAGCGGGGATGGATTTTGTCTGGCGAGTAGAAACGGGCGGCTCGCCCAATCGCAGCTTTCGCCGCGTCGAAATAAAAGTATTTAGTAGCGATGATAATCAACATGCCCTGGCGACGCTGGTGAGCTATCTGGCCCATGTGCCGCATTGATAGTGTAGCTGTAGGGGCACTGCTTGCTGCGCCCATGATGAACAGGGCGCGGCAAGCAGCAGGTATTACTTATTTTCCTTCGTGAAATTGCCCTCTGCGTTCTCTGTGGCTCAAGATTTGGCTTGTGTAATACCTATGGATAAATGTTTTTTTCTTCTCGTATTTAAAGTGAGCGGTTAGTGCCAAACCCTAAGCAGCATGGCTTTACCCTGCTGGAAATCTTGATCGCTTTGGCGGTATTCAGTGTGGTGACGTTGATTTCCTATAAAGGGCTAGAGTCTGTGGCGCAAACACGTACTGCGCTGGACGCCGAGGCCAAACGCTGGCGGGATTTATCCCTCGTGTTTGATCGTATGGAAGAAGACATCAGCCAAACGGTGGATAGACCATGGCGAGATCAGGGCGGGGTAGAGCAACCTGCGTTGCGCGGCACCAATAAGCCGGAGCGTAAGAGTGATCTACCTTTAGAGCTGATCCGTTTAGATCGTAACCGTGATGCTTTTCACGTGGCTTATCGTTTGCAAGATAGCCGCTTAGAGCTGCTGCTGTGGGATGCCCTTGATTTAGGCCCAAGGACGGAGCCACAGGTGCATAGTTTGCTGGAAAATATTCGTGGCTTTGAGGTGTTTTTTTTAGACACCGCCAGCCAGTGGCAAGCCAGCTGGCCCCCCGCAGGTAATAATAAAACGCCACCACGTGGGGTAAAAATCAAGCTCATCCTCAGTGATAACAGCAGCGTTGAAAGGATTTATACCCTGCCATGATGCATAAACAACGTGGCGTTGCCATTATCACTGCGGTGCTCACCGCTGCACTTGTGACTACATTGGCGGTTGCTATTGCTTGGAGGCAGCAGCTTTGGTTTCGGCAATTAGAAAATCAATTTGATTTGGCCGAGGCACGTGGCATTGCCCGCGCCTCGATTAATCTTGCACGGCTTACTTTAAGAGATGACGCACGCAATAATCAAATTGATCATCAGCTAGAGCCTTGGAATATTCCTATTCCTGCGATTCCGGTTGAGGCAGGTAAGGTAGGTGGGCGCTTATTAGAGCAGCAAGGACGTTTTAATATCAATAATGTGGTGCAAAACGGCGTTATTAACGAGGTGGGTTTTGCCGCGTTTCAGCGCCTCTTGCAAAATCTAGGTTTACCGCTGGATGTGGCTAATGCCTTGGTGGATTGGCAAGACGCGGATAGCCTAACGCGCTACCCTGGTGGGGCCGAAGATGTGGAATATCTGGCGATGCCAGAGGCGTATCGGGCTGCAAATCGCAGCTTGTTAGATATCCAAAGCTTATCGCGCATTCGTGGCTTTACCCCAGAGCTGATCGCCAAGCTAGAGCCCGTGATTAGCGTCTTACCGCAGGCAACGCCTATCAATGTTAACTTTGCGGGTGCTGAAGTGCTTTCAGCGATTATTCCGGGGCTGAGTGTTTCTGCTGCCGGTGGCGTGGTGGCACAGCGCTCGGGCAAGTATTTTAAAAGCATCGAAGAATTCAAGCTTGCCCTGCCGCAGCCCTTACAAGCCGGCATGCCCGCTGATGCAGTATCGGTGCAAAGCCGCTATTTTATCAGCGAAGTAGATGCTCACTTTGGTCGCGTCAATATGAGCTTTCAAGCGCTACTGGAGCGTAAGGCCGATCAAATTCCGCGGATTGTATGGCTGAGAAGAAAGTGAAGTTTAGGCGCATCGCTTAGCCTAGGCCTTTTGTGTTTTGAATAAATGGCTAAACAGCATGATTGCATTGTCTTGCTGCTCTGCTAGATATCCCTCGCTACAATCGGCATGAATATATCCGCCATATTGCATGCCAAGATAGGCAAAGGTTTCTTTAAGTGCATTAAGGTAGGTTTCAGACGCGTGCTCTTTTACTGAGGTACACACGATATATGCAGTTTTACCTCTAAGCTGGCGGCCTTTATCTGATAATTGCGGACAAATGAGATAGTCTGAAATACGATCTAAAAAGCGTTTCATTTGAGGAGGCACAGCGTACCAATAAACCGGTGTGGCAAAAATTATAATTGGGCAGGGCAATATTTTTTCAAATAAAGGCGAAAAATCATCGTTTTTATTTTTATGCTTATAATCAAAATCAGAGAAATGGTATTGCTCCAAATCGATGATCTCTACGAAAATATCGATCGTTTCTAGTTGTATGGCTATTTGGTCAATAAAATTGCGCGTATTACCGTTTTGTCTTGAGCTAGAAAAAAGCACGATGATATTTGCCATGAAATATTCTGCTTGAATAAAATTTAGGTTTGAATTGGAAATATGGCACAAGGTGATGCAGGGCGGGCAATATTTTTACCCATGGGCAGGGCTGCACGGCGTGGGCAAAAAAGCTTGCCCACGTTACAAAAAAATTTAATTTTTGATAAATACTTGCGCGTTAAAATTAAGGTGTTTTAGCTAGCAATCGCCGTTTTTATTTTCTTATAGATCATTTCAGAAATAACTTTAAACCCCTCTGGTGTGGGGTGTATTTCATTGCGCCATTGGTTTTCTTTGAGTGTTCCCTGAGTTTGAACCACATAAAAATTATGAGGGTATCTGGCCTCTAAAGCCAAGAGCATTTCTTGGAATTTAACCAGCATATATTTAGCAATGTTTTTTTGATCTTCATGCCGGTTGATATCAAGTTGGCTTAGGTAGGGGAACATCCATGATTCAGACATGGGGAAGATATCAAATAGCTCAAAGCCTGTTTTGGATGGAATTGCATAATCATAGCTGTGGCTAATGATTTTAATTTTCTTATTGCTAGAGAACTCTAATGCTCGCTCGATTAATTCTTCATAGCTTAAGCTGATTTGGCTGAGTTTTTTATTGAGTCGCTCATGGTGAATACAGCTTTGCCAATCATTGCCGGTCATTTTTTGCAGGAAGAAGCCAAAATCATAGCGGCCAACTAAATCGTTTCCTCCGCCAGAGAAAAGAATAATATCAAAATCTGTATGTTTTATTCTTTTCATTAAGGCGAGTTTTTGCTCCCCGCATAGCATGGCCACCGCCTCGTCGCCATTCTCTGAGCTGCTATAAGCAACAATATCTGGCTTATCCCCTAGGCAATCAACAATATTAGAATTTTTGCCAAATAAGAAAAACTGCCGTGGATAAGCGAGCCAAGAATCCCCTTCAGCTAATATTTTAATGGCCTTGGGGTTTGCTTGAACCAGCGCGTCAAATTCACGGGAGTCTTTGGTAAAAGGCATTTTTTCTCTTTGTTTGACTATGGGTGCTGGGTTGAAGGGCGAGCATCGTTGATTATTTCATTGCTGTGTTTCACTTTTGAGATCAGCGCAAGTAACTTTTCCTGTAAGTGATCTTCCTCGCGCTTGCCATCGCGGTACATGATAACGGGGCTAAAGATGGGCATCTCGCCCATAGCCAGTTGGGCCACATTATCTGGGCTAATGGTGTAGCGGCCCAGTGTTTGGGCCAGTGGCCAATCAAGATCGGGGAAAACCACGTAGGCCAGCTCAGAGCAAACGATGCGCTCGTGCGTCATGACGTCAAAATTAAAGTCGTATTCTTTGCCGAGTTGCTGCACCGCCGTGATTGCGGCATTACGCTGATAATCTTTGCTTAATATGCGTTGATCGCGCAGCACGAGCAGATCATCAATATTCATAAAGTGATCGAGCGTGCTCAGGGTGACGCCAGAGCGCAGTGCTTCTACGATGCGTTTCCCTTTACGCACTTGCTCTTGCCACTGAGCTGGAATGTCATCCCATGCGCCCATTTCTTTTAGCTCGGCTTCAGAGCCTAGCCACAGTGCCATATGGCCGTAGTGGCCGGGAATCATTTTATCGGTGAGGCGAAACGGTGTTTTTTCCAGCAAGATATCCAGTGGGCGCATTTCGCTTTCTAGCTGGCTTAGGGTGCTAGGATCAGGGCGATTTAACTTGCCATTACGGGTTTGTACTAGGCCCACCATTTGGCCAAAGCCAAAGCTTAGACCAAAGCTAAGGGTGTTTTGCGCTACTTTTCTCTGCTGATTAAAGTCTTCAAGAATGAATTGTGTGACTTCTAACGGATTGCCCCTGGTGCTTTTGCGCTGATTCACATACCAAACCGTGCTTTGGCTCAGGGCATATAAATATTGCTCATTAGCATCAGGTGTTTGGCTGCTTTCACTCTGCATTTTAAAGTATTGATCGAGCAAATTGCTGGCTAGTAGTAGCTGAGCGTGCACCTCGCCCGAGCGATATTGGCGGATTAATTGATCCAGTTGCACGGTGTTTTTTACGTCGTAATTAAGCAGATAGCGCAGTTCTGCATTTTGCGCGTAGGGGGCAATGGCAATTTCGTAGCTATCCATTAGCACCAGCGCTGCGGCTAAGCCGCGTTCAATATCAAGCAGCGTTTTTTTGCCTATCTCATCGTAGGGATTAAGCGAGGGTGCCCACATCCGGCTTTTGGCGGTGGTGCACAGCTCTGGCAAACCATTTGTGCTGGGCTTTTGTATGTTTAGGCGGATGGGGGAGGCGAGGGCGAAGCAGGGGGCGATATGCTCTACTTCGGGCAGTAGCCGGGCGCGCACCGCAAAATACTGCTGAATAATGCCGCGTAACTGCTCGCTTTGCTGGCGATTTAACTTGGGGATGTCGCTATTGCCGATGATCTGATGCAGCTCGGCAAAGCGGTAAGCTTCGGTGCGGATGCTGATCAGTTCAGCAATATTGGCCTGAAACTCTTGCAGGCTACTTACCGCCTGAGCAGGGCTAGTCAGCGTGAGCAATAGTAGCAGGCTGGCAAAACGGCGGAATAACAAGTCAGGCAGTTTCATGAGGGCTCGCAAATAAAATAAATAGGCAGGCAAGGCTGGCTAAGAGATGTTTTAAAGTATGGCCGGATAAATACTGCTGCAGGGTATTAAAGAGCATTAGATCCTGTAATTCGGCAGTTTTGGCCAAAATATAGCAAAGGCTGGCCGCTAGCATTAGCCAAAAAGGGCGCTGCCTGCCGCAAAGCTGCCACTGCCATAGCGGCAATAAAATCAGCGGTAAAGCCTGTAGTAATAAATAGGGCCGCAAATCTTGCGTGACGACCCAATAGCCCACAGACAAAATGGCCCAGCAGGCTAAGGGAAGAATAAACCACGTGCTCTTGAGTCTGCCATGCAGTTGGCTAGCCAGCGCCGATAAAAACCCCGCACAAGCAAGGGCAATGGGGATCCGATCCCAAATCAGCCGCGCATCATCAGGCGCAAGATGATACCAAGCTGAGCCTGCCGCCGTGAGTAGTAGGCTGAAAAATCCAAACATCCAGCCTGCTTTTGCGATGCCCTGCTGTGAGCCGCTGCGTTGCAAACCCCACGCCCCAATTAGGGCAAAACCGATGTTGGATAACACATCGCGCAGATTAGCGATGCCTAAGCCCGCTCGCTGATCCGCAAAATCATGATAATGCGCCTGCTGAGCAATCGGGCCGTGCCACAACATGAGCAGGGCAAGGAAGATAAAAAGGTAGAGAGCGGGTTTGAGGGCGGGCCAGCCAGAGTGGGAGGTGTGAGTCATTCGGCTTCTTATGTGAATTAGATTAGGTCTTTGATTAAGTGAGCTTGATGTCTAACTTTTGGGTTGTGCGGCGTTAAAAACGGCTTCTATTACTCGTGTTTCCTTGCGCTTTTTGCCTGCGTGAATCCCTAGGGATAAACAAAACTGCCCACTAGGGTTAAATCCCCTGTTTTACGCATGGGCACGTTGAATAGCTGCTGTTTTTCGTGCAGGGTATTTTCATTATTGATGATGCTCAGTTGGGCGATGGTCATGGCGGGGTTTTCGCTGTAGCCGCCGTAGTAGTTTACGTACACCAAATAGCGGCCTTTGGGCGGGCTGGGATTGGCGTAGATTTCTGGGCCGTAGCCAGAGGTAACATCCACATCCAGGGCGCCGCCGTTTTTGCTGACGCGATTGCCATAGTAGGTGTGTTCGCCATCGGGGCTAATCACGTGCAGGTCTAAGTCAGTGCTATTGGTGTTCCATGAAAGCACGACGCGCAGTTTGGTTTGGGCGCGGTCTTTATTGCTGTCGTAAAACTGGCTGGCCGCATGCTCTTTACCATCGGGGCTGCGCACTTCTACGCTGTTTGCGCCTCGGCCAAAGGAGTAGGGGCGCGAGAAGCTGCCGTCCTCGTCAATACGCAGCGGCATGGGTACACCGTTCACGATCAGCTGATAGGGTTTGTTTTCTTCCCCTTTTGCTGGGGCTTTAGGTGTTTTGCCGATATGGCCACGGATCAGCGCCAGCTTGCCTTGATTTTCGGGGGTATTCACCAGTGTGGCCGGATATTGCACATTTTGGGTGTAGCGCTCGGCCTTGCCCGTGGTATTACGCCAGCCGCCAGCGGGGGCGTCCAGCCGTAGGCCTTCAGCCTGAGCAAAGGGGATAAGTAGCAATATCAGTAAGTATTTCATGGTGACTCCACCAGGCTAACCGCCATGGTTTCAATAAAGGTTTCATTGTGTCCGCGCGGATGGCGGCTAAATGCCAGATGCAGGTATTCGTGAGCAAGAGTGATTTCATCATTCACGCTCGCTAGATTACGGATGTAAATGCGTTGCAGCTGGTGGTCTGCGTAAGGAAAACCGCTATGCAGCTGACAAACTGTAAATGCGGTAGGCGGTGCATAGCCCTCTTCATGGCTCAGCCTGCCGTGCCAGCCTTTAGCCAGCGTAGCTAATTTTTGCTGAATATCTGGCTTTGGTAAGCAAACAGGCTCACGCGCAAATACGCTGCCGATCAACAAGAGTAGGGTGGGCACCTGTGCCCACGCGTGTAAGCGCATGCGCGGTGAGGGCATGGAAATATAGCTACTCATAGGACTCCTCCAAGCGGGTACGCATGGCTAACGCGCGGGTACACTCTGCTGATGCGTGGGCACAAGGGCGTGCCCACCCTAAGATACCTTCCCCAAAAATAGCCATTCATTATCGAATCTCCACCACCCTTGTCGCGCCTTCTTCCTGCGCGGTTTCTTCTGGCTGATACATGCGGAAATAGCGGGCTGGCGGCAGGGTGAAGCGTCCGGCTTGGGTGAAGCGCACAATTTGCCGCATCACTGTTTTGCCTTCTAGCTTGGGCACGGGCATGGCGTAGCCGAGGGCTTTTTGCTGCATGGCCTGCACGGGCAGCGTGCTTTGCTCCTTGCCTTCTTCATCCTCGTATTGATTTTGGCCCGACAGATTGTCGATTTTTAGGCCCCAGTGCTGCTCTTCAACCACCGCGCCGGGTGGCAGGGCGGCTTCTAGTAAGCCATAGCGATAGGTTTTTTTAGCATCCAGCACAATTTCGTCCACATACAATTTATCCGTGGCGAGCTTGCTGCCCCACTCCACGGCCTTAGCGCTAAAGCCCGCATCTGCGGTGGGGACTAAAACATACAGCTGGCGATGAATGCTGACACCTAGTGTGCTGGCGGTTTTAACTACGCTTTCGTATTTAAGCGTGGCCGCCAACTCCTTAGGCGCTTTGGCGATTTGTAGCGGCAGTTTTTCACCAGCCTTGCCCTTGAGTAGCCATTCAATACCGCCGCTGCTGCCGGTTTGCTTACGCCAGCTGCCATCTGGAGCCAGTGTGCTGGCTTTGGCGGTTTTCCATTCGTCCTGTAACCAAAGTAGCGCCAGCGATCTTTCCAGCGTAGGGCTGTTTTGGCTGAGCGCCGCTAACAGGCGCGGCGTGTTGGTTTTATCGCCACTGCTCCATGCGACTAAGGCTTGTAGCCAAGGCTCTGGCCTTTGTTGCAGAGTGGTGGTAGCGGCCTTGGCTGCGGCTTTGATGCCATCCGGTAGTGCAATTTTTTGCTGGCTGGCTAGCTTACTAAGCAATACCAGCGCGGCTTGCTGCCCCAGCGCCGAGTCTGGCTCGTTCATGATATTGACGCTGCCAGTCGCTTGCTTCGGCGATTTCGTTAACTGGACTAACTGATCCACAAGGCCAGATAGCTGGGTTTTGGTGGCTTCACCGCTGGCAGCTGCCATCCATAGTGTGAGCGCCTGATGCAGCGGCGGCATAGTGGCCACGCTTTTGGCGTAAAGCGCTTGGAATGATTTTGAATTGCTCAGTCTAGGGCTGAGGCCCAGTGCGCGGCTGGCGGTTTGTTCGGCAAGACGGGCGTAAGCGGATAGCAGCGGGTCGGCCGCTGTGCTATCGCCCCACCAGCTAAATACTGCACCAGCATCGCTCATTTTTAGTAAGCGTAAGCGGGCCGTTTCGATGCGCTGGCGCAGTGCTTCACGCATGGGCGCTGGTGCGTCGGCCAGCTTTTGGTAAGCCATTGCCAGTGGCAATAAGCGGCTGGCGGTTTGCTCTACGCAGCCGTAAGGGTAGGCAATTAAATCATCGATCACGCTGCGAAAAGCCGCGTCGCCACTATCCAGTAGCTGTAAGCGCACATTTTGTGCATCCACAGGTAGGCTGATTTCGGCCTTACCATCTTGCAGGCTAATGCTTTGGCTTATGGTTTGTAAATCTTGCGTGGGCCGTAGTGATAGATCGGTAATTAACCTATCAATCAGCTTGCCGCCTTGTTTTAGCTCCACAATCAACTGGCCGTTTTGCAGCGGGCCAGGTTCAATCGCCACATAATTTGTGCCTTTGGCAAGATTGAGTGTCTGCTCTTTTTGCGTGGCATTGCCCGCGCGTACTACCAGTTGATACTGCGCTTTTTCTGCTTGCTGAGTGATGGCTACTTGTAAGCTTGGCGTATCGCCCTCGCGGAAAATTCTGGTCGCTGCCCATTGCACATAGGCGGCTTTATTCGAGTTGATATAGTGAGTTTTTTGGCCAACGATGCCGTCGTTATCGATGGCGCGGGCGGTGATGCGCCAGCGGCTAAGCGCATCGGGCATGCGGAACTGGATTTTGAGTTTGCCATTGGCATCGGTTTTAAGCGCGCCATTCCAGTAGGCGGTATCCATATTGTCGCGGCGTGGGCGCACCAGCATTTTTTGCGAGCGGGAGCTGTAGCGCATTTCGTCGCTGCCAGCTGCGCGTGGCGACCAAGCCATATCGTAGCCATAGAAATTTAAGCTGGCACTGGTGCGCACCGCATTGCGGCGGGCGTGGTAGAAAAAGTCGTAGATATCTGGGGTGATTTCGGGCTGTAAGAGATAAACCATTTCATCAACCACACCAAGGCTAAGCTGCGCGCTCGCGCCTTTGCCCGCCACACTGCTGCTTAGCTCCAAGGTCACCAGATCGCCAGGTTGGTATTCTTTTTTATCCGCCTTGATGCTGACATCAATCTTGGGCTGAATCACCGCTAAGCCACGGTTCTGAAAGCTATGACTGCCGTGCTTTACGTACAGCACCGAGAAAGTCATATTTGGGCGGTAATCTTTTTCTATTGGCAAGCTGATTTGCCACTGGCGGGCGCTGATTTTAGCCAGCTTAAGCCAGCTAGCGCCCTTGGCCAGCGTAGCTTGCTCCTGCACGTTTTCTAGCTCAAGGGTGAGTAGCGCATCGCTGACGTCTTCAGGAAAAGTCAGCATGCCTGATGCGGTTTCGCCAAGCTGATAGTTTTCTTTATCAAACAATAGAGAGATCGAGCCAGGCGCGACATTTAAGCCCTTGCCACTGACAATAAAAGGCGTTTGCCCTAGTTCCTTGCCAGCAGCGTCGAGCAGGCGAATCTGATAATTACCTGCCTGCTTAAACTGAATCGCCAGCTCTGCGCCCGCTACATTGCCTTTTTGAATGCTGCGGTCTTCCAAGCGCTGGGCGCTCCAGCTGGCGGGTTTGTTGCTGCCTGGCCAATCGCTGATGATTTTAAAGCGCGCCGTTTCGCCTACTGAGGCAAATTGTGTGTCGGGGTTTAGACGGTAGCGGCTGGCGGCGCTGTCGATCAGTACTTCGCGGCTGGCGGTGACGGGGTAAGCGCCGGATTGGCTGCCGATTACTCGTAATACATAGCGGCTAGGATCGGTGGCGGCGGGTAGGCTAAAACGCGCATTGCCGCTGGCATCTAGCTTAAGCGTGTCTTGCCTAAGCTTAAGTGGAAACAAGCCTTGGTATTGCACTTCGTCATTCACCATGGAAACGCGCTGGCTGCGCAGCACCAGCTCCACCGATGCACCGGCCACGGGGCGGCCGTCGGGGTAGCGCATGCTGACTTTACCGCTGACTTCTTCGCCAGTTTTGAGTGCCGCTTTGTCTAAATCAATGCTGATGTCGTAATGCGGCTTGGTATATTCGGCCACGCGAAACGGCGCGGCATAAGGCGTGTTTTGATAAACCAGCCGCAAATCATAGCCGCCTGCCACGGCATTATCGGGCAGGGTAAAGTGGGTGGTGGCCCCGTCGGCGCTGATCTTGATCTCTTGACGGGATAGCTCGGTGCCCGCCGGATCGCGCAGCATCAGTTGCACGGTTTCGCTTTTAAGGCGGCTATGCTCGCGGGCGCTGGTGAATTCCCTGCCAACTAACGCAATATTCACCGTGTCGCCAGGGCGGTAGAGGGGGTGGTCGGTGGAGATATACAGCTTGCTGTTGTTGACCTCGGCAGGGTAATAAAAGCTTTCCGAGATCATGGCGCCACCCTGTGGGTCGATGCCGTAAACGTAGCTTTGCTCGGGCGAGGTTTTCTTGAAAATGGCGATGCCTTCTTTATCGCTATCACCCGATTTTAAGCTGCCGTTGCCGTCGCTCCAGACTAGCTCGCTATCTGCGACGGCGGCCCCCGTTTGTTTGTGTGCCGTCCATGCCAGCATTTGTTCGGCAGAAACCTTGGTAAAAAGCGCGGTATCGGCCACGAACAGTAAGGTGGCAGCGCGGTAGCTGCCCATATAGCCTTCCACAATATAAAGGCCAGGTTTGAGTTTACCCAGTGGCACGCGTACATTGCCAGGTGTCACACCGCGCTCGCTGCTGCTGCCTTCTAGTCTTGCATTGGGGGCTTCGGGCTTGGCGCTTTGTAGCGGGTAGCGAAACTCATCCACCAGCTCAAAGCCTTTTAAGGGCTGGTACTGGCGGGCTGCGGTATAGCGGGTGGTGGTGGGCGGCGGGGTTTTTAATACCGGTGCAATATGGGTGACTACGCCACGGGCGGGCGCAGAAAAAACTCGCTGCCAAGCCAAGCGCGAGCGGGCATACCACTGATCCCACAGATAGCGCAGCGCATTGACCGCGCCTTCGCCCTGATAGTTGCCTTTTAAGTTCAGCTTATGCGGGTCTTTCTGCTGCTTTAAAAAATCTAGCGGCTTGGGTACGCGATAAACCAGAATATCCACGCCGCCGTAAGTTTGGGCGTCGTAAGTGCTGGCCTCTAGGCGCACGGTAGCGGTTTCTGTGCTGGCAAAGCCGCTATCAGAAAGTAGATAAAAGGTGCTGCCCTTAATGGCGTAATCGGCGGCAAAGCTTGGGCTAATTAATAGCCAGAGGGCAAGAAAGCCAAGCGATAGATGCCGATAAAATTGGGATTGTCTTTGCGTGGCTGCCATCGCGTGTCTTTCCATTGCATTAATTGATCGATTCTTACGGCTCTTAGCCCCGTATCTTTGGGGCTGACCGTACCGGTGTGATAGGCAATATAACGACCCGTCCAGACCATCAGATGCTGATCGTCCCCCTGGTCAAAAAACAGTAAATCACCAGGCTCAGCATGATTAATATCCTTGCTGATCAGGCGTGCATTGTTCTGCACCAGCCCAAACGCGGGTACATAGGCCGCTTGCTTGCCATTGGCCAGCTTCCAGTTATGCCGTATCGCTTCACGGCGCTCTGGTGCTAAATCCACCTCCGGCGGCAGGCCTGCTCGGCTGATGCCATTGCGCTGCAGCCATGCTGCATCGTGCTTTTGCAAAGCTTCTGCCACAGCAAAGCGCACCAGCCCCGCGCAATCTCGGTGCTGCCAACGCGGATTAGGCCCCTGACGCAGCTGCTCATTCACAATCCGCACAAACCAGCCCCTGAACGCCTGTGTTTGCGCGGGATTTAGCTCGGTGGCGTGGCTGGTTGCGGTAAGGAAAAGCAGCGTGACGATGAGGAAATACTTGCTCAATATTGGGCCTGTGCTGTAAGTGTGTAGCGCTGTTTATTAATATTTAAGGTCATAGGGGCGCGGCAAGCAGCGCCGCTATGGGTTTAACGTTGTAGATCAATTACTGGGGCTTGCGCCATTCCAGCCTTTCCCAGTGCTGGTCTTTACGCTGATCTGCACTCGGGCTCAGCTGCAGGCCAGTGGCAGGGAACTCGCCGATGGCTTTGAGATGCGGTAATAGATAAGTCACCGCCGCGCTTTGCATCAGTGGCTGAGATTCGCCGGGTAAGGTGGCCATCGTGGCTTTTTGTAATAGCTGCGAAAGCGCTTCGGGGGCGATATAGCCTTGCTTTGGGCCTTCCATTCGGTCTGCCAGCGCTGCATAGCGTTTCTTTTGTACATCCATCGCGGTGGTGACGAGCTTGCGATCGGGAGAGAACACAATTGATGCGCCAGATTGCGCCATGCTGACATCAAAGTAGCGGCCAGACGTGATTTTATCTGCGCTAGGCGCGGCATCCTTGGCATCTTTGCTTAGGTTGCCATCATTGGCGCTAACGGCGCGTTGCAGCAGCAAGCCACTATCCTTCTTGCTTTTTCTGACCGGCAGGCGAGCGTGTTCCTCATCACGTAAGCTTGCTTCGCTGGCCCCAATCAGCCAATCGAATAGCTGTGGTGCATGCTTGGCAAATTGCTCTGGTTTTTTGGTTTGCGCCAGCAGTAAGGGGCTGTATAGCGATGAATCTGGATACCAGCACACACCTGCTGCAGGCTCTAGCTGCGCCAGCCAATCGGCGGGGATATTGGCTTTTTTGCTGACAGGAGCGAGCGTTTTCCAGTCTACAGGGGCAGAAAGGCAAAGCGCCGCGCCATCGGGGGCTGATTGCCACAAGGGCATCCCATCCCAGTGGGTTTGCTTATTCAGCAGAACATGGCTGAACCAGCCGTTTTTCTCATCGACGGCCGCTACATCCATACGCAATGCTTTCACATTGGCAAAGAGGCTTTGATAGCCAAAAGACAGGTAGCGCATATTCGCCACCACAGTATGGCCGCTGCTGGCAGCCTGTACGCCGTAATGTTGCAGTAAAGGGTTGGGCGTGTCGGTTGTTAGTTTAGTCAGTAACTTAGTCCATGCCGCAGCTTGTTTGCCTTCAAGCCAGCTTTTATCTGAAAGCACCACCAGCTTATTATTCTGGCTAAAAAACCACAGCGCATCGTCGCCACCAAATTGCAGCTTATACAGCGGTGTTTTATTGATGCTGCCATCCACACTCAGCTGCGTGTCGCTCAGTGCAGCTTTGGCAACCCAGCTCAGTAGGCTGGCAAAATTGTTTTTTTTAATGCGCAGCACCCAGTGCCCTGGGCGGCCATCATCGCTTTTCCACATCGCCATTTCGGCAGGCTCGGATAAGAGCGCATGGATAAAGTGATCTTGTAGATTAAGCTCATGCTCAAAAGCAATTCGCCGCAAAGCGCCTTCTAGTCCCAGTTTGTCAGGATGGTGCTCGTAATAATCCACCGCATCTTCGGTGAATACCTGCTTAAAAAACGGCACTTTAAGCAGCGCGGCAGGTAAAGAAGCTAGATTCGGCGTCGCCACCACCAGATCCGGCGCAGCCAATCCTGCGGGCAGGGCAATAATCGGTGTATCCAGTTTGGGTGGGATTTCTACAGTCGGCTTCAAAGCCCAAAAAGCGCCCGCCACCGTCAGCCCCCCTAAAGCCCCCGCAAGGAGCCATTTTGTCTGGATTTTTTTCATAGAAGAGTCGCTGGATAAGATGGTGGGCTGGATTTATTGTAAGCTATTTTCAGGTTGAATATTATAGGGTGAAATATGTGCGTCAGTATTTTTATTTACAAAGCGCTATGTGTTATTCAAGTTTAAAGGATGAGTTTCTTTTAAAGTCAGTTGCTTACATTGTTTTGCTTGTGCCGACTTGTTTTTAATGTTTATTAAATTTGCAACTTATTTACTGTGTGAATATTTTTTCCTGTCTTTTTGTTGTTTTTTCTGTGTGTTCGTTTACTGCATTAGCAAGGTTGGAATATTATTAAGTAATTATGCTTACGTACTAAATTGCTGAGCATGTGTTTAAAATAACTTACTAGTGTCTCTTATGCTCCCCTTTACCCGTGTTTTATGCCTGTCTACTAGTTTAGTTTCCCCCTTTATTCTTGCTGATAACTTCTCGCAGCAGCCTGCTGGTCAGAGCGTTCAGGATACTCTGCGTCGCCAAGAAGACAGAATCCGCGATCTAAATCAAACACTTAAACCCAGTGCAGATGAATTAAAAGCAACAGTTCTGCCTACCTTGCCTTCTGTTTTACCAATAGAGCAGCCTTGTTTTGTACTTAAGAGGATTAATGTTTTCGCACCTGCCTCACGGCTGCCTTTGCCTGATTGGTTATTACAGTCTCTTCATCAGCAGGTCTTCAGTGTTTTTACGGGGCAGTGCGCGGGTGTTAATGGTTTAAGTCAGATTGCTGCTGCGGCAGATGCTGAACTGCTTCGCATGGGTTTGGCAACTTCACGCGTGGTGGTTCCGCCGCAAAACATGGGGAGTGGGGAGCTGAATTTGCAATTGCACTTAGGGCGAATTGCCGGAGTGCGGATGCAGGATGAAGGAAAAGACGATACGCGCTGGGGCACTTGGGTGAATGCGTTTCCAAGCTGGCCGCTAATGAGTGCGGGTGATGTATTGAATGTGCATAATTTGGAGCAAGGCGTAGAGCAAATGAACCGCTTGCCCAGCCAGCATGTTGTCACTCGCCTAGAGCCAGGTACAGAGCCAGATACCAGCGTGGTTTTTATTGACCGCCAAAGTGGCGATTTATTGCAGCGCTTGCGCGGGGGCATCACGCTGGATAATAGTGGCTCGCCATCATTAGGCCGCACACAGCTATCCAGTTATTTGGCTTTGGATAATGCGCTGGGGCTGAATGATATTTTGAATCTGTCTTTTAATACGAATGCTGAAAACCCGGATAACGATCATCAAAGTCAGTCGGTTTCGGCAAATTACAGCATTCCATGGGGCAACCATACTTTTTCAAGCTCATATAGCAGCAGCAAATTCGCCCAATGGGTGGCGGGTACGACGGCGCGCTTTTTATCCAGCGGCGAAAGCGAAAGCGCTGATTTGCGCTGGCAATATCAGCTGCTGCGTACCAGTTCAGCGCGGTTTTCTGTTTCGACGGCACTGAGCTCGCGCCGCTCGAATAGTTATTTAGATGATGTGGAGCTGCTGGTGCAGCGCCGCCGTACCACCCAGCAAGAGTTTGGGATGAATTATCGCCAGTTAGTCGGCTCTGCCAGTTTTGATCTGGGCTTAAATTATAAAAGTGGCCGTGGCTGGTATGAGGCAGAAGATGATTATCCAGCTGAAATGTCTAACGGTTTAACGCTGCGCCCAAGCATTACCACGCTGGATTTTGGCGTGGCTGTCCCTTTCCAGATTTCGGCCCAAGCCGTGCAATACAATTTTAATTTTCATGGGCAATCTACCCCAAACACCACGCTATCAAATGAGCAAATCGCCATTGGCGGGCGCAGCAGTGTGCGCGGTTTTGATGGTGATACTGTGCTGATGGCAGAAAACGGCTACTACCTGCGTAATGAATTCAGCACCTCGCTTCCAATGTCTGAAGGCTTGGGATTGCAAGCCTATTGGGGCCTAGACTTTGGCCGGGTATGGGGCCCCAGTGATGTAATGCTGACTGGGCATAAATTGGCCGGTACTGCTTTAGGCTTACGTGGGCAATGGAAAAAAGCGCAGTTTGATTTAAGCGCGGCCTCGCCCTTGCATCAGCCCGAAGGGATGAATGCCGACCCCTATATTTGGTACGGCTCCGTCACCTTATCGTTTTAATTTCCTCTGTTTGAATACAAGCCTGTGAATAGCGGGCGTGTCAGTGCCACGCCTGTTGCCTGTGGCGTCTAAAGCATTTTAATTTTGAGCCCTACACCATGAACCAGAATCGTTACCGCCTTGTTTTTAATGCTCACCGTGGCTTATTAATGGCCGTTGCTGAAACCTCGCACCGTCAGGGAAAGTGCGCTAGTGGTGAAGGTGGGGCGGGCAATGCTTCGGTACCGCTTACGCAAGGTGGAGGATTGCTTAAAGGCTGGCGTACGAGTTTGGCGCTTGCTTTGGCGCTGATGGGCGGGGTGCAGGCTCAAGATTTACCCATCACACCTGCAGGCCCAGCCGGTGTTAGGCCGATTCTAGATGCAGCAGCCAATGGCGTGCCGATTGTGCATATAGCGCCGCCATCGGTGGGCGGTGTTTCGCATAATCAATTTAAAGATTTTAATGTTAATAAAAATGGCCTGATTTTAAATAACAGCAATAGCAATGTTCAAACGCAATTAGGCGGCTGGATTACGGCGAATCCACAGCTGGGTATTACCCCTGCCCGAATTATTTTAAATGAGGTGGTGGGAACAAATGCCTCGCAACTGCGCGGCACAATGGAAGTCGCCGGGCGGCGTGCAGATATTGTGATTGCTAACCCAAATGGCTTGCTTTGTGATGCTTGCGGATTTATCAATACCAATCGCGTAACACTCACAACCGGTGCACCGCAGTTTGAGCAAGGGCGATTGCACTCTCTGAACGTAAGCCAAGGCGTTATCACTATTGGCCAGTCTGGCCTAAATGGCAGCCAATTAAGCCAACTGGATTTATTGGCGCGCGGCTTGGTCTTGGAGGGTGAAGTTTGGGCGCAAAGCTTAAATAGTATTACCGGTGCCAATCAGGTTTTATATGGCACTTTGCAAAGCACTTCCTTGGGTGGATCAGGCGAAGCCCCGCGTTTTGCGGTGGATATCAAAAGCCTAGGGGGCATGTATGCCAATCAAGTGTATTTGGTCGCCACCGAGCAGGGCCTAGGGGTAAACAGCACAGGGCGGATAGCGGCACTGACAGGCACTTTACAGCTCAGCAGCAATGGCGATATCACCCTGAAAGACAGCTATGCCAAGCAAGATTTATCCATTACAGGCAGCAAACAGGTTTCATTAACAGGGCAAACGCAATCTGAAGCAGTACTTACTGTGCAGGCCGCTGGCAAGCTCGATCAGTCTGGCACGGTGAGTACGATAGGCGCGGGCGCTTTGCTGCTTAATGCTGCCAGCTTAAATAACACCGGCTCGATTATTCAGCAGGGCCAAGGGCCGCTGACCCTGAGTATTGCTGGTGAGGCTTCAAATAGTGGCTCTGTATATAGCGCCGCTAATGTGGGCTTTACGGCAGGGCAATGGCAGGATCAGGGCGGCGTATGGCAAGCGCAGGGCAAGCTGGATTTAAAAGCGGGCAAAGTTAATCTTGCAGATACGCATTTAAGTAGCGGTGCAGATACGGTATTGAATATCGCTAATTTGAATGCAGATCGCAGCGTATTTGCTAGTATGGGCAAGCTGGAGGCCAAGATCACTGGGCCATTAACTGTGGCGAACAGCCAATGGCAAAGCCAGCAGTCCAGCAAAATAAGCGCTAGCAACATCTCCCTCGATCATAGTCAGCTGATTAGCCAAGGCAGTTTAAGTATTCAGGCTAATAACTTGACGACGAGCCAAAGCAAAATAGCCAGCAAAGATCTATTAAGCGCAGAAGTCGGTGATTTAATCAGCAGTACAGGCGGGGATTGGCTGAGCGAGCAAAAGCTGCAGCTTAGTGCGGGCCGTATTATTAATAGTGGCAATATGCAGTCGCTGGATGTCAGTTTGCAATCTAAAGGGCTGCTGGATAATAGCGGCGGCTCGGTGCAAAGCCAGCAGCAATTGCAAATAAATAGCCAGGCCTTAGTAAATAAGCAGGGGAATTTGCTTGCCGGTAAAGCCCTGATTTTGCACAGCTCATCCCTAAATAATGAGCAGGGCAAAATCGCCAGTATTGCGGCGAAAACAACGATAGATACGGGTGTTTTAAGCAATACATCCGGCCTGATTAGTGCCGCAACAGGCTTGCAAGTTCAAAGCCTTGCCTTAAGTAATCAGGCTGGCGAAATCAGCAGCGCTGCCAATTTAAATATTGATGCTAAGGATCTTAGCAATCTGGGCGGTGCCATCCTTGCCCAAGACACAATGCAGCTTAAAACGGCGGCCTTGGATAATGCACAGGGCCGTATTATTGCGCAGCATGATCTGCAATTAAATACACAAGGACTGAGCAATACCCAGGGTACGCTGGCCACAGTAGAGGGCGCGCTTGCGGTTGATACCCACGGCCAAACCTTAAGTAATACCGGCCTATTGCAAGCCAAACAAGCGCTCACTTTAAGTAGCGGCAAGCTGGATAATCACGGCCTGTTGGCTGGGCAAACGTTGGATATTAGTGCGGCCAATATCGATAACAGCCAAGGCAGGCTGATCGCACAAGATGGCTTGCAGATTAAAGCAAAAGATTTAGTTAGCGATGCAGGCTTGATTCAAGCCGGTGGCAATGCACTGCTTGATCTGGACAAACTTCAAAATACCCATAGTAAAAAAGACGGTGGCTTGATTGTGGGTGCTAGCTTGGCCATTAATGCCAGCGAGCTGAACAATAACAGCGGCTTTATCCATAGCAATCAAGCACAAAGCTTGAATGTACAGCAGTTGAATAATCAGGATGGGCAGCTGCAAAGCCAGACAGATTTGACGATTGCTGCCGATGCAGTTGCCAATCAAGGCGGGCGAATTCAAGCTGCAGCGCTTACCCTGCACGCCAAAAACGCCATTGATAACAGCAGCGGCTTGATTCAAAGTCAGCAGCGATTAGACATTGCCAGTAGCGATTTAAACAATCAAAAAGGCAGCCTGCTGGCTGGGCAAGCGCTGCAAATAAAAACGGCTGCTTTGGATAACAGCCAAGGAAAAATCGCCAGTGCTGGCGCTAAAACAACGCTTAATACCGCCGCAATTAATAATGAGCAAGGCTTAATCACTAGCGCCACAGGCACGGTAGTAAGCAGCCAAGCGCTGAGCAATCAGGGCGGGGAAATCAGCAGCACGGCCGATCTAAATATCGATACGCACGGCCAAAAGTTAAGCAATATGGGCGGCAGTATGCTGGCGCAAGGCAAGATGCAGCTGGCAACGGGCACACTGGATAACGCACAGGGCCGCGTGCTTGCTCAGCAAAATATGCAGATTGATAGCGCCGCACTAAGCAATGCACAGGGCACGATTGCATCGGTAGAAGGGGTATTAAGCCTTGATACGCATGGACAAGTTTTAAGCAACACTGGCAAGCTGCAAGCCAAGCAATTACTGGATGTGCGCGTCGCTAAGCTACTGAATCAGGGCCTGCTGGCAGGCTCTAGCATCGCCATAGATAGCCTTGCCGTGGATAACAGCCATGGCCAGTTAATCGCCCAAGATGCTTTGAAAATTAAAGCGGGTGATGTGCTCAGTGATGCTGGCCTGATTCAAGCGGGCGGCAATGCGCAGCTTGATATGCAAAACTTCACCAATACCCACAGCGGTAAAGAAGGCGGCGTGTTGGTGGGTGGCCAGCTGACGCTGAATGCGGACGATCTGGATAATCGCAGCGGCCTTATTCATAGCAATCTGGCGCAAGTCTTAAATGTGCAGCAGCTGAATAATCAGGATGGCCAGCTACAAAGCCAATCTGCCCTTACATTAAATGCGCAAAAAATAGATAACCAGTCTGGCCGTATTCAGGCGGATGATCTGACGATTAAAACACCCAACCAGTTGGACAATCGCCTTGGCACTTTGCAAGGCGTGCAAAAGCTGCAAATTGAAAGCCAGCAGCTGCTCAATCAGGGAGGCAGCGTTTTATCTGGGCAGAATCTGCTTTTAAACACCGCCGCGTTTGATAACAGCCAAGGGAAAATCGCCAGTACCGCAGGCAAAGTCACGCTGAATGCTGATGCGCTAAGTAATGATAAGGGGCTGATTAGTAGCGCCACCGGTACAGTCATTAGCAGCCAGGCTGTGAGCAATAAGGGCGGGGAAATCAGCAGCGCCGCCGACGTTAGCCTAAATACTCACGGGCAGGCGCTGAGCAATATGGCTGGCAGTATTTTGGCGCAAGGGAAAATGCAGCTCGATATCGCCGCTCTGGATAATGCACAGGGCCGCATTCAGGCGCAGCAAAACTTGCAGCTTAATAGCCAAGAGATCAGCAATACCCAAGGCACGATTGCGTCGGTAGAAGGCGCAATGCGCATTGATACGCACGGCAATGCTTTAAGTAATCAAGATGGCAAGTTGCAAGCTAGGCAAGTTTTAGATTTAGAAAGTGGCAAGCTGGATAACCACGGCCTGCTGGCAGGCCAAATATTGACCATCAATAGCCAAAACATCGACAACAGCCAGGGCCAACTGATTGCGCTTGATGCACTCAAAATCAACGCTGGTGAATTACTGAGCGATGCAGGCTTGATTCAAGCGGGGGCTAATGCTCAGCTGGATGTCGGCAAGTTACAAAACACCCATAGCAGCAAAGAAGGCGGCGTGATCGTCGGCGGCACGCTCACGGTAAACGCTAGCGAGCTGGACAATAGCAGCGGGCAGATTTACAGCAAAGCGGCGCAAACGCTGAATGCTAGCTTGCTGAATAACCAGTCCGGTCAGTTGCAAAGCCAAGGGCTACTAACGATCAATGCCGATAATGTGCTTAATCAATCTGGCCAGATTCAAGCTGCAACGCTGGTACTGGCTGCAAAAAATACGGTTGATAACAACAAGGGCAGTATCCAGAGCCAGCAGCAGCTTGATATCAGTAGCCAAAGCTTGAGTAATCAAGGCGGCAGCTTATTGGCTGGGAAAAATGTAAGCCTGCAAACAGGTGCACTGGATAACAGCCAAGGCAAAATCGCCAGCACCGCAGGCCAAACTAAGTTGACCAGTGCCGCATTAAACAACGATGCAGGTTTAATTAGCGGCGCCACCGGCACTCAAATCAGCAGCCAAGCACTGAGCAATAAAGCGGGTGAAATCAATAGCGCGGCCGATTTGAATATCGACACGCACGGCCAAGTATTTAGCAACGGCGGTGCTGTGCTCTCCAACGGCAAAATGCAGCTGGCAACAGGTGAACTAGCCAACGCCGATGGCCGCATTCTGGCGCAGCAAGATTTACACATCAGCAGCCAGGCGATCAGCAGCAGCGGCACGATTGCCTCGGTAGAAGGCAGTGCCAGCGTGGATACGCATGGTCAAGCTTTAAGTAACACAGGCAAACTGCAAGCCAAGCTGGCGCTGGATATTCAGAGCGGGGCACTAGATAACCACGGTTTACTCGCTGGGCAAAATATTGGCTTGAATACGGCCAATATTGATAACAGCCGCGGCCAGCTGATTGCGCAAGACGTACTTGCCATTAAAGCCGGTTTGCTGATCAGCGATGCAGGCTTAATTCAAGCGGGCAAAACCGCCCAGCTAGATGTAGCAAAACTCCAGAACACCCATAGCGCAGCCGATGGCGGCTTAATCTCTGGCGGCACGCTCACGGTAAACACGGGCGAGCTGGACAATAGCAGCGGGCAAATTTACAGCAAAGCAGCGCAAACGCTGAATACCACGCTGCTGAATAACCAGGCTGGCCAGCTGCAAAGCCAGGGCGCACTGACGATTAACGCTGATGATGTGCGCAATCAATCCGGCCAGATTCAAGCCGCAGCGCTGGAATTAAAAGCAAAACATGGTCTTGATAACACCAAGGGCAGTATTCAAAGCCAGCAGCAGCTGGATATCAGCAGCCAAAGCCTGAGTAATCAGGGCGGCAACTTATTGGCAGGGCAAAACCTTAATCTGCAAACCGGTGCGCTAGATAACAGCCAAGGAAAAATCGCCAGCACTGCAGGCCAAACTACGCTCAGAAGCGCCGCATTAAACAACGATGCAGGTTTAATCAGCGGCGACACCGGCACACAAATCAGCAGCCAAGCGCTGAGCAATAAAGCGGGTGAAATCAACAGCGCAGCGGATTTGGCTATCGACACGCACGGCCAAGTATTTAGCAACGGCGGGGCGGTGCTCTCCAACGGCAAAATGCAGCTGGCAACAGGTGAACTAGCCAATGCCGATGGCCGCATTCTGGCGCAGCAAGATTTACACATCAGCAGCCAGGCGGTTCGCAGCAGCGGCACGATTGCCTCGGT
This sequence comes from Iodobacter sp., assembly GCF_025352645.1. Taxonomy (GTDB): domain Bacteria; phylum Pseudomonadota; class Gammaproteobacteria; order Burkholderiales; family Chitinibacteraceae; genus Iodobacter. The sequence goes on along the minus strand of NZ_JANXSO010000150.1, from coordinate 3,614 downwards.
AGAAGGCAATGCCAGCGTGGATACCCACGGCCAGGTTTTAAATAACACAGGCAAGCTGCAAGCCAAGCTGGCGCTGGATATTCAGAGCGGGCAACTGGATAATCACGGCCTACTTGCCGGGCAAAATATTGGCTTAAACGCGGCCAATGTCGACAACAGCCGTGGCCAGTTGATTGCGCAAGACGCGCTAAAGATTAACGCGGGCAATCTCATCAGCGATGCAGGCTTAATTCAAGCGGGCAAAACCGCCCAGCTGGATGTTGCAAAACTCCAAAACACCCATAGCGCAGCCGATGGCGGCTTAATCTCTGGCGGCACGCTCACGGTAAACACCGGCGAGCTGGACAATAGCAGCGGGCAAATTTACAGCAAAGCAGCGCAAACGCTGAATACCGGCCTGCTGAATAACCAGTCTGGCCAGTTGCAAAGCCAAAGTGCACTGACAATTAATGCCGATAATGTGCAAAATCAATCCGGCCAGATTCAAGCCGCAGCTCTGGAATTAAAAGCAAAAAATAGCCTTGATAACAATAAGGGCAGTATTCAAAGCCAGCAGCAACTCGATATCAGCAGCCAAAGCCTGAGCAATCAAGGCGGCAACTTATTGGCTGGGCAAAATGTAAACCTGCAAACTGGTGCACTTGATAACAAGCAAGGAAAAATCGCCAGTACAGCAGGCCGCGCCGCGATTACAAGTGCAGATTTAAATAATCAAGGCGGGTTAATTAGCAGTGCAGCAGGCACTACGCTCCTGTCTCAAGTCATTAAAAATGATGGGGGGGAGATCAGTAGTGAAACATCATTAGCGATCAATACCCAAGGCTATGCGCTGAGTAATACAGGCGGATCGCTATTAGCTAAAAATGGCGCGCTCAATTTAAGCAGCGCCGCGCTGGATAATAGCAATGGCCGTATCCTCGCTAAAGATCAGCTGGCGCTTATTGCGCATGGATTATTAAACAGTGGCGGTGTGATTGCCTCTACCACGGGTGATATTGATTTAAGCAGCCATAATTTAAACAATCAGAATGGCAAGATTCAAGCAGATACGGGCTTGCTAAAAATACAGACCGGCACGTTGAATAATAGCCAGACCGGCCTATTAGCAGCAAAAAATATCCAGCTCAATACGGCAGACTTGGATAATAGCCAAGGCCAGATCATTGCGGTGGAGAGTATCAGCGCAAACACTGGTCGCGTATTAAACCAAAGTGGGCTGATTCAGGCTGGATCGAACATCACAATCAATACTCAGGGTCATGACTTTATCAACACTCAAAGTCATTTCGATCAAGCCGATTTGCGTGGAAAGCAAGGGCTGATTGCTGGGGGTAATCTGCAATTGGATGCCGCCAGCTTAGTGAATACCGCAGGTTATATATTTAGCGGCCAAAGCCAGAATATCAATCTGAGCGGAGATTTTAATAATTTATTAGGTTTGCTGGAAAGTAAATCGGCACTGAATATTAAGGCACAAAGCCTGAATAACACTCAAGGCGCTTTAACGGCTTTGGGTAACGCGGATATTAATCTATCTGGGGCGTTTGCAAACCAAGGAAGGTTAAATATTGGCGGTACAGCAACAATTAAGGCCTCCGCATTAGATAATAAAAATGGCCGGATTGACGCTGGTAATCTGGCATTGGCTGTTACGCAGTTTAATAATGGCAAAGGTATTGTTGAAACCAGTGCAGGCGCAAATATCAATAGCAATAGCCTCGATAATCTGGACGGCAGTATTGCAGTGGGCGCTGATTTATCACTGACAATTAATGGTGATTACACGCATCAGGGCGTATTACAAGCCAAAGGTGATTTATCCTTAAGCAGCACTCATTTAGTGAATCAGGGCAAATTAATTAGTAATCACCAAACCACGATTGCCACGGGTAATCTGGATAATCGTGGTGAAATCAGCAGCTTAGAAACTACCCGCATCAATGCAAGTGGCCAGCTGGATAATAGCGGGGATGGCTTAATTGATGGCTCGGCAGTGCGTATTGATGCGGGCACAATTAATAACACCAGCCGCATTTACGGCGATAAGCTATCTATTGGCGCAAACACAATTAATAACCGTGATACAGGCGTGATTGCTGCGCGTGCAGATCTACAGCTGGGCGCTGCAACATTAAATAATATTAATGCCACGGGCAATCAGGATGGCGCGCTGATCTTTAGCCTAGGGAATGCATCGATTGGTGGTGGCTTAGATGCCGCAGGCAACGCCCAAGGCCAGATGGGCGTGCTGAATAATGAATCCAGCCGAATTGATATTGCTAATAATCTTTTGATTTCAGCTAATACGGTTGAGAATAAAAATATTTATTTGGATATAAAGCAAAAAACGACGAGTGAAAAAGTAGCATTTAATCAGGTTGAAATTATTGATGGGTCTGGGAAAAGGTATGATGAAGGTGTATTAAAGTACAGAGGGGAAATTTTCTTTCGTGAAAGTGCTTCTAGTGTTTATTTTGGAAAGGGTGGTTTGGTAAAACCTAGTGCTGTTTATCCAGAAGATATTTTTGGATTTCAGGCATATAGCGTACCTTACTTTATCCCAAGACATTGCTCGGCCAATTCAAATTGTGAACCGGGTAGTAGCTTTAGCTACGAGGCTTCAGATCCAGTATGGGCTAAGTTTGGTGTTAACCCTCAAGATGAGTCTGCCCTTACGGCTAAGCTACAAGCATTCAACGCCGACCTCGATTCCCGTACCTATGGCAATTGGAATACCTACCGCTTCGACTCCAAAACAGTCACCCAAAGCACGGTAGAAAAATCTGCGCCCGGCAAAATTATTGCCGGTGGCAATATGACTTTGCTTGGTTCGGCCATTAATAACCAAGATAGTGCTTTGGTGGCAGGTGGCCTGCTGCTGGGCGATGTAAAAAATATCAATAATGTCAGCAAACAGCAGGGCACTCGCACCGAAGAGCTGACCGGCTCGGTGGGGGTAAATGGCGGTAACTGGCAAGCACTGACCCTGCCGCCCCAAACCGTATCTATCCCCTTAATGACCGTCACTTATGAAGGGCTTTCAGGCGCGGGTATTGTAAAAGACAAGCTGGGCCTAGTTGATGCAGGCAAGCATGCGGCTGATAAATCGGCAAGCTCTGCTGCTAGCCAGCAGCAGAGCGGCCAAGTGGTAGACGCTGCCCGCCAGCAGGCAAATCAGGCGCAGATGGCCGATATTAGCCACGCGCAATTAAACGGGGCGAATGTGGCTTCGCTGGTGCAGCAGTCATCGGCACAAATGCAGCAGGCTGAGCAGGCCACACTGAGTGGCGCTAAAGGGATGGCCCAAACTGCAGCCGAGCAGGCGCAGATGTCGGATGCAAAGCGTGCTAGGTTTGCTGCAGAAAACAACGCACCAACTGCCGAGCAACTGGCTGCGATGGGCCCTGTTTCAGTGCAAAGCACGGCACTGCTTGCCAATCAGCAGCAAGCACAGGCCACGGTCGATCAGGCACAAATGAGCGACACTGCCAAAGTGCAGCTTAAAGACGCGCAGGCCGCCAAAATGGCGCAAACCAGCCAGCAGGCCGGGCCTAAAGTGCAAAGTATGCAATTGGGCCTGCAGGGGCGGGTATTAACCATGCTGCCTAATTTGG
>NZ_JANXSO010000149.1 GCF_025352645.1 Iodobacter sp. | reverse complement strand
GCCGCTATTTGGCGGAAATGCAGTACCGATTTAATAGGCGTTTTGATTTATGCGCCCTTATTCCCCGCATGCTGCATGCCTTACTCATTGCTAAGCCTTGCCCGCGAGGGCGATTAACTGAGCAAGAGACATAATCAGGTTCATTTTTGTGTTTTCGTAAGCACAATAAGTGCAGTACAGCGCAATCTTTCGCTAGAATACGTTCTCCCTAGTTTATTTAGCCGCAGCCATGACTTCCATTCTTAAATCAAACAAATTACAAAATGTCTGTTACGAGATTCGTGGGCCAGTACCTGAACGAGCGCGTCAGATGGAGGAAGAAGGCCAGCGGATTATCAAACTCAATATCGGTAATTTAGCGCCATTTGGTTTTGATGCGCCCGAAGAAGTTGTCCAAGATGTGATCCGTAATCTGCCAAATGCTGCGGGTTATGTGGATTCCAAAGGCCTATTTCAGGCACGCAAAGCCATCATGCATTACACCCAAGCCAAAAATATTGCCGATGTGACTGTAGACGATATCTATATCGGCAACGGCGCATCCGAGCTGATCGTGATGGCCATGCAGGGCCTGCTCAATGATGGCGATGAAGTACTGGTGCCTATGCCAGATTACCCGCTTTGGACCGCCGCAGTGAGCCTTGCGGGGGGCACACCACGCCATTATCTGTGTGATGAGGCTAATGAATGGTATCCGTCGCTGGATGATATTCGCAGTAAAATCACCGCCAGAACCAAGGCCATTGTGGTTATTAACCCGAATAATCCAACGGGTGCTTTATACCCAGATTCGCTACTGAAAGACATTATTCAAATTGCGCGCGAACATAGCCTGATTATTTATGCGGATGAAATCTACGATAAAGTGCTCTACGACGGTGCAGAGCACACTTCGATTGCTTCTTTAGAATCAAAAGAGAAGGATATTTTATTTGTTACCTTTAACGGCCTATCCAAAAACTATCGCGCTTGTGGCTTTAGATCGGGCTGGATGTTTGTTTCGGGCAATAAGAAAATAGCCAAAGATTATATCGAGGGACTGAATATCCTCGCTACTATGCGGCTCTGTGCCAATGTACCAGCGCAATACGCCATCCAGACTGCGCTGGGCGGATATCAGAGCATTAATGATTTAGTAAAACCCACCGGCAGGCTCGCTAAGCAACGCGATCTAGCCTACCAGCTCCTCACGGCGATCCCAGGAGTGAGCTGCGTAAAACCAAGAGCAGCACTATATATGTTCCCCAAGCTGGATCCGGCTATTTACCCAATTAGCGATGATCAGCAGTTTATTTTAGAGCTATTACAAGAAGAGAAAGTGCTGCTGGTACAAGGCACAGGCTTTAACTGGCAACAGCCTGATCATTTCCGCGTGGTGTTCTTACCCAACCTTGATGATCTAACTGACGCCATTGCCCGTATTGCCCGCTTCTTAGAAAACTATCGAAAACGTCACGGCACAGCTTAATAAATATAAGGAATAATCAATGAAACCCATCAATGTTGGTTTATGCGGTGTTGGCACCGTAGGCGGCGGAACAGTTACCGTTCTAAAACGTAATGCAATCGAGATCACCCGCCGTGCAGGCAGACCGATTGTGATTAGCATGGCTGCCAACCGTGATCTTGTTCGTGCTCGGGAAATCTGTGGTGATGAAATCACCCTCACCGATAATGCTATGGACGTAGTGAACAACCCAGATATCGACATTGTGGTTGAGTTAATTGGCGGCACCACCATTGCCAAAGATTTAGTTTTAGCCGCCATTGCCAATGGCAAACACGTGGTCACCGCCAATAAAAAACTGATCGCCGAATACGGCAATGAGATCTTTGCCCGTGCCACCGAAAAAGGCGTGATGGTGGCATTTGAAGCCGCCGTAGCTGGTGGAATCCCAGTGATTAAAGCGCTGCGTGAAGGCCTTACCGCTAATAAAATTGAATGGGTAGCGGGCATTATCAACGGCACTTCTAACTTTATCCTGACAGAAATGCGCGATAAAGGGCTGGCCTTTGCCGATGTACTGAAAGAAGCACAGCGCCTAGGCTATGCCGAAGCTGACCCTACTTTTGATATCGAAGGCCACGATGCCGCGCATAAGCTCACCATCATGAGCGCGATTGCTTTTGGGATTCCGGTGCAGTTTGATAAAGCTTACTTAGAAGGCATCAGTAAGCTGGCCGCGATTGATATCCAATACGCCCAAGAACTAGGCTACCGCATTAAATTACTAGGCATGACTCGCCGCCGCGAGCAGGGCATTGAGCTACGCGTTGCCCCTACGCTAATCCCTGCCAGCCGCCTGATCGCCAATGTAGATGGCGTAATGAATGCGGTATTGGTAAAAGGCGATGCCGTAGGCGCCACCATGTATTACGGCCCTGGTGCGGGTGCCGAGCCAACGGCCTCTTCGGTGATTGCTGATCTGGTGGATATCACCCGTCTGCACACTGCAGACCCAGAACAGCGCGTGCCACATCTGGCATTCCAGCCATCGCAAATGGCCGACCTGCCGATTCTGCCGATCGAAGAAATCGAAACCTGCTACTACCTGCGCATCAATACCCAAGACAAACCAGGGGTTCTGGCCGATATCACTCGCCTGTTGGCCGACAACGGTATTTCGGTTGATGCCATGCTGCAGCGCCCAATCGATAAAGAAGATCGCGCCGATATTATTATCATCACGCATCTGGCGGTCGAAAAACGCATCAACACCGCCATCAAAGGGATTGAAGCGCTGAGCAGCATCACTGGTGCAGTCGTGCGCTTGCGCCTTGAACATTTAAACGGCTAAACAACAATATTCAAAAACGACTTTGAATATGAGCAGGAGCTAAACCTTAAACCACAGAGAAAAATGAGAGCACAGAGATCACAGAGAAAGCCTGAGTATTTTATTTGCGCTGCTCTATGCAATTCCGTGCCCCTTTGTGCTCTCTGTGGTTCAAGGTGTAAGACAGTCATTTACGCCACCATATTCGAAACCATGTAGGGTGGGCAGCTGTGCCCACGCGTATTTGCGGTTTATGCAGCAAGTCTGGTTAAAACTTATCGCGTGGGCCACACGTGCCCACCCTACACAGATTTACAGGGTTTTACGCCCTGACCAACAAGGTAGCAACCATGCGCTATATCTCTACTCGCGGCGGTATGCCGCCTAAGTCTTTTTCTGAAATCTTGCTGGGTGGCCTTGCACCGGATGGCGGCTTGGTGATGCCTGAAGTCTGCCCAACGCTCGATCTTGCCAAGCTAACGCAGCTCTCTACCCTGCCCTATCCCAAGCTGGCGTTTGAGGTTATCAGCCTGTTTGTGGATGATATTCCGGCAGCAGACCTCAAAGCCTTGGTCGCAAAAACTTACACCAGCGAAGTCTTTGGCTCGGCCGATATTACGCCGGTGATTGCTCTGGAAAAAAACCTCTATCTGCAACAGCTATCCAACGGCCCGACGCTAGCGTTTAAAGATATGGCGATGCAGCTCTTGGGCAATTTGTTTGAATACGTACTAACGCGTGAAAACCGCCAGATCAATATTGTGGGTGCAACATCAGGCGACACCGGTTCCGCAGCCGAATACGCCATGCGTGGCAAACAAGGCGTGAATGTATTTATGCTTAGCCCCGCTGGCAAAATGAGCCCTTTCCAACGCGCCCAGATGTTCAGCCTGCAAGAGCCTAATATCCATAATATCGCCGTTACCAGCATGTTTGATGCCTGCCAAGATATGGTAAAAGCCATCAATAACGATGCAGATTTTAAGCAAAAATACAAAATTGGCGCGGTCAATTCCATCAATTGGGGCCGAGTTGTAGCGCAAATTTGCTACTACTTTAAGGGCTATTTTGCTGTAGCAAAAACCGTTGGCGATCCGGTTGATTTTTGCGTGCCCTCAGGCAACTTTGGCAATATCTGTGCTGGCCATATGGCAAGACAAATGGGCCTGCCAATCCGCAAGCTGATTGTGGCCACCAATGAAAACGACGTGCTGGATGAGTTTTTTAGCAGCGGCGGCTACCATCCGCGTGGACTGGATCGCACTTATGAAACCTCCAGCCCATCAATGGATATCACCAAAGCATCCAATCTGGAGCGCTTTGTATTTGATTTACTAGGGCGCGATGCCGATACGCTGGCCGATTTATGGTCGGGCATTGATGCGGGCAAGGGCTTTCAGCTCTCTAAAGAAAACTTTGCCAAAATGCACGATGTGTATGGCTTTAGATCGAGCCGCAGCACCCATGACGATAGGCTAAGTAATATCCGCAGCGTGTTTACAAGTTATGGCCGTGAGATCGATCCACACACCGCCGACGGCTTCAAGGCGGCACTAGAGCATCGCGATGTAAATATCGCCATGGTGATTCTAGAAACCGCCCTACCCGCTAAGTTTGAAGACACCATGGTGGAAGCGATCGGTCAAAAGCCGCAGCGCCCAGCCGCACTGGCCGGGCTAGAAGACTTACCACAACGCTTTGATGAGTTAGCTGCGGATGCCGAAGTATTAAAGGCTTATTTAGCGGAAAGAATTAAGCTGTAATTAAAGCCGTACAGAGCACAGGTAAAATCTAAACGCCTGTGCTCTGCTTACTTCTTACTGCTTGCCCGCCACGCCCAATAGCTTATCCACCGTCACAAATTCATAGCCCTGCTCTTTAAGCTTAGGGATAAACGCATCAACTGCAGCAATCGTGCTTTGGCGTGGCCCCCCACCGTCGTGCATTAACACAATGGCTTCGGGATGGGCGTAATTGAGGACTACTTTTTCTATTTCTGCAGGCTGGCCTTTATTCCATGCCACCAGCCAATCACGGGTATCCACCGACCAACTAATGGCATGCATATTATCTTTTTGCAACAAAACCATTTCAGCATCGCTTAAATCCCCATAGGGCGGGCGAAACAACGTGGGGGCAAAGCCTAGGATAGATTGAAAAATCTTTTGTGTTGGCACAATCTGTGATGAATTAAATACACTGGCACTTAATTTACTGGAATAAGGATGGTCATAAGAGTGATTGCCAATCGTATGCCCAGCCGCAGCAGCTTCTTTAACAATATTGGGAAATTGCTCGGCCTGTTTACCTAGCCAAAAGAAAGTGGCATGAATATTGTGTTTCTTTAATACTTTTAATAGCTCACGGGTGTGCTCCGTTGGGCCATCATCGAAGGTAAGCGCCATTTGTTTACGCTGTCCTGGCCCTGCAATCCAATAAGCTCCAGCAAAATCAGCCGCTTTTTTTTCCATTTCTGCTAAAGGGATTTGATCCCAACCATCTAAAAATGGCGTGCGTATTTTTTGCTCTGCTGCAGTTGCATTCAATAAGGTCATGCTGAATACCCCAATTAAAAGAGCCTTAGACGTCTTCATAGATTATCTTCCTTAGTATGATTAAGTATTGAGGAAAACTCGTTCAAGCACAGTTAAGCCTTACTGAATTTTTATCAGCCTACCGGCCAAGCTATATTTATAGAGGCATTCTGATTTAAATTATTTTTTATATTTATATTCCTGATTATGTCTCTTGCTCAGTTAATCGCCCTCGCGGGCAAGGCTTAGCAATGAGTAAGGCATGCAGCATGCGGGGAATAAGGGCGCATAAATCAAAACGCCTATTAAATCGGTACTGCATTTCCGCCAAATAGCGG
>NZ_JANXSO010000139.1 GCF_025352645.1 Iodobacter sp. | reverse complement strand
GTTGATTTTTGGCAGTGGCGCGGTCGCTGCCGTGGCAGGCGGGCAATCGGGCATGGCCGAGCTATCCTTACTGGCCGCCATCCTTTGCGGAACGCTATTTTTAGCGCCGTGGCTGGCGGCAATGGCCGTGAGATTGGCGGTGGAATAGTTTGCTTAATGTTGAGAGTGCAAAATCTTGAACCACAGAGAGCACAGAGAAAAACGAGAAGGATTGCATAAGTGCTCTTTATGTAGGGCGGGTAAAACCCGCGTATTTATTTGACATCGCTCGCGAGTTGCAGCCCACACAAGAAGTATTCAGGGAAACAATGAAACCAAGCCATAACGGCCCGCGCTGGCTGAATTTATTTTCTTTTGCCTCCCCCATGCAGTTTTACCCGCTGGCTGGGCGGCTATGTCCGCTGTTTATGGCCTTGGCCCTTCTCTTCTGTGCGATGGGATTGTGGCTGGGCTTTGCCATTGCGCCTAGCGATGCACAGCAGGGCGAGGGCTACCGGATTATTTTTCTGCATGTGCCCACCAGCTGGATGGCGATGTTTCTTTACATGGTGATGGCATTTTGGTCGGTAATGCATTTGATTCTGCGCACCCGCCTATCCGCGATGATGGCGCAAGCCTTGGCCCCAACGGGGGCGCTGATGGCATTTTTATCGCTACTGACCGGTGCGCTGTGGGGCAAGCCGATGTGGGGCACTTGGTGGGTGTGGGATGCACGGCTCACCTCCATGCTCTTACTGTTTTTTCTCTACCTAGGCTTTATTGCCCTCAGCCGCAGCATTGATGAACCAGAGCGAGCCGATAAAGCCGGATCGGTGCTGGCGATCGTCGGGGCATTTAATGTGCCAGTGATTTATTTCTCGGTGAAATGGTGGAACACCCTGCACCAAGGTGCGTCCATCTCTTTAGAAAAAGGCAGCAGCATGGCCAGCACCATGCTGGCGGCAATGTTATTGATGTCGCTAGCGGCATGGATGTACAGCATCGCCACCTGCCTATCCCGCGTTCGCACCCTAATTTTGCAGCGTGAAGGCCGCACTCGCTGGGTAAAAGAGCGTATCGCACTGGGAGAAAAATAATGTTTTCAACCCTCTACTGGACCAGCTTCAGCGATTTTATTCATATGGGCGGCTACGGCCTTTATGTGTGGGGATCTTTTATTGCCTGTGTTTTTGGGCTGGGCATAGAGTGGCTATTGATTAAGCAGCAACGTAAGCAAGTGATTCAGCATTTACGGCGAATGGCTTTGGCTGCAGAAATTGAGGATGAGGGATATGAGCATTCATCGCTCTTGTAGGGCGGGTGAAGCCCGCGAGCGATGCTGAAAAATACGCGGGTTGCACCACATACGCGCTAAGCAATTTGTTTTTTAGTAGCGAACAACGAAAAAAACAGGATAGCCACACGCTCAGCACGGGGCTTTTTAAAGTCCCCTTGAAGCACGCCGAAGCGAGGAACAAGCGGGCGGGGTTTCGGCGAGGACTGTCTGAGCGAAGCGAGTTCCGCAGCCGCCGCTCGATTGTCCGCAGCGAGGAGTTTCGTGCTGGCCGGGGCGGCCTTCTTTGCTTACTTTCTTGGCCGTTCAAAAAAGTGAGTCCCACACGGGGGATTCCCGCACCAAAATCAACGTGCCGAAGGTACTAAAAAAGACCTTTTTTGCTTTGCGGCTTAGTACACAGACAGCAACACGCTAAGAATCATCAATAAATAGGAAAAACCCATGTCCCCCAGACGTAAACGTATATTTTGGATTATGGGCGCTTTAATTACGCTGGCTTTGGTCACGTTTTTTGTAGTGAATGCCTTTCGCCAAAACTTGGTTTTTTTCTACTCGCCAACGCAAATAATCAATGGTGAAGCGCCACATGGCAGAGCTTTTAGGCTGGGCGGAATGGTGGTGGATAAAAGCCTCATCCGCGCAAGCGACGGCGTGAGCATTCGCTTTACAGTCACCGACACCGATAAAAATATCCCCGTGCAATTTCGTGGGCTGTTGCCAGATTTATTTAAAGAAGGCAAAGGCGTTGTGGCCGAAGGAAGCTGGGAAAACGGCATCTTCACCGCCACCGAAGTACTCGCCAAACACGATGAAAACTATATGCCACCCGAAGCGCAGGATGCGGTAAACAAGGCACATCAGAAAGCGGCAGATAAAAAGATTTAACAATTTAAAAAGGTCTGTGAACACAGAGAAAAACAATACATGTAGGGTGGGCAAGTTTTTTTGCCCACGCGTTCTGAGCGTGATTGCCCACGTGGGCACGATAAAACATTGTGCCCACCCTACAGATATTGTTTCTTATAACAAGCAGAGAAAAACTAAGGAAGCGAGATTAAGCAGAATTCAGCAACGAAGAATGTATGTTTTCTCTGCGTGCTCAGTGCCCTTCATGCTCTCAGTATCTACAGACCTTTTGTCCATAATGACCCATGCTCAGCTTTACTTCAGGAAAAACAATGATTGGTGAACTCGGTACTTTCACGCTGATTCTGGCGCTGCTGGTAGCACTGGTGCAGGGCACGCTAGGGATTTGGGGAGGAATCAGCAACTGGCTGCCCGCCATGCGCATGGCTAGGCCAGCGGCGCTATTGCAATTAGCGCTCACGGCTACGGCCTTTGCGCTGCTGGCAACGGCTTTTTTGCAAGACGACTTTTCGATTCGCTATGTGGCGCGGCAATCCAATAGCCTGCTGCCGGTCTGGTTTAAATTTGCAGCTGTTTGGGGCGGGCACGAAGGCTCCTTGCTGCTTTGGGTGTTGATGCTCTCTGGCTGGGGCGCGGCGGTGGCGGTGTTTGCGCGCAACTTGCCCCTTTCGGTGCAATCTTTAGTAAGCGGCGTGTTGGCTTGGGTAGGCAGCGGCCTGTATCTGTTTATTTTGCTGACTTCTAGCCCCTTTATTCGCCAACTTCCCGCGCCAAGCGACGGTGCAGATTTAAATCCGCTGTTGCAAGACCTAGGACTCATCCTTCACCCGCCGCTGCTTTATATGGGTTACGTGGGCTTTTCGGTGGCCTTCGCCTTTGCCGTGGCCGCGCTGATCTCTGGCCGCTTAGATGCCAGCTGGGCACGCTGGAGCCGCCCTTGGACAGCCGCCGCGTGGGTGTCGCTCACGCTGGGCATTATGCTGGGCAGCGCTTGGGCTTATTACGAATTAGGCTGGGGCGGCTGGTGGTTTTGGGATCCGGTTGAAAACGCCTCCTTTATGCCCTGGCTGGCCGGAACGGCGCTGATTCACTCGCTGGCGGTGGCCGAAAAACGCAATGCCTTTAAACACTGGACGGTATTGCTAGCGATTGGCACCTTTTCGCTCTCGCTATTAGGTACGTTTTTAGTGCGATCTGGCGTGCTGACTTCGGTACACGCCTTTGCCACCGATCCGGCTCGCGGCCTATTTATTTTGATTTTCCTCTGCGTGGTGATCGGTGCATTGCTGGCGCTGTATGCCTGGCGCGCGCCCTTGCTGGAAGGCGGCGGCGCATTTAACTGGTGCTCACGTGAAGCACTGCTGCTCGCCAACAATGTGATTTTAGTGGTCGCCTGTGCCACGGTTTTCCTTGGCACGCTTTACCCATTGCTGATAGACGCACTCGGCCAAGGCAAGCTCTCCGTCGGCCCGCCTTATTTCAATAGCGTGTTTATTCCACTGATGATGCCCGCCATGTTACTGATGGGATTAAGCGGCAGCGTGCGCTGGAAAAACCAAGATGGCCATGGCCTATGGCTGGCTTATTACGGCCCAATGATTCTAGCGATTGTAGGCGGCATCTTGCTGCCACTTTGTTGGGGGCAATGGAAATGGGGCGTAGCCGTCGCACTCGCCGTCGCACTTTGGGTAGTAATCACCTCGCTACGCGACTGGAGCCGCCGCTTAATCAGCAACCGCCGTAATGGCAACACATGGTGGAAAGCGCTATGCCATGTGCCAGCGGCTTTTTCTGGCATGCATATCGCCCACTTTGGCATTGCCGTGTTTGTAGCCGGTGTGACCGTGGTATCAAGCTACGAGCACGAAGACGATTTACGCATGGCCTTTGGCGACACGCACAATATTGCGGGCTACACCCTCAGCTTTGACGCTGTGAAATCAACCCGCGCCAGCAATTACGCCGCGCTCACAGGCCAGCTTACGCTCAGTCAAAATGGCAAGGCCATCAGCGTGCTGCAACCTGAAAAACGCCAGTATTTCTCCAGCCAGATGCCGATGACAGAAGCCGCGATTCACCACACGGCGATCAAAGATATCTATGTATCCCTCGGCGAGCCGCTAGGCGACAACCCATTTACCGGCGACTGGCTAGTGCGCATCCATTACAAACCAATGGTTGGCTGGATCTGGTACGGCTGCCTGCTAATGGCCCTAGGCGGAGCCATCGCCCTATCCGATCGCCGCTATCGCCAGAAGCACTTGGCTAGTAAACCCTGAAACCTGTAGACACAGAGCACACAGAGAAAAAGATTCAAATACAAACAAATTCAAAACAGCTCAAGGTATTGGTTTTCTCCGTGTAACTCCGTGTTCTCTGTGCCCTCCGTGGTTCAAGATTTGGGTTTTTCAAAAACTGTGTTCTCCCCGTTCTCTGTGTCTACAGAACTTTTATGCAGCTTAGGAAGTTTTAATGAAACGCTTTGTTCCTTTAATTATTTTTGCGGCACTTGCGCTATTGCTGGCGGCGGGTTTAACGCTTAATCCGCGTGAAATCCCTTCCGTGCTAATCGGCAAGCCTGCGCCGCAATTTAAGCTTGATCGCTTAGACGCCGCAGGGCAATTCTCCCCTGCTAGCCTCAAGGGCCAAGCATGGCTGCTGAATGTATGGGCCTCATGGTGCAGCGCGTGTATTCAAGAGCATCCGGCACTCAACAGCATTGCGACGGAGCATAAAGTCACCCTTGTTGGCTTGGCTTATAAAGATTTAGATAGCGATGCCAAACAATGGCTACAAAACCGTGGCAATCCTTACAATGTAGTGGTGGCGGACCGTGATGGCAGAGTAGGCATTGATTACGGCGTATACGGCGTGCCAGAGACTTTTGTGATCGATAAAAACGGCAATATCGCTTACAAACACATCGGCGCAGTCACCCCAGATATTTTTAAAAACATCCTTCTGCCTGAGCTGCAAAAGGCACGGCTATGAATAACTACCGCTTATTGGCATATTTTAAAACACAAAACATCAAAATCCAGGCCCTGAATCACGGAGAACACGGAGTTACACAGCCTTGGTTTTCTCCGTGGCTCTCCCTACCCTCCCTTTCCTCCGTAGTTCAAGGTTTGGGTTTTAGCACTCTGGCTATATGTAGCTTATGGCTAGCACTGATGCTACAGCCTGCAGCGGCCAAGGTGGCTGCGCCTGCTGCCAGCGATGTGGCTGCGAATGCACGTTTGGTCGAGCTATCCACCGAGCTGCGCTGCCTAGTTTGCCAAAATGAAAGCCTAGCCAGCTCGCGTGCGCCGCTGGCAGAAGATTTACGCCGTGAAGTAAGGGAGCGCATTGCCGCTGGCGATAGCAACCCGCAAATCATCAGCCACCTCACCGATCGCTACGGTGACTTTGTCACTTACCGCCCGCCATTCAAAGCCAGAACGTTGCTTTTATGGCTATTACCACCGCTACTGCTCTTAATTGGTTTGTTTCTGCTGCTGCAGCAAATCCGCCGCCGAAAGGCCGCCCCCAGCGAGGTCGATCCGGCCCAGCTGGCCGCTTTACGAGCAGAGTTTGATGGCACCAACAATGGCAAGGACACGCAATGAACACATCGCACTTTGGCTTATTTACCCTGATCTGCGCGCTGATGGTGGTCATTACACTGGCCGCGCTGATTTGGCCTTTGCTGCGGGGCCGCTCGCAAGCCGGTGATATTCGCCGCGCGCGCTATGCCCTGCACGACACGATCTTGGCCGAGCTGGATGAAGACTTACGCTATGGTCGTTTAAGCGAGAGCGATCACGCCATCGCCCGCATCGAGGCCGAAAGCCGTCTGATTAATGAAGTAGGCAACGCCAGCTCAACACTGAACGAGCGCTCTGCACGTGGCCTAGTGATCGGGCTGCTACTTATCTTGCCTTTAGCCGCAGGCGGCCTGTATTTCAAGCTGGGCACACCCACCGCGCTTGACCCAAGCACGCGCCAGCGCCCCAATGTCGGCCCAAATGAAATCGCCGCCATGGTTAAAAAACTCGAAGCACGGATGGTTTTAGAGCCGAACGATCAAAAAGGCTGGCTGATGCTGGCACGCAGCTATCGATCACAAGCCCGCTATACAGAAGCGATCAGCGCTTACGAAAAAGCATGGCCTGCCATTGAAAAAGACGCAGGAGAAATCGCCCGTTTTGCAGGCGTACTCGCCATCGAGCAAAAAAGCTTCAAAGGCAAGCCAACCGATCTATTAGTCAAATCGCTATCCGTCAACGCCAGCGAGCCCGATGCCCTGATGCTAGCCGGCAGCGCCGCCGTCGAGCGCGGCGACAAAGTAGCCGCCAAAGAGTGGTGGAATAAACTACTGATTTTGCTAGAAGTCGGCTCGGAAGATGAACAATGGCTGAAAGAAGAAATTCGCTTATTGGATAAGCCTAGGGATGCGGTGAAGTAGCTCTGTTTTGCATTACAACCCAATTCTTGTACCACGGAGGGTGCGGAGAACAACAGAATTTGAACTAAGGCGCTTTATCCGCTATACGCATCAAGTTAAGAAAGATATGTAGGATGTGGTGGAGCGGAGCGATACCCATCCTACAAAATCATGCCAAACACCTAAGTTGATGCATATAGGCGAACAAACCAGCTAACCCAAGCTACAAATACATCGCATCCAGCTGGATATGCTTTTATAGATAGGATGGGGATGAAGCCCTAGCTATTTTTAACATTCCAAACCATAAGGGCGGATCCCCCCCTTGCAAACTACCCCTCACCCGCCCCCAAATGATACTTCTTCACTTTGTCATACAGCGTTTTACGCGGTAGGCCAAGGGCGAGGCTGGCGGCGGTGATTTGGCCTCCAGCACGCAGTAGGGCATCTTCAATCAGGTTTTTTTCGAAGCGCTCAACCAAGGAGGGTAAATCAAGCGTGGCTTCGCTGGCGGGCACGTCATCTAGTAACGCCAGCACAAAGCGATCGGCCATATTGCGCAGCTCGCGCACATTACCAGGCCAGGAATGCAGCATTAATTCACGCATCCGGCTGGCGGCAACAATGGCGGCGGGGCGGTGGTAGCGTAAAGCGGCTTGCAGCACAAAATGCTCAAATAAAAGCGGGATATCTTCGCGCCGCTCGCGCAGCGGCAGCAGGTTGAGCGTGGCAACATTGAGGCGGTAGTAGAGATCAAGGCGAAACTGCTGCTGATCGCTGAGCAGTTTTAAATCACTTTTGGTGGCGGCGATCACTCGGCAATTCACTGGAATACTGACATTGCCGCCCAAGCGCTCAATTTCGCGCTCTTGCAATACCCTGAGTAGCTTTACCTGCAGGGTTACGGGCATGCTTTCTAGCTCGTCTAAAAACAGCGTTCCGCCGCTGGCGTACTCAATTTTGCCGATTCGCAGCTTAGTCGCACCGGTAAATGCCCCCGCCTCGTGGCCAAATATTTCGCTTTCAAATAATTGCTCTGGCAGCGCGCCACAATTTAGTGCCACAAAAGGGTGATCTGCACGGTGACTGTATTCATGCAGACAGCGGGCCACCAGCTCTTTACCCGTGCCGGTTTCGCCCATAATCAGCACATCGGCATCGGTGTCGGCAATGCTGATAATACGGCGGCGTAGTTGTTCTATGCCTGCGCCACGCCCCAGCAAACGTCCTTCTATGCCGGATCTGCGCTCTAATTCACGCCGTAGCTGGCGGTTTTCTAGCACCAGTGCGCGTTTTTCTTGGGCGCGCCGCACTACTTCAATCAGTTGCTCCGATGCAAAAGGCTTTTCGATAAAATCATAAGCACCATCCCTCATCGCCTGCACCGCCATCGCCACATCACCGTGGCCGGTAATCAGCACCACCGGTAGCTCGGCATCTTTTGCCACGCTTTTTGCCAGCAGCTGCAGGCCATCCAGCCCCGGCAGGCAAACATCACATACCACTACCCCAGGAAAATCGGCATGCAAAAGCGGCAGAGCCGATTCTGCATCGGCAAAGAATTCCACCTCAAAACCTGCCAACTCTAAAGTTTGGCTACCGGCGTGGCGGATCATGGCTTCATCATCGATCAACAGCACTTTCATGCGTCTTGCTCCTGCACGGCAAGTAACTCCAGTTCAAAACATGCACCGCCATCTGGGCGATTGCTAGCAAGCAAATTACCGCAAAAATCACGCACAATAGATAGAGAGATCGCCAGCCCCAGCCCCAACCCTTCGCTGGCAGGCTTGGTGGTAAAAAAAGGATCGAAAACGCTGGCTAGCTGCTCTGGGGCAATTCCCGCGCCATTATCGGCAACGCTGATTTTCACCCTACCCGCCTCTGCCCATACCAGCAAGGTAATACAGGCATCGGCCTTGCCCTGCACGGCATCGAGCGCATTTCGCAGCAGATTAATCAGTACTTGCTCCAGCCGCACCGCATTGCATTTTACCCGCAGCTGCTCATCGCTCTGACTGATATTCAGCAAGACCGCCTGCTGACGCAGCCGCTGCTCAAGCAGCAGCAAGGCATTTGAGATGGATTGCTTAACCAGCACAGCTTCGCTGCGGTTATCGCTTTTTCTGGCAAAGGAGCGCAGCTGGCCGGTGATTTTGCCCATGCGCTCGGTTAGCTGGCTGATAAAGACTAGGTTTTCTGCCACCGCACTGGTTTTGCCACGCTCCAGCAGCAGCTTGGCATTATCGGCCAGCGCGCGCATGGCCGTCAGTGGCTGGTTTAATTCATGGGTGACCCCCGCCGCCATTTGCCCAAGCACTGCCATTTTACCGGCCTGCACCAGCTCATTCTGGGCCGCGCGCAAATCAAGCTCGGTGCGGATGCGATCGCTAATTTCACGCTGCAGCTGGACGTTGGCCCCTAGCAAATCATCGGTACGCTCAGCCACTTTTTGCTCTAGCTGATCGTGTGCCTGCTTAAGCGCCGCACTGGCGCGGATATTATCTCTGATACGGCGGCGGCGCTGCCGCCAGAACAAAAACCACGCCAGCAGCGCCAATAGCCCGAGGCCAGTGCCGACTAAAACGCGATTAATGCCCTGCTGCACCGTTGCCAGATCGGTTAGCAGCACAATTTGCCAGTCCAAATCAGGCAGGTTGGCGGTTTGCACCAGCATATCAGCCTGCTGCGTGCCACTTTTTAGGCTGGCCCTGAGCGTGCTTTTATCTATTGTTTGCTGCTTGATCAGCTCCAGCCGAGCAAAGGTATTGCGGCCATATTGGTGGCTCTGTTTGATTTCATTCAGCGTCGCAGCAGGCAAAGGCCCCAAGGTGTGCCATTTCCAGGCTGGGTCTGTCGCTAAAAAGGCAACGCCATAGCGATCTGCCACCAGCATGCGTTCGCCGGTTAAGCGCCAATCACGCTCTAGTGCCTCTAGACTCACTTTGGCCACCACCACGCCGATCACGCGCTCGCCCTCCCGAATAGGGTAAGACAAAAAATAACCAGGCTGCTGAGTAGTAAAGCCAACGCCGTAAAAACGCCCAGCAGCGCCTGCCCTTGCCTGCTGAAAATAGGGCCGAAAAGCATAGTTATTGCCGATATAGCTTTGTGGGGTATCCCAATTGCTGGATGCCAGCGCCAAGCCTTCAGCATTTAACACATAAATCGCCGAGGCTTGCGCTGCGTTGTTGACCGCTTTTAAATAGCGGTTCACTCGCTCTAATTGCAGCGTATCTTGCGGGGCGCGGAGTAAATCAGCCAGATCACGCTGGCTGGATAACACAAAAGGCAGCCACGTATAGCGCTCTACCGCATTACGTAAGCTGCCGGTGTAAACATCGAGGCGATGCTGACCGGCAGTACGTAATTGCGCCAGCGCGTTGCGCTCACTCCACTGCGCGGCCGCCCATAACAGACTACCCGCCAAGCAAAGCGTCGCCAACATCCAAAAGATTCGCGCTGGTTTAAGCATCTTTAATCAGAGCTCAAGCCGCATAGCTCTGCCTGCTGATGACGCTGCTGCTCTTCCATCACCAGCGCGCCAAGTTCACGTTTGAGCGCGTTAAATTCAGCCGAGCTAGGGTCTCGCGGCCTTGGAATATCCACCAGCACATCGCGCTTCACCGTGCCAGGGCGGTAGGTGAGCACGATGATGCGATCAGCCAGATAAATCGATTCCTCGATACTGTGGGTCACAAACAGAATGGTTTTTTTATGCTCCTGCCAAATTTTAAGTAGCTCATCTTGCAAACTGCGGCGGGTGAGCGCGTCCAGCGCACCAAAAGGCTCGTCCATCAGCATAATCGGTGAATCCAGTGCCAAAATACGCGCAATAGCCACGCGTTGGCGCATCCCACCCGACAAATCTTTAGGAAAACGGTGGCGAAACTCCACCAATTTCAGCGTTTCTAATAGCTCCGCCACCTTGCTATCGATATAGTCTTGAGGCATTTTTTTGATGGTCAGGCCAAAGGCAATATTCTGCTCAACCGTCATCCAAGGGAAAAGCGCGTATTCCTGAAACACCATGCCACGATCTGGCCCTGTGTCTTTAATCGGCGTGCCATCCACGGTAATGCTGCCGCTAGTAGGATGAGAAAACCCAGCCACCGCATTCAGTAAGGTGGATTTACCACAGCCCGATGGCCCAAGCAGGCAAACAAACTGCCCATTGGGGATATCCAAATTGATATCCCGCAAGGCCACCACATCGTCACCTGAGGTTTTAAAAACTTTATGAACCTGCGCTATTTTGATTTGTGCCGTCATGATATTAGTGCTCCAAGCCACGGTGCCAGCGCAACAGATGGTTATTAAGTTTATTCATCGCCATATCAATGGCTAGACCCAGCAAGCCGATAGTAAACATACCGGCGATAATTTTATCTGACCAAAAATACTCACGCGCTTCTAAAATTCTAAAGCCCAGCCCGTTATTCACCGCAATCATTTCTGACACGATCACCACAATAAACGCCGTGCCCACGCCAATTCTTGCCCCAGCTAGAATATACGGCGTGGCCGCAGGCAAGATCACTTTCAGAAATAAAGTGCTCTGGCCTGCGCCCAAATTACGTGCCGCCCGCAGATAAATAGAATCCACCTGACGCACCCCGGCAATGGTATTCATCAGCACGGGGAAAAACGCGCCAATCACAATCAGAAAAATCGCCGGTGCATTGCCAAGGCCAAACCATAAAATAGACAAGGGAATATAGGCAATCGGCGGAATAGGCCTAAGCACCTGCACCAGAGGATTAAACCAACTATAAACCCGCTGGCTGGCCCCCATCAGCAAACCAAGTGGCAAAGCCAGCGCCGCACCAATCGCAAAACCCACAATCACCCGATACAGCGTGCCGATGGCATCGTGAATCATTTCACCAGAAAACAACCACGCCGCGTAGCTGCTCTGCGCCGCGTCATAGGGCTCCATCGGCAATAAATACGCATACCAGCGCACCACCACCTGCCATGGAGACGGCAGAATCTGTGGATTTAACCAGCCCGCCATCGCCGCCACCTGCCAAAGTGCAATCAATACAACGGGCAGCCAAAGGCCGGTTGCGATCCGGACTACTATTGCTTTATTCATCAGATAGCCCTTATTTCACGTTTAAAGATTTCTTGGCTTGCTCAAGCAGATCCAACTTCACCCACTCTTTGGCCACCGGCGGCTTTACCATTTTGCCCACGCCGTACTTCACCATAAAATCGGTGGTGATCTGCATATGCTCAACGCTCAAGTTGTAATAGAACGGCGAATTGGCGATGGCATCCTGATAATCATCGGAGGTAATTTGACCTTTAAACATATTGCTACGCACATAGTTTTCGGCGAGCTTAGGATCATCCATAAAGGCTTTAGTGGCTTGCACAAAGCACTTCATAAACTTTTCTGCCAGCGGGCGATTAGTGTTGTAAAGCTTCTCGCTCATCACAAGGGTACGAATCGGCTCGCCCATCGGTGTTTCATAGGGTTTAAGCAGCTCCACCCCAAAGCCCTTATTAATGGCTTGCGAAGCCTGCGGCTCAGATTGCGACATGGCATCAATCTGCTTTTGCATCAGTGCTTGATTTAAATCGGCAAAGGGCAGGTAAACAATTTTTACATCTTTACCCGGTTTTTCTGACCAGGTTAGATTCGCCTTAGCCAGCTCTGCCAATAGCGCCAGCTCCTGTGCGCCGCCACGCGCCACGCCCACAGATTTACCTTTAAAATCAGCCACGGTTTTAATGGCTGAACCCGGCTGCACCACAATCCTAATCCCGCCTTTGGCAAAGCCCGCCACCGCATACACCGGCACCCCGCCCGCCCGCCCCGCAATCGCCGCATCAGCCGCGCTGGCCGCCACATCAATCTCGCCCGCAATAATGGCCGGCATAATATCCAGCCCTTTGGCGAACATCCTCTCCTCAACCTTAATCCCGCATTTAGGCGCGATTTCCTTGATATACGATACCGCGCCGTAATGGGCGAATTTGAGATTACCCAATCGAATCACATCATCTGCGGCATAAGCAGGCAAAGCAGCGGTGGCCAGTGCAGCAGCAAGCAAAGTTAATTTCATCATTGAACTCCGTAGGTAAAGGAAGAGGACTACCGCGATATCAGGCAAAAGCGGCATCCGCCTCATTTACTGAGCAATTTCCTTGCCAGCTGCACAGCACAAGCCGACTACATTGCAAGCCCTTACCTACAAAGGAAAATTAAGATTTTCCGAGAATTTGCATGACATTGTTTATGGCGAAACTACAGAATCGCATACAATTTGACGGCGAAAAACCGCCATAATCCAGAAGAGAACCCAACGATGGCATGACCAGATATAGCAAGGCTCAAGAGAGCCGCACAACGACCTACGCAATGAGGGCATAGAAACTGAACTGTTCCCACCCTTGCCGCTAGGCTGCTGACGAGAAGTCATATATGAAAGCCTAAATAAAATGCTCTAGTTTATTTAGTATGAAGATGACCGCGTAGGGACACAGCAAACACAAGCTTGAACATGGCGACTTAATCAAAGCTAACCTACTAATCCTAAATCAGAAATGCTATTTTTTGGCTTCATATTTACCCCATACTTTACTTCTAGGGTTAGTAATTTTATCCATTAATAAGCAATTTAAATAGTTTAGATAGGGGATATATAAATATGCGCTCATTTAAAAAAATAACTTTTTTTAAGCGTAAATGTAGTTTACTTTGTTGGCCGCGTTTTAATGGAAGCGGTGAGTTTATCCCATAGTGCAATGGCCTCATCATCCTTAAGGCTGGGCTCATTGACTGCACGGCTATTTTTACTTACGCCAGTACTTAATTCCATGTCTATATATGGCCTAAACATATCATTGGCCACACCAATGGATTTAAATTTAAATTCATGCGTCCACGGCATGCCTTTTTCGTCAGGCGGCATCCACGATAATTGCTCCGCGCCAGCCCAATCGCCAATTTTACGCTCACCTTTGCGTAAAACTTTAATTTTATTAAACAATGATAACATCCCAAAAACGCCAGCGCTTTCTGCTGCTTCTTTCATCGTATATTCAAGACTGTCTTTAGGGTTTGCTTTATTTGTTCGAATAGTCGAAATTGAAAATCGAACATCTGGATATTCAGGGAAGCTAAAGCCTATCGAGGTCATTTCGTGGTATTTTCCATTAGATTCAGGAATGAAGCCCGCTTCGATGCAAATACCGGCAACTGTGGGTATTTCTGATTCCGCTCTCGAACGCAACAATCCTGCAATTTCCTGAAACTTAGAAACATATTTTTTATAGCTATTTTTATCTACGACGAATGTTGCTTTATTGCGCTCCAAAACAGGGCCTACAGCTTTTTGTACAAAAGCATCTTTCCCTAACTTAATAAATGAATACAACTGGAGGCTTGAATTAGTAGTGAAATCTTCATAGCCTACGACCAGCTTACTATCTTTATTCGGCCCATCAAAAACACCAACTAAAGCCGATGGCTCTTCAATATGTTTTATTTTTTTAATTTCTTCTATCTTTGACTGTGTTTCTACCGAAATCTTAGCTCCGCTGCCTGGATATGAATTTATATTATAGTCGACATGCGTTTCACCCCAGTTTACTACTGCAGTAGCAGGAATATAAATAATGAACCGACCAAAACACACGGGTTTAGTTTGTTTAAACATGGCTTCAATTATTGAATTGGTCAAATTCACTTTAGAACCCGCACCTGCCCATGCGCCATTACTCAATGCCAAAGTAAAAATAAGAAAATAGGCATTGAGCCTTCTTTTTTCGAATATAAACATCATTTACTTTGTGGGCCGTGTTTTAATTGACGCGGTGAGTTTATCCCACAGCGCAATGGCCTCATCATCCTTAAGGCTGGGCTCATTGACCCCCCGGCTATTTTTGCTTACGCCGGTACTTAATTCCATGTCTATATATGGCCTGAACATATCATTGGCCACGCCAATCGATTTGAATTTAAATTCATGCGTCCACGGCATCCCTTTTTCGTCAGGGGGCATCCACGATAATTGCTCCGCACCATCCCAATCACCAATTTTACGCTCGCCTTTGCGTAAAACTTTAATTTGATTAAACAATGACGTTAACCCAAATAAACCAGCCTCTTCTTTGGCATTTTTCATTATGTTTTCGAGGCTACTTTTAGGATTTACTTTATCTTTCCGAATCGTCAAAATCGAAAATCGAACGTCTGGATATTCAGGAAAGCTAAAGCCTATCGAGGTCATTTCGTGGTATTTTCCATTAGTTTCAGGAATAAAGCCCGCTTCGATGCAAATGCTCGGAACTTCGGGGATTTCTGAATCCGCTCTCGAACGCAACAAACCTGCAATTTCCTGAAATTCAGACACTAACCCTTGGTACGCTTGTTTGTCATGCTTGAATTCTGTCTTTGAAGAACTTAAAGGAGCGCCACTGGCTTTTTGTACAAATCCCGAATCACCCAATCGAATAAATGAATGAATTTGCACGCCTAAATTAGAAGTGTAATCTTCATACCCTAAGACAATCTTACTATCTTTATTTGGGCCATCAAAAACTCCAATTAAAGCCAATGGCTCTTTGTTATGTTTTATCGCTTTTATTTCTTCAATTTTTGCCTGTGTTAGCTCTCGAATTTTGGAACTCTCACCCGGAAATGCAGAGATACTATACTCAACCATTGTCTCGCCCCATGAAATATTAGCATTCACTGGAACTTGAATAATAAAACGACCAAAACAAACTGGTTTGGTTTGTTTAAATAGTTTTTCTATCTTTGGGCTAGTCTGATTCACCGTAGAAACCACACCTGCCCATGCACCACTACTCAATGCCCAAGTAAAAATAAAAAAATGGCCATTGAGCCTTCTTTTTTTAGTTATAAACATCATTTACTTTGTGGGTCGCGTTTTAATGGAAGCGGTGAATTTATCCCATAGTGCAATGGCCTCATCATCCTTAAGGCTGGGCTCATTGACTCCCCGGCTATTTTTGCTTACGCCTGTGCTTAATTCCATGTCTATATATGGCCTGAACATATCTTTTGCCACGCCAATCGATTTGAATTTAAATTCATGCGTCCACGGCATGCCTTTTTCGTCAGGCGGCATCCACGATAATTGCTCCGCACCATCCCAATCACCAATTTTACGCTCGCCTTTGCGTAAAACTTTAATTCGATTAAACAATGATGTAAGCCCAAATAAACCAGCATTCTCTGCACCCTCTTTCAGACTGGATTCAAGACTATCTTGCTGTCTTGGCTGATCAGTTTTAACCGCTGAAATTGAGAAACGTACATCGGGATATTCTGGAAAACTAAAGCCGATTGACGTCCGTTCATAATATTTACCATTCGCTTCGGGAACAAAGCCTGATTCAATACAAATCCCCTGCTCGCTGGGGATTTCTGTTTCCGATCTAAGGCGTAGCAAACTTGCAATTTCTTGCAGTATGTAGATATTCTTTTTATACCCGTCTTTGTTCACCACCCATTTTTTATTGCTATCTCGTTCGAAAAGAGTAGGTTTAGAGGTCTGAACAAAAGCATCTTTTCCTAACTGAATAAACGAGAATATTTGCAAACTGGTGTTTGAATGGCGATCCTTATAACCTACTACAATCTTGCTGTTTTTATTTGGACCATCAAAAACGCCGATAAGACTTGATGGCTCTTTACTATGTTTAATAGCGCTTATTTCATCGGTTTTTTCTTTAATTTCAGCAGGGATTTTTGCACCTTGCCCAAGGTAGGTGACAATACCAACCTCCACCGCTGTTCCACCCCAAGCAACCACTGCGCTCTCTGGCACCTGAATGATAAAGCGACCAAAACACACTGGTTTGGTTTGTTTGAATAAGGCTTCAATTTTTAGATTGGTTTGCTTCATTGTAGAACCTTTATCTGCAAAGATCGGAGTGCTGGCAATAACACCCATAATGAATAAATTTAAATAGCTTGAATTCATTTTTTCCACTCCATTTTTTGCGCGATGCGTAAAATTGAGTGAACCGTAGAGGCGACTGCATTAGGATTTTTATAGCTGTCTTGATGGTCATAACCCGTTTGCCTGAACACGCCCATAAATTTTGGTTTGAGCTTGTTTAATTGATCATCGGCAGAATGAACGGGTACAGTTTCATCACCAGGATCTTTTGGATCAAGAATACGCGCAGTATAAAGTCGGTCATTTTGCGAATCTTTTAGCTTTAATACGCCATTTTTATCGGCGTCAACAAGTGTTAGCTTATCAATATCGTTTTCTGTAAATGAATCGGGTACATCCAGCTCCCAAATCACATTTTGAAACGCTTTATGAGCAGGGTCATTGCCATAATGGGCATATGAGACATCGTGGTAAAAGCCATTAATTGCCTCATGGAAATTTTGCGCTGCATCTATTTTATCAATAGAAAACTCTAGGCCACGCTCTTCCAATTTAGCGGGATTAATCCAATCCTCTACCAAGAGACCCCACCATTTTTCTTTTGTGCTGATCTCGTAAATCTCAGCATAGGGATCTCCTGCCTTAGGCTGACTTCCAAGTTCCTTGCCCTCTTTGTTAACAAACTTTAACCAGTCCTTGCCATACTTACTATTCGGCGCCAGTTCCAACCCTCCTTGGGCATTGGCTAAAACAGCGGTAACGTTTGGGCCTTTATGCCCCAATACACGGGAGACAATCCCGCCACTTTCCCAGCCTGCCCGCATCCGGCGATAAGCCGCAGCAGCACCCAAGGCTGGCATTACGCCATGCACAACCCCAAGCACTTTATCGTTCAGCTTACCATAGCTTGAATGACAAATAGCACGGGCAACTAAACCTCCCATTGAGTGAGTAACCAGGATGACTTTTTCGCACTTCTTGCCTTGAGCCTTATAACTCTCGATTAACTTCATAACCCGGCCCGATAACTTCTCCCCTGAAACACCATTGGATTCAAGCCAGTTATAGCCAAAGGCATGCACAGGAAAGTAGCAATTAGTCATCACTTGTTTCAATTCATCTTCAGTGATTTTTGTGAGAGTGTAGTTTTTATCCAGCTCCCAGTTAGCAGGATCACCCTCAACGATAATTTTGCCTTCGGGGCTGAGTTGAGCATTAGCAAAAGCAAGGTTGAGTTGGATTTCCATGGTATTGAGTACACCACCATAGCTATCAAACATCACTTCACCCCAGCCTCGTTCACGTGCTTTTTGCGTAGCAGTTTTTTTGCTGTCGCCAATAAGCAGAGGGGAGCCTTTGGCAACACTCACATTATCATGCCTGTCTTCTGAAGATTCTTTCCCTGGTTTATCTTTGCTAGGGTCATAGATATCCACTTCAGTTGTATCAGGGTCTAGCGCCAACTGGCGTCCTTCTGCTCCAGTAACTAGCATGCCCATCCCCCAAGACTTCCGATCAGGCCGCCATGCAATATCATTATTTTTCTTTAATCTAGCTAGCCGCTTCTCATTATTGATTCGTAAGTTACTACCCATAATGCCAGGGATAAAAATCACGGGAATAACCCGCTCCGGCAAAAAAGACGCACTTTGCACCGTGTCTAAATCTTTTGGAGTGGTAAAGCCTTCAGCATGTTGAGAGCCATCCGCATTTTGCTGGGTTGGGATAGATTGAGATATTGGTTGTGGTGTTGGCATGGTTTGGCTTTTAGTCAGTTATTCGGGGAGCAATTCAATACGATAGCGTGCAAAGCCCATTTCGGACTGGAATTGCTCCGTCTGCCCTTCGGCATTGGTTTCACCTTGCAGTACACGGCCATCTTCCATTTTTAAGCGATATTTACGGTTTTTAATTGGCTCGCCCGTGCCTACCCAATTCAGAATCGCTTTCTGGTCAAATTTGGCTTTTTGCGGGGAGAAAGTACCAGCGGGGCTGCCTCCGCCCGCTCCATTCATCTCATGTTGTGCTGCTTTCTGGTTGTGAGTACCTGAGCATTGAGTGGTAATCGCTCCACCACCCATATCGATTTGCGCCCCATTGGCAATGGTTTGCACCTTGGGTGCTTGCAGCACAATCTCTTCACTCGAGGTCAATACGATTCTTTTAGTCGCGGTAATGCGAATTTCGCCGTCATGCGCTTGAATGTCGATATGCCCGCCTGCGGCAATTAATTTCATTCCCAGTTTTTGCACGAAAAAACTCAAAGAGTCTGCAACACGAACCAGCCATTTTCCGCCGATGGTGTGATTGGTGTGCTTGACACTCACCAGATCAATATTGTTACCAGCAGTGATTGTAAGGCTTTCGGGTGTAGCTGCGGCAATGCCTAGCGGGCCTGAAATCCCCACTATGGGTTTGCCTCCACCAGCGGCATTTGCCTTGCTATTACTTCCGTTTTCCCATTCTTGTACGTACTTTAATAACTCACTTTGCGCTTTGGTTTCTGTTTCATCGGCATGATGTTTAACCGACAAATCAGAGAGCGATTTTGCAATTCCGTTAGCAGCTTCAAGTTGCCCCAGGAAAATATCACGGTCTAGCTGCTTACCTCCGGCTTGACTGCGCTCTTCCGCAGAGATTAATACGCCTTGTGCCGCTCGCAATGCCATCCTGGCATCAGTGCGTAATTCTGCACCTTCGCCTCGGGCCTCACCTTTGCCATCTGTACGTGGATGGATTAAGTAGCCAAGGTTGAGCTGGGTTTTAGCATGTTCGCTACTGAGCTTGGTGCGGACCTGACCTTGGGTGTCATCAAACAACAGCTCACCGTACTGGGCGCCATCGTGCTCTTTGGTTTTTATACCCGATAGCGTTTTATTGGCAGGCAGCGCCCCCGCTCCGCTAAAGGTGGCCGGAAGATGGCTGCCGTTATAAACCACGCCGGTGACAATAGGCCGGTCGATATCGTTGTCGAGGTAGCTGACTAAAACTTCTTGGCCGATACGCGGGATAAATTGATGGCCCCAGCTGGCCCCCGCAGAAGCGGTATGCCACGCGAACCCAGCAAGAGGATTTATCATCCAGATTCGCACCGAAATCAGGGTGCTCATCTGCTCGCTGCCATGAAAACTGGATCTTGATCCGGCCCAGCTCGTCAGTATGGACTTCTGATCCGGCGGGGCCCACCACGGTGGCGGTTTGCACCCCAAAGCTGCTGGGCTTGCTGCTTTCGTCATAGCGAGGGGTGAGTGCTTGCCCTCGGCGCTGGGCGGTAAAGTCTGCCTGATAAGGCATATTTTCTGCTGCTTCCGCTGGATTTGAGCCAGCC
>NZ_JANXSO010000107.1 GCF_025352645.1 Iodobacter sp. | reverse complement strand
TTGATATGCAGAAAATTGGCACGGCAGATAATAAATTTGTAGATGGCAATCCCGTTACCGGCACGCTGGGTACCGTGCTGCCTGCAGCATGGCTGAATTCTGTGCAAGATGAGATTGCGAATGCTATTACCGGCGAAGGGGGGGGGTACTGGATGCTGGGGATTCAGGCCAACTGGCCAAACGGTTGGGGCGACTGGCCCCGTTAAAAAGCCCTAACTTTACGGATAAGCCTACATTTCCAACCGCTTCGCGGGGTGATTCTTCTTTTTTGGGAGCAAATACCGCATTTGTGCAAGATGCCATAAACCAAAAGATCAGTAGTTTACCGTTTGCAACAACGATTATTGTTGGTGGGGATGTGAATACCTATTACCCCGTTCCTGTCCTCTTTTCACCAGAGCATAAATTGACGCGATTGATTGTGTATCGCTATTACAATTCGGCTCACCCTGCATCATTAGGAGCAGATCATGTAGCAGGTTTATTGCTAGAACTATGGGTGCGTGGTGTTGCATGGAGCGACTTTACTCTAACCAGATTGATGTATTACGGTTTTGCATATCACCAATCCGTCGCTGCCATTGAAAGTTCACTGATTGGACGAATTATTTACCTGCGTGGCGGGGGGATGGAATATACCATCAGTAGTGATTCTGATATGGGGGTAGGATCTATTCTTTTCGGTACTGAATTATTAAAGCCAATTATAGCTGCGAACACTTCCATTTGTCCCTTGCACCCTGCTTCTCCATATGCAGGAGGAGGGGTAAAAGTATCGCCTCGAACCACAACTGATCCAATGTGGAGCGCTGCCATTACCAACCCGGTAAATTTTTAAAAGGAGCTGGCTATGCTGCTGCAATCCGTTGAAACCCCACGTGTGTAAAGGTCAAGGACATAGGTAACACTTTAGTCCACAGACATAGGTGACACTTTTCGCGTTAAAGTTAAGTAATCATTTTTTGCACCTGTTACCTGTCGCTCATCAAACGAACCTAGTCGAATCGGCCCAAAGTAAACGTCCCACATCGCTTCACCCACCTGCTCCAAACCCACCCATTCACCACGCAATACATAGCCGATATAGATGCGCAAACTATGCCAATAAATCAGCCCGT
Source organism: Iodobacter sp. (assembly GCF_025352645.1). GTDB lineage: Bacteria > Pseudomonadota > Gammaproteobacteria > Burkholderiales > Chitinibacteraceae > Iodobacter. The sequence continues at coordinate 39,853 of NZ_JANXSO010000107.1, read as the reverse complement.
TTTGACAGACACGTCCTCGCTCAAAATAGCTGGGGTAAACCAACTCAGGCAGCATTTCAGGGTAGCTGCGCGTCGAGGCTTGATAGACCGATTTCGGTACCTGTTGCCCTAATCCTTCGTGTAGACGATCGTCGTTATAGTGACGCTGAAATTCATCTAAAATCACCTGTTGCCGCGGTAAATCCTCTACACCAAGCGAGCCGATCCGTAGCTTTAACGTCCGATGCATCCGTTCATGCCGACCATTCTGCTGCGGCTTTCCGGGGGTAATTCGTTCCGGAATAATCCCTAAGCGAATCCACCAAATCGATAGCTTGGATAGCCCACCGACTCCCGTGCTGGCAAACGGTGCGCCGTTATCACTGCGAATTCGCTCCGGCAAGCCATATTGGCGAAACAATCGTTCAAACACGGCCTTGGCATCTGCGACTGAGGTGCTACTGAATCCTTGGCAACCCAGCAAGTAACGGCTGGCATGATCCATGATCGTCAAGGGATAACACCACTGGCCATTGGCGAGCTTGAATTGCCCTTTGTAGTCGACACTCCACAGTTGGTTCGCGCTTGTAGCCGCCTTGAGCGGTTGAATCGAGCGGGGTGTACGCTGAGCTCGACGACGTGTTTTGACGCAGCCCGCTATTTTCAAAATATTGTTAATCGTCGTCTTTGATGGAAGCAGTGATTCGTCGAAACGCGTCGCCAACAGCGGATGGATTTTCTTTGCACCAAGGATATCGCCCTTGTAATTGCGATACTCCAGCACCGCTTGACGCACCACATAGGGGGTGACAGCCGAGTGATGCGGGCGACGACTTTGCCATTGCAAGCCATTAATGCCTAAAGCGTGATAGCGCTGCACCCATTTGTAGCCCGTTTTACGACTGATCCCATACAGCAAACACAAGGCTTTAAAGGTTAAATCGGCCCGTAAATATTCGGCGATAAATTTCACTTTTTCATCCATCGGTTTCACCTCATTCCACGGCATAACGTGCTCCAGTTGTGCGTATCACAAACCAGAGAAGTGTTACCTATGTCCTTGGACGAATGTGTTACCTATGAGTGTGAACCTTACCGAAGGGGTGTTTGAAGCGGCTTAAGTCTTTGTATTTATTTAGAATGCCAGCGAAAGCGGGGAATACTTTCGCCATCAATTATCAGTATTTCAGTAAACATGGTTAAAGGCCGCACCCAAAGATCAAAGTCGCCATAAAGGCAGCGGTAAACCACCATTTCTTCCTCGGTTTCACTGTGTTTTGCAAGGCCAATCACTTGATAAAGTGGGCCTTTGTGGTGCTGGTAAATGCCGTTTTTTATGCTACTCATCATCTCTACTTTTGTATTGTGCATGTAAGGTGGCACGGCATGACTTCTTGGCGTGTCAGGGGATAGCAGGTAAGATCCAAGGCGAATCTTTACGCGTATTGTATTTCGCTTTGTTGCATTTGTAATTGGGCTTTATTTGCAGGATGCAGCAGTGGGGCAGGCGCTGGCCAGAAAATTGACGCGAATATTGGGTAGCGTTGATCATCCATTTAAATGATTAGCAGAGGTTGATTGTATGAAGATTGCAGTATTGCCAGGCGATGGCATTGGCCCAGAAATTGTTGCTCAGGCGAGAAAAGTGCTGAATGTTTTGCAGCAAGAAGGCCTTGTGATGGAGCTGACCGAAGCGCCACTGGGTGGTGCTGCTTACGATCAATACGGCTCGCCCTATCCTGAAGTCACCCAAAAGCTAGCGCGGGAAGCAGATGCGGTGTTGCTGGGTGCGGTGGGTGGCCCTGCTTACGATAATCTGGATCGGCCTTTGCGCCCAGAGCGCGGCCTGTTGGCGATTCGTAAAGACTTGCAATTATTCGCCAATTTACGCCCGGCTATTTTGTACCCAGAGCTGGCGAATGCCTCTACGCTTAAGCCTGAAGTGGTGAGCGGCCTAGATATTATGATTGTGCGCGAGCTGACTGGCGACATTTACTTTGGTCAGCCCCGTGGTATTCGCATTAATGAAGCCGGTGAGCGTGAGGGCTTTAATACCATGCTTTACGCCGAATCCGAAGTACGCCGTATCGCGCATGTGGCCTTTAATATTGCCATGAAGCGCAATAAAAAATTGTGTTCGGTGGATAAAGCCAACGTGCTGGAAACCACCGAATTCTGGAAAGAAATCATGATTGATGTGGCTAAGGAATACCCTGAGGTCACGTTGACGCATATGTATGTTGATAACGCCGCTATGCAGCTGGTGCGTAACCCTAAGCAGTTTGATGTGATGGTCACTGGCAATATCTTTGGCGATATCTTAAGTGATGAAGCCTCTATGCTGACTGGCTCGATTGGCATGCTGCCTTCGGCGTCGCTTGATAAAAATCACAAAGGCTTGTACGAACCTAGCCATGGCTCTGCACCGGATATCGCGGGTAAAAATATTGCTAATCCGCTGGCGACTATTTTATCGGTGGCCATGATGATGCGTTACAGCTTTAATCTGGAAGCAGTTGCGCTACGTATTGAAAACGCCGTGAAAAAAGTATTGGCCGATGGCCTACGCACGGCCGATATTTATGAAGAAGGCACTCGCAAAGTAAGCTGCTCAGAAATGGGCGATGCCGTGGTGGCGGCGCTTTAAGTATTTAGCACGCAGACGCGGCGGTATAAGGCTTGTAAAATAGACCGCTGGACGCATTTATAAGCAGGGCGCATATTGCGCCCTGTTTGTTTTAGTAAATTAAAGGACTGGATCATGGCAACAAAACCACTTTCTCTGGCGGTAATCGGCGCTAATAGCACTTCGGGCGAAACATTATTGGAGGTGTTGGGAGCAACGTCCCAGTCATTCTCTACTTTTTTCCCTTTAGCGCTTGAAGATGAAGGCGAGATGGTGGAGTTTCGCGGCCAAGATTTCCCAATTCTTGCCCTGGATGAATTTAACTGGCAAGTGCCCGATTTGGTGGTGTTTTGTGGCGAAGATACTGCCGCGGCAGCGCAATATGCCACGATAGCGGCTGAATCAGGTGCGGCAGTGGTAGATTTAAGCGGCGGTGCGGATGCGCCATTGGCAGAAGCAGATGCTCGGCTAAAGAAAGGTGGCGTGGCACGTTTGCCGCATCAAGTCACCACCATTTTGTTGCCTGTGCTCAAGGCCTTGGCTAAAGCAGCACCCTTCTCTGGCTTAACCGTTACGGCTATGTTGTCGGTATCGCAAGACGGTAAGGCGGCGATTGATGAGCTATCTGAGCAGACCCGCGCCCTGTTTGCCCAAAGTGAAGTACAAAGCCATGTTTATCCAAAGCGCATGGCGTTTAATTTGCACCCGGTGGCAGGCGCTGTGGATGAGTACGGTGCAAGCGTGGAAGAGCAGCGCATCATTGGCGAAGTGGCCAGCATATTTACTGACGTGCCAATGTCCTTAACGTGTGCCCGCGTGCCGATGTTTTTTGGCCACGGCATCAGCTTAAATGTGCGCTTTGCCGAAGATATCAGCTTAAACACATTAAAAGCGGCATTGAGCGATGCAGAAGGCGTGTACTTCTTAGAGGCGCAGGGTAGCGCTGGCTTAGCTACACCACAGGACGTAATTGGTGGCGATAAAGTTTGGGTAAGCCGCGTGCGTGCCAGTGGTCAAGGTGTATCTATGTGGTTGGCAGGAGATAACACCCGTCTTGGCGCTATGGCTGTATTGCGTTTATTAGGCGCAGCGGCCTGATAAAGGTAAAAGCTGTGTTTTATAGGTCACAGGCTTAGCTATTTTAATTGCAATTTAATTTAATCGTAGCGTCATAAATAGGACGCTACGATTTTTTGCGTGTTATTTAATATTGGCAAATATGCTTTGATATGTAGAATGTCAATTTAGCTAAATTAATGGCGCTCATGCACTTAACGCGTTTTAAATCTACTCTGCTTTGGTGTAAAAATAACGCCCTATTTAAGACCGGTATGTTGCTATTGATGGGGCATCAGTTCAGTAGAGGAAACCTCGGAAAATCCATCTTTGCTCATAATACTGCGTTGCACATTAAAAAATATTCTTACATATAATATATATGTGGCGTCTAGTTGTTAATACGCGTCTTGTCTTATTTAGGAGTATAGGTTTTTTGATACTTCCTAAAGTATATTTAAAAATGAGTAGATCAATGCACTTTTAAATATACTGATGTGTGTTGGTAGTTTAAGTGGGGTACTACTTTTTATGAATTTTAAAAATAATTTATTTGTGTTTACACAAACAAGGCCACGGCTTATTTTAGCTGTTCTGGCTGGGCTGATTTGTTTTGTTTTTTTGCCCAAAGAGTTGTCTGCATTGAGTCGGGGAATTGTCAGTTGGAATGTATTAGCGTGGTTTTATTTGATGACACTTTGGTGGCTTATGCTGCGGGCAGACCCTCAACATATTCGTAAAATTGCTCGACTTCAGGATGAAAGCGCTTTTTTGGTGCTGATTTTGGTTTGTGTCGGGAGTATAGTAAGCCTGTTGGCTATTTTATTAGAAATAAGCTCAGTTAATCAATTACGGGGCTTAGAGAAAACATTTAGCATTGCGCTGACTTTTTTTACCTTGGCGGCATCTTGGCTATTATTGCCCACCGCTTTTGCTCTGCATTATGCGCATATATTTTATTTGTCTGGGGTGGGGGCTAAGCCACTGTTGTTTCCTGATCATCCACCAGAGCCCTCTTATTGGGATTTCCTCTATTTTTCATTTACTATTGCGGTTGCTTCGCAAACGGCAGATGTTGCCATTGCTAGCCCTAAAGTGCGGCAAATTGCTTTGCTGCAGTCAGTATTATCTTTTTTGTTTAATATGAGTATATTGGGCTTGTCTATTAACGTTGGGGCAGGGTTATTAGGCTGATGCTAATTTTTAGTATGAGAAGAGCGATATTGAATGTACTGCCTATTGATGTATAAGTAGAGAATAACAAGTTTTTATGAATTTCAAGCAGATTAAAAAAGCGCCATCCCCGAGTGTTTTTGTCGGGAATCCAACTGCGTAGCTGGCTTCCGCTCCCGACTAAAGTATTCGAGGACAGGCTCTACGCGGGAATGGCGACACTGATTTTAGTTATTTTCGGAGTCTTATGAGCCGTGATCAGTGTGGGCGCTTACTGTGTTATTGATCTCTTGGTATTTAACGCAAGCTTGATTTTTAAATTGATTAATAAACTGGATTAAACATGAAATTGTCTCAGAATAGACTTTGCCTTAGTGCACTTTTTTTTACTATGGCGGCTTGTAGTAGCTTTGCTCAGGTTGAACCAACCACGGCAGTGGATTGCAGAAAGATCACTGCTAGAGTAGAGCGCTTGGCTTGCTACGATTTATTAGCCGAGCGTTTTGATAAGCCAGAGGCTACGGTAGCGGCTAGCCCAGTACCTGCCTTAAATGTGGCTGAAGCGCCGAAAGTTGAATCTGTGCGCGCGGATCCAAGCATTGTTTCAGTGATTGATGCTGCTTGGGGCTTTGATCCTTTATCTGACCCATACAAAATATCATTTTTTAGAGAAAATTACTTTTTGCTTGGGCGTTATTCAAATAATCCTAATAATGCCCCTTATCGCACCTCTGCTGATGAAAAATATAATTTAAATAAGGTTGAGGCAAAATTTCAACTGAGTTTTAAAAACCGTCTTTGGACGACGGATGATAGGCGCTGGGGTATATGGGCTGCGTATACTCAGCAAAGCCATTGGCAATTGTATAATAGTGAAGTTTCACGGCCATTTCGTGATAGCAATTATATGCCCGAATTAATTGTGAGCTATCGCCCAAATCTAGATTTAGGAGCTGGCGTTAAGTGGATGCTATTAAATGGAGGATTTATCCATGAATCTAATGGGCGTTCAGATTCTATTTCACGCAGTTGGAATCGGTTTTATTCTGAAGTGGGTGTAGAAAAAGGTAATCTTGCATTGTTTGGTACAGTTTGGTATCGGGTCAAAGAAAATGCCGATACAGATGATAACCCAGATATTGTTGATTATTTAGGGCATGGAAAACTAAGTGCGGTCTATCGCTGGCAAGGCAATAGCTTTACGGGTGAGCTGCGCGGTAACCTAAGTACCGGTAGGGGGGCAATCAAGGCGGGGTGGTTTACGCCGCCTGTGCTTGGGCCATTACGTGGTTACGTGCAGGTTTTTAGTGGCTATGGTGAAAGTATGATTGATTATAATTGGAAGCAAACCACGATTGGCGTTGGACTTGCCATTAATGATGGCTTTTAATTGTTAAATTAGCGTTATTTAAAGTAAATTAAATGAGATTTAGCCAAAAAACTAAAAATACATCAATAATTTTTTGATTAAATAGCGCCGCAAATAATGACTTATTTGCGGCGCTATTTTTTTGCCAAAATTAGTGATTGGCACAACTTGCTGTGGCAGCAAGGCCAAGGGCTTGGCAAAGCGCCATAAAACGCTCGAGCTTATTACTGCGCACCAGCAGAATTTGCATTTCGTTTGCAACGTTCTTGCTGAAATTAATCAGTGTAAAGGCAGGGGCAAGTTCGTTTTGAATGCGGCTAAGCGCACCGGCTGTGGTCAGTGCCGTAAGTGCATCGGCGCTGAGTTCTAGCTCGCCTTCGCCAAAGGCATCTTCAATTTGCTTGTATAGCTCTTCTGCTTGGGATGATTTAAAAATCAGGCCATCTTCAAGTTGCTCAAGCAATACCCATTCCCAGAGTGGAATAGCAAACTCTTCTTTGTAGCTACTTGCTGGATCATTGGCGAGGTAGGTCTGAGCATCGGCATGTGCTTTGATCACTTCAGCGCTCATTGCAGCGATGTCGTTTTCTTCTAGGCCGCCGTCGGCGATGATTTCGAATAATTCGGTGATTAGAGCGTGATTCATTGGGTAATCCTGATAAAAAAATGCGGTCAAACGCTAGCTTTAGTTGATGCTTACAACAGCTGCTTGAAATTAAGCCTAGGCACTGATTGGCCTTGGCGCTTTGTAGCCAAGAAAAGCAAGGCTGCTATATGCGCTGGTGGCAGATGATAAAGGGATTTACCCGCTAGCGTTATCACTTATGTGTTTATTAATGCCGCTTAACTGAGTTTTGTGGTGCTTTAATCGGCGCTAAAGGCGTTTGATCTGCCTCCTGAGCTATCTGCTTGACCATTTCACGGCTCAGTTCTTTAATCTTTCAATCTCATTTGTAAAGCATATTAGGGCCGAGCTAATTGCGCTATGGCATACCTTATTCGCCACAATATCTGCTGCCGTTTCAATTGCTCCAATAATGGGGAGGGTAATAGAGGCATCAGCTATCCAGTGTGCCGACATCATTTTGAGTATTTCTTGTAGTGAGTCAAAGGCGTGATGGGCGCGTGGCGCTGCGTTGAAGGTGACTACGGGTTTATTGACCAAAGCTGGTGTGCTCACTAGCCAATCTAAGGCGTTTTTGAGCACGCCGCTCACTCCGTGAGCATACTCTGGGCTAGCGACAATTAAGCCATCGGCTTGGATGATTTGATCTCTTAAATCGGCAATAACAGGAAAATCGTCGATATCTAAATCAGGGTTGAATGGGGGAATCAGCGCGAGCTGCTGATATAGCGTGATATTGATACTTGCGGGGGCAAGCTGCTGCATGGCTCTTAGCAAGGCAGTATTGCGCGAAGTGGCTCGCAGGCTGCCGGATAGGGCAAGAAGTTGTATTTTTTTGCACATTTATAATCCGAGTATCGAGGCTGTAAATTATGCCTAAGCAGTGGCTTTGCTTGTGTACTTTAATGCGCCAGTAGCAGGTGTAAACACAAATAAATAAGAGTGTGCGCTGTGATGGGCACACCCTCTTATCGTTGAATCCACTAACTGGCAAGGGGCTCTAAGCCTTTGATAAAGACCATTCCATCTATAAATATAGCCCCAAGCCAAGCGCAAATACGCCATAGAGTAGCCCTATGGCGCTGAGTTGTTTGCAGTTTACGTGCCCGCACCTAAACATCTGCCATAGCAGCACAATAGCAATTGTGGTGACAATACCAGAAGCCAGTAATGGGCCATCAAAGCGCCAAGGGGTGAAGAAAATACCCAGTGCGCTTGGAATAGTGGCCTGAATCATCATGGCGCCAGAGATATTAGCCAGTGCTAGCCGCTCCTTCCCTTGGCGTACCCAAATTAGGGTGTTCATGATTTCTGGTAGCTCGGTGGCAACGGGGCTGAGTAAGAGCGCTACTAAATGTGGGGACAAACCAAGTAGTGCGCCTAAACTTTCTAATTGGGCGACAAAAACATGCGAGGCAAAAGCGATAACGGCCAGCGCTAGCGTGACTTGTAAAGCGGCCCAGCGCCAGTTATTACTATTGGGGCGTAGCTTGAGCGGTTCTAGCTCTTCTTCCTCCGCTGCGGTTTCGGCGCTATTAATCTCTCGCCATACATACACGGCGTAGGCGAGTAAAAAGATCAGCCCTAGATAAGGTTTATAGGCAAACGCCACTAAACCAAGGGCTACTTTAAATATAAAAATAGCTAAAAAAGCCAGTTGATCTTGACTAAGGCGTACTTGATCAACTTGAACTAAATAATCTTTGCGCGCTAATCGCTGACGATTACGCCATAGCGCTAAGCCAACTACCGCATAGGCAATGGTTGCCAAAACCAAGGGACCACCCATGGCGGCACCAACCCCGATGTCTTTTTGTTCGGGTGTGCTACCCAATACTACGGCGGTAAAAGTGACGGCGCTTTCTGGTAAGGCGGTGCCAAAAGCAGCTAAGACCGAGCCCACGGCAGTTGCGCCTAACTTCATATGTCGCCCACACCATTCAATGGCGTTAACGAAATAATCACAGGCTAAATAGATGGCAATGGCGGAGCAAAAAAACAGCAGTAGGGTAAGTAACATGCAAAATCACAATGCCGGGCAAGCAAATAAACCAATGGCGCAACGATACGGCTTGCCCGGCAGGCAAACGCATCGAGGCCAAAGGTCTCGCTGGGTAATCCGCTATTCGCCGATTACTAATGACGCCATGCAGCAAGAGACTGCAAGTTTGTTGACGTCACCTCCCTCGCTTTGCGCGAAAGATAGCTACTCCCCAATGACAGGATGGCAAATTTTGGCAGAGATGGTGAGGCTGAGCAAGGTGCTTGTTTACACTTTATAGCCTTGTGTATTTTTACTATCGTGCAGAATCTGGCACTGTCACCGTAGAGGCTTATGAAAGCCGCCGCGAAAAAGACCACGCCATGCTGATGTTTAAAGTCTATGACTCGGGTATTGGCATTAGCCCAGAGCAGCAATTAGCGCTATTTCTGCCTTTTTCTCAGATTGATAATAACAATACACGTAAATATGGTGGCAGCGGGCTGGGGCTATCTATTGTGCGTGAATTGGCTAGGTTAATGGAGGGTGAGGTAGGGCTGGAAAGCGAGCTTGGCAAGGGCTCCTGCTTTTGGTTTTGTATCCGTATAGAGTTGGATTTTTCCGCGCCTAGCTACGTGCCCGCTAAGGCACTGTATGCAAGCCCCGCTGCAAAGTGTGCACTGCCTATTTTGGTGGTCGACGATAACCCGCTTAATTTAACCGTTATCAAAACAATTTTATCTAAGTTGGGCTTTGCGCTGAAGCTGGCAGAGGATGGGCGCGAAGCGATTGCGCTAAGCTTGCCCTGATTTTTGTGGATTGCCAGATGCCGGATATTGATGGTTTTGAAGCCACGCGGCAGATTCGCCAGCTAGGAATCACCATGCTGCGTCAAGGCACTGTTGGCGATCTTGCTCAAATACACCCGCGCTTAAGGCAATAATGGGAGTGCGGGGGCGCAGGTATGGATGATTTTCTCGCTAAACCCATTAATATCGAGGCACTGCAAGCCATGCTAAAAAAATGGTTGGCGGCATAATATCGCGCTATTTAAGGCCTGCATTGGTCTATGAATCCATTTTTGAATCAGTGCGGGCTAATTCAGTTTGCTTTTTTTAGGTGATATTCGCATTTGCACTCTTCAGAATTTTGAATTCTGGTGTAATCGACTGGCAGCGTGGTATAAGCTCAATGATCAAAATCTTACAGTACACATAATGAACTTGCGGGAATTGGCTCTGCTACTGAATTTATCGCCAACGACGGTAAGCCGCGCTTTAAATGGCTTTTCTGATGTCAGTGAAAAAACGCGGCTAAAAGTAGCTGCGGCGGCTGAGCGGCATGGGTATCGCCCCAATAGTACCGCCAGAAAACTGGCGCTGGGCCGCACCGATTGCGTTGGAATGATTTATCCACTGCAACCCAATGATTTAAATGACCCCGTTTTTCATGCCATTGTTGGCGGGATGACCGATCAGTTTAATGATGCGGGCATCGATCTGATGCTGATCTCAGCCGATAATCATAATGAGCTACAGACTTACCAGCGCATTACGGCAGGCCATAGGGTGGATGGGCTGATTGTGGCCCGCACTTGTGTATTTGATGAGCGATTACGCTATTTACAATCGTGCCAGTTTCCTTTTGTGGCGCATGGCCGTTCACAAATGGATACGCCTTATCCTTGGTTTGATTACGATAATGATGCGGGCACACGTGCTGCAGTAGCGCGCTTGCTGGCTCTGGGGCATAAGCGAATCGCCCTGATTTCTGCGCCCTTGGCGCTTAATTTTGCCATGCAGCGTAAGCAGGGATTTGTGGCTGCGATGCAGGCCGCGAATGTGACGATTGATCCGGCCTTACTACAAGAAGGCGCACTGACGGCGCAAATGGGTGAGGCACTAATGCATCGTCTACTTAAGCAAAGCCTGCGGCCAACTGCGGTGGTGGTGGATAATAATCTGGCGGCGATGGGGGTGTTAACGGCCTTGCGCCAAGCTGAATTAAGGGCTGGAACGGATATTTCATTGATTGTCTTTGGTGGCGTAGCTCCTGAGCTGGCTATGGGGCAAAACATTACCGCCATCCGCCAGCCTGAACCGCGTGAAGCGGGTGTAACGCTGGCAACGCTGATGTTGGCACGGCTAAGAGGGGAAGACCCTGCATCCCTGCAAGTGCTTTGGCCAACCGTATTGCAGCCAGGCACCAGTGATCAGGCTTGTTTGATTTAATTGAGCGGGGTGTTGGTTGGTCATATTGCTTGTTAATGAGAGTGATGCCGTCCATGGCCCGTTATGATAAAACGGGAATATCGCTGTGGTTTTTTGGTGAGTACTCGATTATTTACCCGTAGTTTTTAATGTAAATCGCATTTGATGGCTTGCCCGCTTCCCTTGTAAGGAAGCGGGCATTTTTATTGCCTTTTACAGTGGTATTGCTTAGAAAAAACGGCCACCTAAATGACATTAAAATAATGTAAATAGGGTTAATAATGTAGTTTACATCATGTAGTGCGCTGGATTAACTTACGAAAAATAAAATCCAAACCGCTTTGGAAATTGTGGTTGGGTTTGTTTTTATCGCTTTCAAACCGTTTAAAACAAATAAAACAATGGATTGAAAGCGCTTTTGATTAGGCTTGGCAATATGATTTGCTGTTTTGTAGCTATTTATTGATTTACTACAAGGTGGCTTAGTCGTTTGTCTATTCAGGGAAGAGATGAGATGAAGTTCAAATCAGTAAATCATTTATTTATACCGGCCCAGTTAGCGCTGGCCGTTTGTGGCTTAGGCTTGGCGAGCAGTGCCATGGCGATGCCGGTGGATTTTCATGGCTATGCACGCAGCGGTATTGGCTCTAATGCCACGGGTGGCGGATCGCAATCTTGTTTTCAGCTCGATGGTGCGGGCTCTAAGTATCGCTTGGGTAATGAATGTGAGACTTACGCTGAATTTGCAGTTGGCGGTAATGTGTTTGAGAAAAAAGAAACCGGCACGCGCTTTAGAGTTGAATCGCGCCTCGCTGTTTCTGCCAAGCAGTTTCAGGATTGGGAAAGTGATTCAGGTAAATCTGCCGAGTTTGCTTTCCGTGAAATGTATGTCACGGCCGAAGGCGTCGGTTTGGGCGACAGCAAACTGTGGGTAGGTAAGCGCTTTTATGATCGCCAAGATGTGCATATCAATGATTTTTACTTCTGGGATAACTCCGGCCCTGGCGCTGGGATTGAAAATGTAGACGTGGGTCTTGCTAAATTTGCCTACGCATGGCGTCAGAACACAGTTACTACATCTGACACCAGCATTGAAAATATAGATCGAAAAATTGGCGTATCCGGCCATGATTTCCGTTTGTCTGGCATTAAAGTTAATCCTAATGGCGAGCTAACGCTGGGTCTTGATTTGCGCTTTGCCAATAAAGCCGATAAAGACCAAGGTAAGGCCACTAATGGCTTTGGCTTGAATGTGATGCACACTCAAAACGGTGTATTCGGTGGCTTTAATAAGATTGCTCTGCAATACGCCAAGGGCAATATTTCTAGCTTTGCTGCGGGTTATCCCAATGTAAACGCGGATTCGGGCGATAAAGCTTACCGCGTGGTTGAGCAGCTAATGTGGCAGCCAGAAAACAGCCGCTACTCCGGCATGATGGCGGCGATTTGGCAAAAAACAGATCCGGTGGCGGCAGGCAAGGGCCAGACTTGGATGTCGTTCGGCGTGCGCCCAACCTATATGTTTACCGATAATCTGGGCGCGGCTATTGAAGTGGGTTACGACCGTGTGAAGCCAGAAGAAGGCGATGCTCGTAATCTGCTCAAAACCACGGCAGCATTTTTAGTGCAGCCGGAAAAAGGCTTTTGGAGCCGTCCGCAATTACGCTTTTTTGCTACCTACGCCAAGTGGGATCAAGCCGCACAAGATGCCGCTGGCCTAAAAGCGGTGAACAACCCGCTATCGGCCAATGGCCCGTTTGGCAATGATAAAAGCGGCTTCACCTTTGGCGCTCAGGCCGAAGTGTGGTGGTAAGTTGGGCTGGCTCAGTCTTAACTGATATTTAGACAACCCAAATCTTGAAACACGGAGGCCACAGAGAACACGGAGTTTCATGGAGAAAAGCGTTTATAAATCTGGCTATTTACTTTGAGTTTTTTCAATTTAAAAATATAGATTTTTACCGCTGTCTAATATTAGACAAGGCCTGCGTGTTCGGTCTCGAAATAACTTCCTGAAATGGCTCACATAGCATCATTCCCGAGTGCTTTTGTCGGGAATCCAGTGGCTCTACTGGATCCCAGATAAAACCATTCTGGGATGATGGGTGTGCTGTGGCAGGAAATGAACTAAGAGCTAAGTTGGCCCAAGTTGTTTAGATGATATTTAGGCTGATTTAGCGTGTTTAACCCCTTTGGGCCATGCCCAGAATTTTAAAATGGATTGAGTCATGCTCAAGACAGATCGTGAATGGTGGCGTGGTGCAGTCATCTATCAAGTTTATCCACGCAGCTTTGCAGATGCCAATGCCGATGGCGTGGGTGATTTGCAAGGCTTGCTCGGCAAATTGCCCTATATTGCCGCGCTGGGGGTGGATGCGGTCTGGATCAGTCCGTTTTTTAAATCGCCGATGAAAGATTTTGGCTACGATGTCAGCGATTATTGCCAGGTTGATCCGCTGTTTGGCACATTGGCCGATTTTGATGCCGTGCTAGCAAAAGCCCATGAGCTGGGCTTAAAAGTGATGATCGATCAGGTGCTCTCGCATACCTCGGATCAAAACACATGGTTTGCCAATAGCCGCTTAAGCCGCAAGGGCGACAAAGCCGATTGGTATGTGTGGGCCGATGCCAAGGCTGATGGCTCTGCGCCTAATAATTGGCTATCTGTATTTGGGGGCCCCGCGTGGACATGGGATACCCGCCGTTGCCAATATTATTTGCATAATTTTTTAAGTAGCCAGCCAGATTTAAATTTCCATTGCCCTGCCGTGCAGGATGCCATTTTAGATGCGATTCGTTTCTGGCTGGCGCGTGGCGTGGATGGTTTCCGTTTTGATGCGTGTAATTTCCATTTTCATGATCGCCAGCTGCGTAATAATCCGCCCGCTAAAAGTAAAGATACCAAAACGGTTAGTCCGGATAATCCTTACGGCTTTCAAGCGCATGTATATGATAAATCCCAGCCAGAAAACATCGCTTTCCTAAAGCGCGTGCGGCTCTTACTGGATGAGTACTGCGCAATGAGCGTGGGTGAAGTGGGGGATGACGATAGCCTGAAAGTGATGGCCGAGTACACCACCGGCGGCGATAAGCTGAATATGGCGTATAGCTTTAATTTGCTGACTAAAGACTTTAGCGCGGCGTATATCCGCAAGCAAATTGAAGACCTTGAAAAACGCATTGGCGATGGCTGGGGCTGCTGGTCTATCGGTAATCATGATGTGATGCGTGTGCTGAGCCGCTGGGGTAAGAACAGCCATAATCCACGCTTTTCGCGCAGCATGCTGGCGATGCTGCTGTGTTTCAGAGGCTCGGCCTGCCTGTGGCAAGGTGACGAGCTGGGCTTGCCCGAGGCCGATATTCCCTTTGAGCTATTGCAAGATCCTTATGGTATTGCCATGTGGCCAGAGTTTAAAGGCCGCGATGGTTGCCGCACCCCGATGCCTTGGCAGCATGATGCCGCCGCTGCTGGCTTTAGTACTGGCGCACCTTGGTTGCCGGTGCCTGAATCACATCAGCAGCTAGCCGTCAGCACGCAAGAGGGTGATCCTGAATCTACCTTAAACTTTTATCGCCATTTTATTACTTGGCGTAAGGCGCAGGCCGTGCTTTGGCAGGGTGACATTCAGTTTGTGGATGCACCTGAGCCGCTACTGGCTTTTAGCCGCAGCCTCAATGGTGAGCGCTGGCTGTGCGTGTTTAATTTATCTGAAAGTCATCAATCGCTGCCTTGTAAAGACAAGCTCACACTACTGGCCGATGCGGGCCTGAGTGGCGCAAGTATTAAATCAGGTGTGATTGAGTTTGATCATTGGGGCGCGCTGATTGCCCGTATAGAGGCGTAAGCAATGGCAACCGTTTCATTAAAAGGCATTAAAAAAGCGTTTTCATCGGTATACACCCTGCATGGCATTGATTTAGAAATCAAAGATGGCGAGTTTATTGTGTTTGTTGGCCCATCGGGCTGCGGCAAATCGACCTTGCTGCGCACTATTGCAGGCTTAGAAGACATCACCGATGGCGAAATGTGTATCGATGGCCTGCGCGTAAACGAGCTGCCGCCGGTAAAACGCGGCATTTCTATGGTGTTTCAAAGCTATGCGCTGTACCCGCATATGGATGTGTTTGAAAACCTCGCCTTTGGCCTGAAGCTGGCAGGCATGAAAAAAGCCGAATACACGCCGCTGGTAGAGCGGGTGGCCAAAGTGTTGCAAATCGAGCCTTTATTACACCGTAAGCCGCGCGATATGTCCGGCGGGCAGCGGCAGCGGGTGGCGATTGGCCGCGCCATTGTGCAAAAGCCCAAGGTGTTTTTGTTTGACGAGCCGCTGTCTAATCTGGATGCGTCGCTACGGGTGCAGATGCGGATCGAAATTGCCCGTTTGCACCGCGAGCTGGGTAGTACCATGATTTATGTTACCCACGATCAGACCGAAGCGATGACGCTGGCTGATCGCATTGTGGTGCTGCGTGCTGGGCAGGTAGAGCAGGTGGGTACGCCGATTGAGCTGTATTACCAGCCAGATAATCTGTTTGTAGCGGGTTTTATTGGCTCGCCAAAAATGAATACTTTAAGCGCCAAGATCGTCGCTATTGATGAAGGCCGCGTGACGGTCGCTTTAGCAGATGGCAGCCAGCTTGCGGTGACGGTGGATGCGGCAGGCGCAAACATTGGTGACGAAGTCACACTGGGTGTGCGCCCCGAGCATTTAAAAATCTCAGCGGCGGCAGGCAGTAATGCGTTGAGCGGCACCACGCTGGCGCTGGAGCAGCTGGGTGAAGCATCGATGTTGTATTTAGAAGTACCCGGTATGCGGGATACCTTTGTGGCCCGTATGCCTGCGCTATTTAGCTCAAAACAGGGTGAGCGCAGCGTGCTGCACTTTAAGCCAGAGCACGGGTTTTTGTTTAAAGCCGATGGCAGCGCAATGCGCCGTCTTCACCCACTGGCCGAATAATCATTCCTGATTAGCTGGATCGCTCAGCAGACATCATCTCAAATATTAAATACAAGAAAATCGTCATCCCCGAGTGTTTTTATCGGGGATCCAGAGAGGTTGAGCACGGCAGAGCTGGATTCCCGCCTTCGCGGGAATGACGATTCAACAAGCTGAGCTAAGTCGCTAATCAGGTAATCACTTGGCTGTTTTAACAATTGCAGGTTCTTTTCGCCTTCGCACGGTGTGATTGCGGCGGGGGCTTTGCTCGGTTTTTTTGGAGGGTTTATGAATACAACACGCCGTCAATTTGGCAAGTTTGCCGTTTCTTCCATCGCAGTAGCGATTGCGATTTCCTTTGCTGGCCCCGCGTTTGCTGCGGATAAGCTGGTGATTTGGGTGAATGGCGATAAAGGCTATAAGGGTATCGAGCAGGTGGGTGCAGCGTTTACCAAGGCCACTGGGGTAGAGGTGGTGGTGGAGCATCCGGAAGATGCACCTTCTAAATTTCAGCAAGCGGCCGCTGCAGGCAAAGGCCCGGATATCTGGATCTGGCCGCATGATCGCCTGGGGGAATGGATGACGGCAGGCTTGCTTAGCCCGATTACGCCATCCAAAAAAGTGCAGGCCGAGATCGATCCGCTGGCTTGGAAAGCCTTTACCGTAAATGGTAAGCAATGGGGCTATCCGATCGCGATTGAAGCGCTGGCGCTGATTTACAACAAAGACCTCGTGCCTGTGCCGCCTAAGAGTTTTGATGATGTGATGGCGCTGGATAAAAAACTGGCCGCGCAGGGCAAAAAAGCCATTCTGTGGGATTACGGCGAGCCTTATTTTAGCTGGCCCTTGCTGGCAGCAGGCGGTGCGTATGCCTTTAAGCCTAAGGGCGATGGGTCTTACGATGCGAAAGATGTGGGCGTCAACAATGCCGGTGCGATTGCGGGCTTAGAAACCATTAATAAAATGATTAAAACCGGCGTGATGCCAAAAAGCGCTACCTATGCCGATATGGAAGCCGGTGTGAATCAGGGCAAAATCGCCATGATGATCAATGGCCCATGGGCTTGGGATAATCTGAAAAAGAGCAAAATCAATTGGGCGGTTGCACCCATCCCCACCATTAACGGCAAGCCAGGCGCGCCATTTGTGGGCGTATTGGGCGCGATGTTGAATCGCTCATCCAAGAATAAAGAGCTGGCGGTAGAGTTTTTAGAAAACCATATGCTGTCCGTGCAAGGCCTTAAAACCATTAATGCCGATGTGCCCTTGGGTGTGCCTGCCAATAAAGTGTTCTTTAACGAGCTGAAATCTGATCCGGCCATTAAAGCCTCGATGGAATCCGCCAAAGCGGGCCAGCCTATGCCGAATATCCCAGAGATGGGCCGCTTCTGGGCTTCATTAAAATCAGCATTGCAAAATGTAACCCAAGGCCGCCAAACCCCTAAGCAGGGCTTGGATGCTGCGGCGGCACGGATTAGCAGTAAGTAGGGCAGTCGCAAGACGTTTTCCTTAGCTTTGATGAACCACAGAGGAGGACACAGAGCTCCACAGAGGAAACCTAAGACATGCCTTTGGATTTTTTCTGTGAAACTCTGTGCTCTCTGTGGTTCGAGATTTTGCGCTCTTGGTCGTTAATCCGATGGCATGAACTGCCTCTTGTGTAAGGTGGCTAAAACCCACCAGATTTTGGTATGCACCAGCATCTAGCAAAACGATAAAACACGGCGGGTATTACTCGCCCTAAGATGATTCGATGTTTGAAATGTTTAATAGCAAGGGCGTAGCGGGGTTTTGCGCCGAAGGAAGAAATGATGGGCGGATTGAATATGCGCTGGCTGTTGGCTTCGCTAGGTGCGGTGCTGTTTTTGGCGGGTTTGTGGCTGCTATTGGGCGTTTATCAAGCTGGCCATCCGCTCAGTGCCGTGGGTGGATTGGTGGTGATGGCAGCGAGCGCTTGGGTGTTTTTGTCGCCCAAAGCTTACGCTTACCGTTATCTCTATCCGGGCGTGGCGGCCGTGCTGGTGTTTATTGTTTTCCCCGCTGTGTATACCGCGGGCATTGGCTTTACTAATTACAGCTCGACCAATCTGCTGAGTTTTGATCGCGTAACGGCTTATATGCTGAGCGAAACCACTACCGCAGATGGCGCTGGTATGGCGTTTTCCCTGCATCAGGCTGGCGGGCAATACCAGATTAAATTGAGCGATGAAGCAGGGCAGAGCTGGGTTTCTCCACCCGTTAAGTTAGAAGACAACAAGCCACAGCAGCTGCAATTGCAAGCGGTTGGCAATGAAGTTTTGCCGGAGAAAGAGTCCTTAAAAACGGTGATTGCCAAGCAGCCAGCATTAAAAGCGTTGCGTGTTTCATTGCCCGCAGAGACCAAACAATGGCGCTTAAGCAGCCTCAGCCAGTTTTCGCCCACTCAGCTTTTATATCAAAAAAATGCCGATGGCAGTTTGCGTAATACCCAAGATAACTCCTTGATTAAGCCTAACTTTAAAACCGGCTTTTACGAAACAGCCTCAGGTGAAAGTCTTGCCCCGGGCTTTAAAGTGAATGTGGGTTTTAGTAATTTCACGCGGATTTTTGCCAGCGACGATTTCCAGGGGCCAATGTTTAAAATCTTTGGCTGGACGGTGTTGTTTGCCTTTTTAACCGTGGTGTTTACCTTTGTGGTGGGCATGGCTTTGGCGGTGGTGCTGAATTGGGAAGCGCTGCGTTTTCGCGGGGTGTACCGCACCTTACTGTTTTTGCCTTACGCCGTGCCGGGGTTTATTTCTATTTTGGTATTTCGTGGCTTATTTAATGAGAGCTTTGGTGAAATCAATATGGTGCTTAACGGTCTGTTTGGCTTGCGGCCCGCTTGGTTTTCCAACCCGTTTAATGCCAAGGCAATGATTTTAATTGTAAACACTTGGCTGGGTTATCCTTACATTATGCTGCTGTGCTCTGGGCTGATTAAATCCATCCCCAGCGATTTATACGAAGCATCGGCCATCAATGGTGCAGGTCCGCTGACTAATCTATTTAAAATTACCCTGCCGCTGATTTTAAAACCCATGATGCCGCTGTTGATTGCTTCTTTTGCGTTTAACTTTAATAACTTTGTGCTGATTAGCTTGCTCACCGATGGCCGCCCAGATTTTATCGATAGCAAAGTGCCCGCTGGCACTACGGATATCTTGGTTTCTTATACCTATCGCTTGGCATTTCAGGATTCGGGGCAGAATTTTGGCCTAGCTGCGGCCATTTCTACGGTGATTTTTGCGCTGGTGGCGGTGTTGTCCTTGATTAACTTAAAGCTGACCCGTGTTAATCAAGAGGAGAAACGATAATGGCTATGGTGCTGGATCGTTCACATAAATGGCGAGTACTGGGCGCGCATCTTGCGCTGATCGCCTTTTTACTGCTGATTTTATTTCCGTTTTTTATGATTATTTCTATCTCGCTGCGGCCAGGAAATTTTGCGGCCGGTAGCTTAATCCCAGACGCCATTAGCTTAGAGCACTGGAAGCTGGCGCTGGGCTTTAGCTATTTAGATGGCGATGGTGTGCTGGTTAAGCCGCAATTTCCTGTGCTGCTGTGGTTGTTTAACTCGGTGAAGGTGGCGTTTATTAGCGCGGGGGTGATCTTGCTGCTGTCTACCAGCTGCGCCTATGCTTTTGCTCGGCTTAAATTCCGTGGCCGCGTATTTGGCATGAATGCCTTGCTGCTCTTACAGATGTTCCCCGCCGTGCTGTCGTTGGTGGCGATTTATGCCATCTTTGATCAAATTGGCAATTATGTGCCGTGGCTGGGGATTGATACTCACGGCAGCTTAGTGCTGGCTTATGCGGGGGGTATTGCCCTGCATATTTGGACGATTAAAGGCTATTTCGACACCATTCCGGTAGAGATTGAAGAAGCCGCCAGAGTGGATGGTGCTACTGCGTTTCAATCCTTCCGCTACGTGCTGTTGCCGATGGCCGTGCCGATTTTATTTGTGGTGTTTTTGCTGGCCTTTATCAGCGGCATTATCGAATACCCCGTGGCATCTGTGCTGCTGCACGAGCAAAACAATATGACGCTGGCGGTTGGCTCCAAACTCTATCTCTACACCCAGAATTACTTATGGGGCGATTTTGCCGCCGCCGCCATTTTATCTGGCCTGCCGATCAGCCTGCTTTTTCTCTTTGCTCAACGCTGGATGGTGTCTGGTTTGACTTCGGGTGGGGTAAAAGGGTAGCGGTGGTGCGCGCCAGCTTTTCTTGCTGCGGCTTTGTTGCCAGCTCAACAATGGCACTAAGCTGAGCCCAAGGCGCGCTTGAGGCGGAAAATCTTTGCTGGCAATCAGCATGTCGGTGCTTATAGATGGCTCTGGGTATAGTTTGGAGTGGATGGGTGAAATAGAGTTACTTCACCCCTCTATTGCTTAGGCTTGGCTTACGGCATTGCCCGATACTTTCATCTGCACCGTTGCTCCGCCTTTGCGGCTGGCAACTTTAATGCTTTCGGTGCGAATTGCCGGTTTCATCTGGCCATCCATATGGCCATTAACAACGCCAAGGATGGTGGCGCTGGCTAAATCAAAGAGCAAATTAAGCTGTGCATTGCCGCCTACATGGATATGGTTAATGCCGCTTGTGCCTGGGGCCGAGCGGCCATCTGCTGTTTTATTAAAAACCATGCGAACAGCTTGGGCCATTTGAGCGTCGCTGCCTTCAATTTCGGCCACCGCTTGCTGATGCACCTGCCCTAAATATTGCTCAATGGGGCGATGCGGACTTCCCCAGGGTGTATCTACTTTTTGGGCTACCCAGCGGATATTGTCTTCGGTGGCGCGATCTGGGTAGGCAGATCGAATGGCCTCTTCAATTTTTGCTCTGATGGTGTTCTGATGAATTGCACGGCTGGATGCGGCATTTCGACGTAGCCATTCCAGATTGGGGTGATCCTTAAATCTATTATATTGAATCGAAGTAAATGCCATATGGGTAGCTCCAGTAGGTATTTCAATTAAATATAGGGGCAAGCAAGAATGTATTGTTATAAAAGCATATTACTGGAGTGTCTGTCAGGTAATTTATTTATTTATTTTGAAAATAAGGAGGGATTGGCCAGGTGATTTAATTGGCATATTTTTAGTTAACTAAAATAGAGTAGAAAAAAAACAACATTATTGAGTGTATTCATATTTATTAGGATATGCCGCCTTGCTATTTTAAAAACTTACAAATTGGATTGAATCACTGCGTAATTTATCTCCTGAAAGGCGAAGCCTGAATTTATAGAGATCTAAAGGGGTAAGGGCTTTAAGTTATTTAAGTGGGCTGATGTTTTTATGCCATATTGTGTAAATTTCTCTCCATTCATCTTTATTATTGCCTAGGCTGGATGCTATAGCCTGATTGGGATTTATTGCATGGATCAGCTTCACTTTTCGCACGCTAAAGCTTGTCAGCTTTTATATCTGCACCATTTGCAAACTCGGCGTGAGGCTTGGCATGCATTTAGTCAATCGGGAATCGCTTGGTTTATGTATAGGTACGATGGCGAAGGGGTGATTCTTAATCCGCAAACCGGCTTAATTTGGCAAGAACTACACACGCCAAGTGCGTTAGATTTAACACGGGCGCATAGCAAGGTGCGCCAGCTAGAGTGGGCTGGTCTGGCCAATTGGCGCTTACCTACACGCACGGAGCTGATCGATATTGTCTACGCGCCAGGCTTTCCGCTACGCGAAGAATACAATTGGTTTGATTGTCCGCTTTGGTTGCACGATAAGGGCTGCTTGTATCTGGATCAGCCTGATGAATTTATGGGCCCAGATGGCGTGGCCAATATGATTGCCGTGGACGATACGCTTTGCGCTGATTGGCCGAGCAGCTATCCGCAAGGCTTGTTTGAGCTGGGCTGGAGCTGGCTGGGGGCGTGGACCAGCAATGCGCGCTTTCCTAAATCTAGCAAGTTTGATGCGGCGCTTACGGCGTGGAAAAGATGGCGCTCGCTTGCCTCGGCAGAAAACGATGGTTTTCATGCCCTAGATATTAATGCGACAGATTGGCCAGCGTTATTGCGCAAGCTAGATTACATCAGCACCCGCTTGCCTGATATTGATAGCAGCACTTTTTCTGACGCGGCCAAAGGCTTGTGGGAGCTATGGCCCGTGCCCAATATGGCCAGTCATAAAAAAATTGCCCTGATCAATGATGGGCTGATCCGCTCGCGTAACCCAGAGCTGGATATTCGCGACGCCAATGTGGCGATTGATTTTGGTACCAGCAGCACCGTGGTGGCGTTTCGGGAAGGGGCGCAAGACCGTTTGCTACGCATTGGCGAAAGCAATTTATGGGAGCAGCCGCAGGCCAGTGATTATGAAAACCCCACGGTGTTAGAAATCATGGATTGGCAGGCGCTGATGGCGGCGTGGACCTCCGAGGTGTACCGCCCTTTGGTGGATTGGCGAGATATTCATTGCGCCCATGAAGCCCGTGATCATCTGCGCGAAAACCATAGCGATCCTAAACGTATCGCCAGTATTTTTAGCCGTATGAAGCAATGGGCACTGGATGATTTTCCTACGCGGATTAGCGATCAAATCCACCAAGAAGAGCGTATTTTGCCGCCTTTTAATCGCTATCCAGCCAAAAAAGTGGAGGATGTTTATGCGGATTTTAATCCAATAGAGCTGTACGCTTGGTTTTTGGGTATGTTTATTAATTGGCGACAACGTGGGGTTTTTCTGCGCTATTACATGACTTTTCCGGTGAGTTTTCCGCATAGCACTAAGGAAAACATCTTAAATGCCTTCCGGCATGGTTTGCAGCGCAGCCTACCAGAGTGTCTGGTGCATGGCCCGCATATGGCGCAATTTAGAGTAGAAGAGCGTGGCTCCGAGCCCGCCGCCTACGCCGCCTGTGCTCTGAAAGCACTGCAATTGTCACCAGTTGCGCATGGAATGGGGCGGGCGTTTGCGGTATTTGATTTTGGTGGAGGCACCACCGATTTTGATTTTGGCTATTACCGCCTGCCGGATGCCAGCGAGCAGGAAGCAGGTTGGGAAGAGGTGATCGAGCACTTTGGCGCATCGGGGGATAGGATGTTGGGGGGTGAGCAATTGCTGGAAAACCTTGCCTACCTTACTTTTCGGCATAATCTGCCGCAGTGCCGTGCGCATAAAATTGCTTTTTTATTGCCGCAGGATGCAGAAGACTTTGCCGGATCGGATATGTTTTTGGAGAAAACCCGCTCTGCGCTGACCAATAGCATTGTACTGATGGGGCGTTTGCGCTCTTTTTGCGAAACGGGCAATTTAGAAGGCTTGGAGCAGGGCGATGTATGCAAAATGCCGCTGCTGGATCGGGATGGGCAAAAAGTAGAGGTGGCGTTTCAGATTCCGCAGCATGCATTACGGGATTATCTACGTAGCCGGATTGAGCGCGGTGCGATTGCTTTTTTTGCCGCCATGCAAGACGCATTTAAAAGCCACGGCGGCTTGCCCAAGGCGGTGGATGTGTTATTAGCGGGCAATGCCTGCCGCTCGCCTTGGGTGCTAGAGTTGTTTGGCTTGGAGGGCTCACTGATTGGCGCGATTATGGCGTTTGAGCAGCTAGAAATCTCCGTTCACCCGCCATTACTGGCCGACCCAAGCAACCCATGGCGGCCTACCGCCAAAACAGGCGTGGCATTGGGGTTGCTGCGGCTATGCCCTGGAGAAACCCTAAAGGTGATTAATCGTTCTTTATTAAAAGACGACGCGCCATTTTTATTCTCTGTAGGCAAGCTACTGAATGGTGAGTTCGATCCCTGCCTGCCCGCGCATGGCCCTTATGGCCGGTGGCACGAAGTAGGGCGGCCACTAGATGGGGTCTTTAATTTGGCCTATACCCATTCCCCCCGTGCTCGCACCGATCAGCGCATGGACAGGAGCGACCCCGATTTACGCTATAAACGTATCGATTTTCCTGAAAGCAGTGAAGGGCAAAAAGTCTACTCCCGCGCCATTGCCCCCAACCTCATCGAAATTTGCCTCGCGCATGATTTAAGCCATGCTGGCGAGCCAGAGCCAGCTTGTCATTTTTTACAGCTGGCCTTGGCTTAGGATGATTGAGTTGATGCGCAACTTACTCTGTTGTGCATTAGCTAGGTTGAACGCGTGAAATAATCAGTCCTTGATCAAGACTAAAAGCCAGTATTCCGCCAATACAATACATCAGCAAATCACTTGGGCTAAAAGTATTGCCAATCGCAATAGCGAGTACGCTGCCTTTTTGTAGGCCAAGTAAATCCACTAAATGAATATATTGCAGGCTTTCTACAATAAAGCCGATCAAGCACGCTAATACCATGCTAATTTTAGGCTGGATGCTATTGGCACGCATTAGGGCATAAATCAGCACAATCACCAACATATCCCCCACGCTGCCACGGATAAACGTATTGCCAACGATGCCTTTGGCGATAGCTATTTCTGTGAATAAAATAAGTAGGGCAATCAAGTAATAGAGCGGGCGGCTGCGCATGGATTTCTCTTGTTTATGCAATAGCGGGAGGCCGCCAGTATTCATTAATTGTTTGGGCTTGTCTGCCTTTTAGCGTTGTGGATTGCCTTAAATACGCATATTTTATTCTTGACTGTGAATTAAATGTTAATAGCCGGTGCAAGTACGGGCATTTCAGGTGCTTAGACTTTCTCTCTGATGAAAAGCTTGCTATTTGCCTGCCGCAGTTACTGGCCGCTATCTCGTCAATCACGATATAACTGGCGGTGGCGATGAGGCTTAAGAATGTCTCTAAAGCTTCAAAGGAGCTGGCCTTATAGGGTGGCTCATTATTTATACAAAGCTGTTGTTTTTTGAAGTGTATTTACCTTCGTGGCATGGGTATTTAACTTGTTTATTACTTTTTATAACTAAGATGAGCGCAATTAAGTTTTATTCTGCGGGGTTTGAATATGGCTGTTTTTGCTCATGTAGTGACGTTTATGCAATTTGTACGCGCTGTAAACACCAGCTATTCACGGTTTCGCACTAGCTCGCTTGCGCCCTTGGTGGCTGTGTTAAATGATCCGGCAGGCACTACCTTACAGGTGGTAGCCGAAATCGTACGCATCAGAGGTCTACCCGATGCTGTGTATGTTAATAAAGCGAATAAGTATAAAAAAGCCCTGCATTACTTACAGCGAATGTACCCAGTGCCACGGGCCCAATGGGTGCCGCTGTATGCGCAAAGAGCAAGAGCGGTGCGTTATACCCAAGCGGCCATGCCTGTGGCATTTAATCCATTAGGGCCAGGGATGTATAACCAGACCCATCGCATCCACCCAGTGTGCCAGTGGGAAGGGGCGCCCAATCCTTTGAGTGTTGAGGATTTTATTTACACCACGGCAGGGGCTGTGGGCGTGGTGATGATTCATTTAACCGGTACGCCAAATGGTATTTATGAGCGAGTAGATGGAATGCGGGTGGTCGATCATATGAAATCAGTTTTGACGGCTATCGAGTATCGCAATGGGGGCGTTTGTGCGCTGAATATTGGTGCTGCGCCGCTGTGCCCAGATTTACAGGCAGAATTTAATCTTTGCGCCAATATGCTGGTAATTGAGCTTGGGGCTAGGCATATGGGGGGTGTGCATGCGGCGTTTAATACCTTTGTTACGGGCTTTGCCACCATTGTGGTGATGGGCTTTGATGCAGATATTTGTGTGCGGGCTAATTTATTTGGTACGGCGGAGCATGTTGCGGGCTCTGCTGTGGGGGCATCGTCTGTGGCGCCTTTAACAACTCAGGCGGATGTGATTACCTCCCGCGCTATGCTGGTGACGGTGGGGCAGATCAGTGGCGTGGAGTATGGTTTAATTCAGGGGCTTTAGCTGCTTCTGCTAGAGATAAAAGCAGCTAAACGATTTATGCTCATTTTTTTAACCTAAAAAAACCACGAAAGATTCGTGGTTTTTTAGGTTTAGTGATGGGTTTAATATTGCATGCCATCTTCGGGTGATGTGTCAGGTGTTTCGTTGGGTGATCCATTTTGCGCTGTATCAGGAGGCGGCATTCTGCGGCTAGGAGCAGATGCTTGATCAGGGTTTGGATATTCTGGGGAGTCGATTCTCATATCTGAGGCTGGCGGGGTACGCGCATCAGCGTGCATTTCTGAGGTTTTGTTAAACGCGCTGTAATCAGCCCACTTGGAGATATCTGCCCAAGCAGCAGTAGCTGCAAAGCTGGCAATCATGGATGCAATCAATAGATATTTTTTCATAGAGCACTTCCTTCTGAGTAGAAAACCAATCAATGATTTCTCACTGATACTTCATTAGTAGCAAGTGCTGTGCCAGTTTGATATTATCAATGTATTCAATGACTTATGATTTAATGGTGCTCCGCACTAGAATTGCTTTGTCTGGGCTGCACGACAGAAAAACACTGTTTTATATAAGCCATTGATTTCTTTGAAAATAATTTGTAGTTAATGAGCGACGATGATCAAAAGGAAATAAAGCACTATTAATAGAGTCGTCACCGTCTTTTATCTATTTGCTGAGTTTCACCCATAAAAAAACCACGAACGCATTCGTGGTTTTTTTATGGGCAGTGAAGCGATTAAACAATACGAGCGCTCGCTGGTGCAGAGGCATCCGTTGTTGCATCGGCACGCAGGCTAGATGGTGCAGAGGCATCCGTGGTTGCATCAGCACGCAGGCTAGATGGTGCAGAGGCATCCGTTGTTGCATCAGCACGCAGGCTAGTTGGCACCGACGCATCGTTGGCATCGGCACGCAGGCTAGTTGGAACTGAAGCATCGTTGGCATCGGCACGTAGGCTGGTTGGAACTGAAGCATCATTTGCATCGGCACGTAAACCAGCTGGCTCAGAAGCATCGGCTGGGGTAGCACGTAAACCAGCAGGCGCAGAAGCGTCTGTTGAATTAGCCCAAACAGCAGTAGCGGCGCAAGTAGCAAATAGGGCGGCGATGAGAAGATTCTTTTTCATGGTGTGTTTCCTTTGGAGGGTAAGTCTAGATTTAACGATTTCTCGTTGGGCTTGACTACCATGTAGCAAACACCGTGCCAGTTCGTTTATTTGTTTATATTCAATAAGTTAGCGTTTTTGTGCTTCAGTGTGGGCGTGATGGATGTCGCTAATTAGCGACGTTAATACTGTGGCTTTTGTAAGTGATTGATTTATATGGATATATATTGTTGCTAAAACACGACGATTTGGCTTGAGGGCAGCGTATCGTTGGTAATTCAAGGCTTTAAGGGTTAATCCACTAGCAAAAAGCCCATCTAAGGCGGGCTTAGTTGGGCTTTAGGAATTCAGCTGCAGCAGGATTTAGAGCCAAGCTTTGTTTATGGTGCAAGACCCGCCTTAAAGGCGGCAGGGGCAAGATCGTGTTTTTGTAGGAGGCGATAAAATTCGGTGCGGTTGCGATCGGCAAGGCGGGCGCAATCACTGACATTGCCTCCGGTAAGGCGTAATAAGCGCTCTAGATAATCACGCTCAAAGAGCCGTTTGGCTTCTGCCAGCGGCTGGATGGCGGCAGCGTCGTTAAGCATGGCTTTTTGTACTTGGGCTAGCGTAATCATGGGGCCGGTAGCTAGCACGCAGCATTGCTCAACCAGATTAGATAGCTGGCGAATATTGCCCGGCCAGTTTGCGGTGCTTAAAAAACTAAGCGCATCGGCGGCAAAGTGGCAATCGGTTTTGGCGTAACGCTCTACTACTTGGGCTAAAAAGTGGCGGGCGAGCAGTGGGATATCTTCGCGCCGCTCGATCAGTGCGGGCAGGGCGAGCGACACCACATTCAGTCGGTAAAATAGATCTTCTCTAAACGAGCCATCTTGCAGTAAGGAGGGTAAATCGCGGTGGGTGGCGGAAAGCACCCGCACATTCACAGGGATGGCACGCCCTGCGCCAACGGGGCGAATTTCGCGCTCTTGCAGCACCCGCAGTAATTTAACTTGTAATGGCAAGGGCATATCGCCAATTTCATCTAAAAAAATTGTCCCGCCATCGGCCTCTACAAATAAGCCATTTTGCTTTTGGCTGGCACCAGTAAATGCGCCTTTTTCATGGCCGAATAATTCGCTTTCTAATAAATTATCGGGAATCGCCCCGCAATTTACGGCGATAAAAGGCTTGGCCGCGCGTAAGCTGGCGCGGTGAATGGCTTGGGCCAATACCTCTTTACCGGTGCCACTTTCGCCGCGAATCAGCACGCTGGCATCGGTTACCGCCACTAAGCGCGCTTCGGCGAGTAGCTCGTCCATTACGGGGCTGCAGCTGATAAAGCCTGAGCGCCAATCGTCGACATCGTGCTTTAGCGGATTGGGTGGGCTACTTAATAGCAGCGCCTGGTTTACTTTATCCAGCAGGGCTTTGCCGTCAAAAGGCTTGATTAAGTAAGCAAACATGCCGTGGCTGATGGCCTCAATCGCATCGGGAACAGTGCCGTGAGCCGTCAGCATAATTACCGGTAAGGCAGGGTAGCGGCGGCGGGCTTCTTCAAACAAGGCCATGCCATCCATGCCGGGCAGCTTCCAATCGCTCAGCATTAAATCGGCGCGTTGTACGGCCAGCGCATTTAAGGCTTCTTCGGCGCTCTCTACCGCGATCACTTCAAAGCCTGCGGCAATCAGCCGGATGGAGACGAGCCGCAAGAGATCTGGATCATCGTCTACCAGTAAGATTTTAGCGCTCATGGTTTTTTACCTCTCGCTAATAGTTCTTTTTCCATTTCTTTTAAAGCATCTAGCTTGGCGGCCAAATCATTGGCGCGCTTTTGCTGCTCTTTGGTGGCGGCGATTTGCTTATCTAGCAAGCCATTTAGCCGTTTTCGCTCGTTTAATTGGCTGGCTAAAATAAGGGCAAAGCTGCGGTTGGCGGAATCCAGATCTTGCGCAAGCAGGGCATCGAGCTGGCCTTGTACGCGGTTGATATCACTATGGTTATTCATCATTTGCTGCGCTAGATTGAGCAAGCGATCGCTAGCGCAGGTGCTGCCGGTATTTGGGGCGCTGAATTGGCTGAGGCCCGCTGCCAAGCTGCATGCAGGAATATCAGGGCTTGGTGTAGTAGGGGGAGCAGCAGCAGGTACAGGTATTGGGGCGGGTGGTGGGAGGCTGACGCAGGCGCTCAACATAAGCGCTGCAAGAGCCAACGGTTTTAGAGTGAATTTCATGGTTTGCCTTGTGCTAACTGCCAGTGCAAGCGAAAGCATGCACCGCTTGGGCAGGGTATAAGTTCAACATCACCTTGCATTAATTGGGCAAAGCTTCTGGCCATGGTAAGGCCAATGCCCGATCCGGCGCTCTCGCCAGCTGGCGCTGCGCCACAGTGAAAGGGCTCAAAAATAGCTTCTGCATCTTGCTTGGCCACGCCTGGGCCTTGGTCTTCAATTTCTAGCCAGCTTAGTGAGTGATCCCGGCCGTAGCGAATCAGTAGCTCACCCTGTGGCGGGCTAAAGCGGATGGCATTCAGTAGTAGGTTGTCGAGGATAATCCCTAGCTTGGCGTGATCAGCATAGCCAAACGGCTCTTGGCCGGATTGCTTAACGCTTAGCGATTTTTTTTCGAGTAATAAGCGCCACTGCTGTAGGCGCTGGGCTAAAAACGCTTTAAGTACTAAGGGGCGGATTTCTAGCTCGGCAGAGAGCCAACGCCCTGCATCGTGGGCCAAGAGTGCATCCACACGCTGGCGTAAGGTGTGAACATTGCTTTGTACCATGCTACTGATTTCTTTTTGCTGGCTATTTAAGCTACCTAACACTTCCTCTTGTAATAAAGAGGAGGCCTCATGAATTACCGCAAGTGGGGTTTTTAATTCATGAGATACATGGCGAAAAAACTGCGCTTTTTGCGCCTCTAGCTGTACCAAGCGTAAATCCAGCTCAGCTAACGATTTGGCTAAGCCTTGCAAATCTGCTGGGCCAGCCATATGCCAGCTTTGGCCACGTTGCCCCTGTGCCAGCAGAGTAATCTGCCGTTTAAGCTGCACGATTGGCCAACTAAACAGTACCGCCATCAAGAGCGCCAAGGTAAGCGCGGCAATCGGCGATAGAACTGCTAGTAGATCGGCCTGCTTTTGCTTACGGCCAACCTGCTCTAGCCACTGCTGGCTTTGCTGGGCTAATTGCTGCTCAATTAAGCGCTTCTGCTCTTTTAACTCTTTATCTAGCTGTGAAAAAAGTTGGTTGAGCTGGGGCTTTTTTAAGCGCGGGCCTGGCTGGTTAAGTAGTTGGTGGATGTTTTCGCTACTTTGCCCGATTAAAGGGTTTTTGCTCTGCTGCAACACCTCTTGCGCCATAAGCAGCTGGACCTTGGCGCTACGAGCGGCATTTAAAAATGTGTCTTCGGGCAAAATTAATAATTGCCGGCTAGCACGCTCTAAATATAAAGCTTGCTCTTGGCTATGCTGTGCTGCATTCGACCAATCTTTGGCTAAAACCTGCTGCTGTTGCGCCTTAATGGTGAGCTCGGCCAAATCATAGCGAAGCTGCACCAAAGCCGCCGAAGGCATCAACGCCACTAAGGCAAAGCCAATCATCAGCAGGGTACGGAAGGAAAAATAGCGCAGCATGGGTCAGCAATAGAGCAAGAAAGAAGGGCTATCCTCCTTGGTAAAGCACGCCAAATCAAAGTAATAAATTGGCGGGCTTAGTTTGGCAACAATACTCAGCGCAAACTGATCTTGAATTCACCAAGGGACGGGGGCTCAGCAATATGCATAAATGTGGTGGCTATTAGCATGGGAGAGCAGCTTATTTCCACATAAAATAAGTCACTAAGGTGGCGAGTGGTTTTGCGTTTTAGGTTAAAAAAAGGGAAAGAGATTATTGATCTAAAAAGAGGCCTTTTGCTACCGATTCATCGATGAGCTGCAAGGCCAGTTCCCCAAGCTCGGGGGCGATTTGCATAATAAACTCTTTTTTTGCAATGACTTGGCTTTTGCTGATTGGGGTTTGCTGCAGATTGCCAATAAATGGTTGAGTATGGGCTGTAAATTATCCAAGGCAGCAGCATAGTTTGCTTCTGCCGTGGTTCTGGTCTCAAACTCATGCCATAGGCAAAGAAACTTTTGATTTTGCGCGGCAGGCTATACACCCAATACTTTCTATCTAAAGCAGAATCATTCTCCTTGATGTTAAATTGATTGGACTTTATCGAATGACTTGTGCCGCATTGCCTCGCAATATTGCCTTGATTTTAACTGAGTTTCCGCCCAGCTTTGGTGGGATGCAAACGCATGCCGAATTTTTGGCGAGTGCTTTGCAGGCCGCAGGCTATCGCATTTGTGTTTACACCTATCGCTGTGATGATCCTGCTTTGAGTTATGCTGCGGCGGATTTTGACCGTGATTGTGGCTATCCAGTGCGCCGCGTATTAAGCCGTATTGGTTTTTGGGCTAATTTGGATTTGCTCTCCAAGCGCATTGCACAGGATCATGCCGAATTGATCTACGCCTCGAATGTGTATTACGGCGGCTTGGGCGCAATGCTAAAGTTGCCCGTGATTTGCCGCTCGGTTGGCAATGATGTGCAGCGCCCTTGGATTGCGTATCCGTTTCGATTTGCTAGCCGTTGGCTTAGCCATCCTAGCCTAGAAAAATCTCTACATCGTTGGTATCGGCGTTGGAATTCACCGGAGTGGTTGGAGGCGCTGCTAAGGCGGCAACGGCTCAAGCTGATGCAACACAGCGCCTGTGCACATCAACGAATTCTGGCCAATAGCGCATACACCCGTGATTTATTGCAAGCAAGCGGCGTGAAAGCCCAGCGAGTGCAAATTTTAAGTGGTGGCGTCGATAGCCAGCGATTTCAGCCAAACTTAACCCTCAGGTTGAGCACACGTGCTGAATTGGGGCTAAGCGCTGAGGTGCCGATCTTGCTTACTGCCTGCCGTTTGGTAGCGAAGAAAGGCCTTGATTTTTTGCTGGGGCAAGTCTTGGCGCTGCGCCAGATTGCGCCCGGATTGCAGTTATTGATCGTTGGCGATGGGCGGGAGCTACGCCGCTGTAAGGCCCAACTTAGTGCATTGGGCTGCGCGAAGGCGGTGATCTTTTTAGGCCGCGTGCCACAGGCAGAGATTCAGCGCTATTACGCGGCGGCAGATTATTTTGTGCTGGCCAGCCGAGTCACCACCCAGCAAATCAGCGGCTTTCAGGACGCCGAAACAATGGGGCGCGTCTTGTGCGAAGCCAACGCTGCTGGTATTCCACTGATCGCCAGCCGCTCGGGTGGAATCCCTAGCGTGGTGCGCCATGAAGATAATGGCTTATTATTTGAAAGTGATAATGCGGCTGATTTTTTGCAGCAATTTCAGCGCATTTACCATGATCCCGTATTACGCCAGCGTCTCATTGAAAGCGGCCTTGCACGCGCCAAACAGGAGTTTGACTGGTCGGTATTGATTCCGGCGCATGAGGCCTGCTTTGCTGAGGTGTTAAGTGCTTCGCAATAAATTGCCAATATTATGCCCATCTTGCTCGGCATTTCCTTGCAGGCGGTAATCCAGTGGTACTACTGGATCGCTGGTAAAAATTCTCAGGGATGACACTTGGTTAGCCAATCTAGAATGCAAGAAAACTTATGTTGAGAAATAAGCGAGCAAAGAAGTGATGATTTAATTTAATGGCAAATGGTGATTTGCCAGCGTTGTTATTTTTAAGTCATATCTATAGAAAAGCGTTTTTCCTTGAAATGGATTTCATTTCAGTAGCTCTTGATAGTCCTTTGCGCTGATTGTTATTCTTTGGTGTAGCAATCGCTGAACATTACCTTTGCTTTGATCGCTTACAGAAAAATAAAACTTACTACGCCCGCGTGTCTGGATAGGAATGCTTGAGCTGTTGATAGATACGCCAGCAAAATCCACTTGGCTAGAATCGATAGAAAGCGCGGGCTGGCCCTTTATATAGCTATTGGTGGCAGTAATACTGGAGCGATTACTAATCATAGCGGCCTCTGGATTGCTAATCTGTACATTATCCATCCAGACGCTAGAATCGTTTATTTCTAAATATTTAGCATTGATATTAATGAGCTGCATCTGCTTACAGTCATTTAAAATAATCCTATCGTAATCTCCGCTTAAACGTAGATTATTTGTTTTATTACACAAATGGACGCGGCGGCTATTAATGGGCACAGTAGTGATTTTAGTAGGGATAGGCGTGGTGAGTATTTGCTGTAATCGTTCAGCAAATTCTTCTGGCCGCTCTACCATCGGCACATGGCCTGTATCAAATAGGGTGAGACGTGTTTCGGGCATGCGCCCAGCCAATAGATAGGCTGTGCGTAAGGGGGCTACAAGATCGTTTTTCCCCCAAAAAATATCAGTAGGTGTGTAGGTTTGACTGATGGTTTGGTTAAAGTCTTCATCCAGCAAAGACAATGCAGCATTAAAGGTGTGCAAATCTTTAAAAAGTTGCTCTCTTACTGAGGGGATTTTTAATAGGGGAGTGGGATCGGGCAAAACATCGTCTGCAGTTTCGATAAGGCTAGAGCGCAGCTGATTTACTTTTCGGGTGGCAAAATTAATTAGCATATTGGGTAAATTACTTTCAGCCAGCTCAAAATTGAGTTTGCTGAGGTAATCAAGATAAACCGTTCTTTGCAAAATGCCCGCAGCATCAACCAGCACTAATCGTCTGACTTTATCAGGGTAATCATGGGCATAGCGCAAGCTAATGGCCCCACCTAAAGAATGGCCGATTAAAATCACCGGCCCATTTTGGGTGTATTGCTCAATCAATGCGTTAATCAGCTGACCATAATGAGCGGGGGATAAGCGCTCTACATTGTTCCCCGATAGGCCAAAGCCAGGTAAATCAAAAGCCAATACATGGTAATCACGGGCGAGCCTTGGGATTTGTGTGAGCCAATCGCGGCTGGCGCGGCTACCCAGCCCGTGCACAAGAACAACGCTTGGCTGCTGTGCTTGCCCCGCTTGTAGCACAAATACTTTGCCATTAAAAAACGGCGAATCTTGCATATGGTAGCGCCAATCTGGCGGATATCCCGCAGGGGCTGAAATCTCTGTCGGTTCGCCTGAAAGAAACGCGGTTTCAGCATGTAATGGTTTAATGATTACACAAACAAATAAAAAGTAGGCCGCGTATTTCAGCATAGGTTTGCTTTGATCTCAGGGCGAGATGATTGTAAGGATGTGTGCGCATGCTTAACGCTTTCAAAGCAAAAACAATGGATAGTTATTATTTTACTTACAAAGAACATAAGGTGTGTAATTTATTTACCTGCATCAGCACGCCGTCTTGAGATGAAAGACTAAGGTAAGAGTAAATTTAAATCGCAATAGGGGGAAAGTCGCTAGAAAAACCAAAATTGTTAAATACGGCAGGACGCAGCTTAAAAGATGAATGCTGCATCTATATGATATTTATGGATAATTATTCATATGCAACGTAGTTAGATGGCGAAATGTAGGCGTTGCAATATGCTTTAATGCGGTAATTCCCCCTCAAAGAAAACGCCGCTAGAAAATAAATGAGTGATGTTTTTTTGGTAAAAAGTCATATGGTTTAAACTTCAATTTTTTATAAACATCCAATTCTTTTTGCCAATGTGTATTTGATTGGGCTTATACCCGCATCGCTTCATGCATAAAAAAATACATTTGCATATGGCGTTATTTTATTAAGCCACGCGATGCTTGATGGAGTAGAAATGTTTTTCTACTCCCTATGCTGGGTACGCTTAGGCAGCACAACAAATTATTTAAAAGGTAATAAAGATCATGGCCATTTCTTTTTCTAAAGCGGCAGCGGTTACAAGTGCTGCTTTACTAACCGCTTGCGGGGGAGGTGGCCTATTTGATGATTCAACTACGCCTACTCCTGAACCTTGGAATGGGCCAAGTAAATACCAAGCCTATAAGCCCGATACCAGAAGTAATGCGACACCTATTTCAGTGAAAAGCAGCAATGGAGAAGTTGTCCTAGACGGGCAAAAACGCTATTTCCAAGCCAAGCAAGGCAGCTTGGGCTTTATCTTTACCGCAGGCCGCCCGTGGAATTTGGATGGGGAAAACTTTACCGGCGGTTCTGAGCAAATCAGTGGCAATCGTATGAATTATTTGCTCTATGCCGATCAAAAATCACGCGCAAATATTGGCAACGGGCCCGCAAATATAGCCAATCCGGCAATGGATTTTATTTCTTTATGTGCCCCTATCAGCAGCATTTCTTGATTAATGCCGCCGCCAACCGCCAACCGCCAATACAACAGTAGTATGTTTGTGGGCAAAAAATTACTGAGTAAGCGTTACGAGCGGGGCACTTGCTCGGAAGAGGGCAGCAGAAGAGTGTTGGAATTTGATACAAATGGTGGGGCGCGGATTAGAAACGGCAATACAACTGAAGAAACCTTATCATCTAACGATATCAATCAATTAGCCTCGGGGCAAAGCCTGCCAACCGTGGATAAGACGGCGACTCGAGAAATGCAGTTTTATTGGTTTAGGGATTCAAATGGCGAGCGCCTTGCCATTCAGGAAATTGTATATGATGCAAGTAACACTAAAAATTATATCCGTATTTGGTATTGATAATAATCTGAGCGGTTTATTTCATAAATAGTGAAGAAGAAAGAGATGGGGGACTCGATTGATTTTATTAACTAAAATCAATCGAGCCTAACTCTGTTGAATAATCACGCATAATTAAAATTAAGTACGGAGCCAATTTTAAGAAATGTAGCTCATTTCTCCCGTTCTGTGACCGACATCGCCGTTGCATTTACTCGTTAAATCCGCCTCCCTATACACTCAATAAACATGGCTTTAACAAAGCACTAAACGCGTGCTCAACAAATTCATCGTCACTAAATGCAACATTAAATCGCATATATTGCTCTGTCTGCGGCTGACGACTAAACAGCCCCCCTGGAGCGAGCAATAAGCCTTGCTTCATTCCTTCCCTCGCCAGCATTTCACTATTCACACCTGCAGGTAACTTCGCCCAAATAAACATCCCTCCGGTAAAAGGAAAGGGCAGGGTGCATCCCGCTCGCTTTAACCACGCAGAGACTCGCCCGCCGGACTCAAGTAAACGATCAGCAATCCTTTTGCGATGTTTGCCATAGCTGCCTTCATTAAGCATACGGCACAGCAATTGCTCTAATAACTCTGAAGTGCCACCACCGCTCATTAACTTAAGGTGGCTTAATTTTGCAGCTAATTGCGGTGCAGCAATCACATAACTCACTCGTGTATTGGCACTTAAAATCTTAGAAAATCCCGACAAATAACTCACATGCTCTGCTCCTGCCAATGCGGCCAGTCTGGGGGGAGGATTGCTGTGCAAGTCTCCATATAAATCATCTTCAATAATATGGCAGCCATACTCTTTGCATAATTGTAAAAGTCGGAAAGCCTGGGCAGGCGTAAATGAATGCCCAGTTGGGTTATGCAGCAATCCACAGCTTAAATAAACGCTGGGCCTGTGCTTGGCCAGCACAGCTTGAAAACGCTCAAAATCAGGCCCCTCTGCTCCCCGCTCCACTGTCACGACCTGAGCGCCATGCAAAGCTAAATTGGCATGAAAATTAAAATAGCAGGGATCATCAAGCAGCACCGTATCCCCCTGGCGGAGCAATAAGCGCAGCAGCATATCAATGCCCTGCACCGTATTTGATGTGGTCACAATCTGCTCCAAATGCACCGGCATTCCTTGCTCAGAGAGTTTTTTTTGCAATGCTTTGCGCAAAGGCGAATATCCGGCGGGGCTGCCGTAAGCAGAGACACGTAGCAATGGGGAGCGAACAGTGGCGCGCATCGCTTGGCGAAACGCATTGGTATCCAGCCATGATTCAGGTAAATGGCCGCAGCCGGGGCGCAGCTCACCGTTATCCACCAATAAGGAACGGCGTAGCACGCTAATCAAATCTTGGGGCAATAAATCAGCCTGCGGCGGATAAATCGCCTGAGGGCTTTGCGCTACCACAAAATATCCCTTGCCTTGCCTGGATATCAGTAAATTTCGCGCACGTAAGCGATCTAGAGCATCAATGACCGTAAATTTACCCACGCCCAAGAGCAAAGTTAATTCTCTGACTGAGGGTAATTTGCTACCCGCAGGCAACACGCCGCTCTCTATTGACGCAGATAAAACCTCAATAATTTGCCGGACTTTAGAAGTCCCTTTTTGAAAATGAATAGCAGGAAATGTCATGGAACTCTCTTTGTTTGCCGCTTATTTTACCGGTAAAGCAAGGTCGGTTAAATCATTACTTAAGCTGTATGGCCCTTGTTATTCAAACTACACTGGCTAAATCACACGTCAGGAAGAAGTATCAGTTAGTACTCAGTAAAAAAACACCGCGTAAACACCATTTCCCATTTATTTTCTAAAACGAAAGTTAAGGAAACTCCGCAATAAAAAATGAAAACATATATGTGCATTATCTGTGGATTTATATATTCCGAAAAAGAAGGCATCCCAGACGAAGGAATAGAGCCAGGCACATCATGGCAAGAGATTCCTGAATCATGGACATGCCCTGACTGCGGAATGGGAAAATCAGACTTCATACTTACTGAAATATAAATAAAGAACAAAACACCATATGAACAAAATTAATAAAGAACTACCATTTTGCAATGGCATTGCACACCAAAAATATTTAACTGCAGAGAAAGGAATAAAAACAGCCTATGAAACGGGATGCAGCCACTGGTATATTGATGGAAGTCTTATTGGAGAAATGGTCAGCGACTGGAATGAAACACGTATTTCAATTTTAAAAGAACTTATCCTCTCAACAAGAATTCAGCCACTATTTCATGGAAACTTCAAAGCACCACTCGCCAGCGATGTTGAAGATTTTCGCGCAGCAGCAGTGGCTTATACAAAAAAAGAAATTGATATTGCAAGCCAATTAAATGCACCGTTAATTATTCACGGCGGCTGTATTGTTGAACCAAAAACAGTTATTCAGGCAAAAAAAATTGCATTAGAAAACTACCTTAAATCAATTATTGAGCTTGCTGACTACGCAAAGACAAAAAACGTAGATATTTATTTAGAAAATCTTTCGAACTACAAAAACTACCGGCCTTTCCACTACATATTCACTTGCGCTGAAGAGTATGACTTTGTTCTTAGAAATCTGAATAACTATACAAACGTATATCTTTTTTTAGATATTGGACATGCTCACATCGGAGAAGGGAAACCAGCAGATGTGATTATAAAATATCACAAAAGGTTAAAAGGGATTTCTTTTAGTAATAACAATGGCATACAAGACCAGCATTTAGGAATTAGTGATGGATCTATTGATTATGCTGAGCTAATTTTAGCTATACACCAGACCCAATGGAGTGGCCTTGTTGCATTTGAAACAAGGAATCAATCTACAGAACAAGGCCTACAAGAATTAATAAACTTACATCAAGCTATTCAGGATGTAGCGCTAGCATAAGGAAAGAGGCAGTATTTTTGCCTCGCAAATACACACACTCGGAACAAAAGACAATGACAACAGGATTAACCCTAGAGAATTTTAGCTATTTTGTTATTTTTTGTCTTACGATGACATTCAGCCCGGGGCCAATGACCATTTTCTTGCTTAGCCTTGGTCTAAAAAGTGGCTTGAGAAGTGCGTTCCCAGCGCAAATGGGTGCAAGTCTTGCTTATTTAATTTCAATCATTATTTTTGCTGTAGGCCTTTCAGAAATAATTAAAGATTACCCGCTGCTAACTCACACCATTCAACTCACAGGCATCAGCTATATTATTTATCTGGCTTACAAGCAATGGACCAGCAAAGAAATACAAATAAATATCCATATTGATCTTAAAAACTTCAAAGATTTATTTAGCAAAGGGATGCTGACAGGAATGTCTAATCCCAAAACAATCCTGATGTTTACGGCTGTTTTCCCTCAATTTTCAGCACAAAAAGAACACCAAATGATAGATATTTCTATTTTAGGAATCACATTTCTTATTCTTCAATTTGCCAGTGGTTGCAGCTATTGTTATTTTGGTCAGCGGATTAAGCCACTACTTGATCAGCCTTCTAGGCAATCTCTATTGCATAAAACCAGTGCCGTTTTACTCCTTGCCGTAGCGGTAATGCTCTCTCGTAGCTTTCTGGCATAAAATCCCAATCCACCCTCCAGCTCATATAGGCTGTCAATTCGCATATCATGGTGGGAATCTTGTTTACCCTTTGCTCGCTTGCTGCCGATTCTTTATTCCTGCCGCCTTGCTCTTATGTCATGGGTGCTAGGTTAATCCCCAGTCCTGTCAACTTAAGGTTTGCCTTGAAATAGCCGCCCTATGGAATCTCTGAGAAATCAAGAGTGCCGGGTTTGTAGGTAATAAAATCAATAGGGGAGCTTTCCTATAGGGCTAAGCGTCATCCCCGAATGTTTTTATCGGGGAGCAATTGGTAAAGCTGGCCGTTGGGCAAATAAGCCAGTTTTTTTGTGCCACCTTTGGCGTCTTTAATCGCGGTAGGCAGGCCTTGCGCGTTGTAGCTGTAACGGGTGACGTATTGCTTAGGATCGATTTCTTTAAGTAGATTGCCTTTATCGTCGTATTCGCGCAGCCAGATATTGCCCAGCGGATCGGTAATGCTAATCAGCTGGTCTTTATCATCGTAAGTAGCTATGCAAAAATTATCTTATATTTTGTACCAAATAAACTGATAATGTTTTTTACAGATAATGTCAATGAGCTATACGTTTTGTAAGCAGACATGGGCATCCATTCATACTTTATTTTTCTCCATAAAATTTCAATTAGGTTCAATTCTGGACTGTACGTTGGCAGGTAATGCAAGCATATTCCCTGAGCCATCCAGCCATCAATTTGAGCTTTGAATTCAGCACTGTGATGAATCGATGCATTATCCAAAACAACAAGGCATGGGACTTTGGTTTTGGCGTACTC
>NZ_JANXSO010000105.1 GCF_025352645.1 Iodobacter sp. | reverse complement strand
CTGCGCCCTAGCTAAGCAGGGCGCAGCAAGCAGCGCCCCTACAGCATATTCGCCTGCATGCAATATATGGCTTTGTTTGAGCAAGAGACATAATCAGGTTAACTTAAGCAAGATGCCTTTGAGTGGGAGCAAACCGCGAGTGTTGCTGTTTGAGCTAATTCAAAGGCACGCTCTGCGTTGATTCTATGCCACTGGGTAGTTTTACTTTCACCACCAGTTGCGCATCGGCAGGGATGGGGCAGGCGATGGCGGATAGGGCGGCCCCAAACTGCTGCACGCCAATTGTACTTGGCACGGTAAAGGTACTCGTGCCAGATATCGCAGCGGGGTTGTTGATGGCATTACCCAAGGCATCCACCAACA
This sequence comes from Iodobacter sp., assembly GCF_025352645.1. GTDB lineage: Bacteria > Pseudomonadota > Gammaproteobacteria > Burkholderiales > Chitinibacteraceae > Iodobacter. The sequence continues at coordinate 59,629 of NZ_JANXSO010000105.1, read as the reverse complement.
CCGTTTGTGCAACATCTAAACTAATCTGCGTTTGGGCGGGCAAGGTATTGCCATTGCTGTCTCTTGCATCAAAGGTAAACCGGCTCAGTAGATTATTGGATGCGCACAATTTACTGGCACCCACTGGATAATTCAACACATTAGCCCCCAAGCTACTCCCTGCCCAAACAATCACAATATTGCTCGATACATGGATGGTTTTAGCCACGCTAGCGGGGATACTGGCCGAGCGTAGTACGCCGTTGTATTGCAGATCTGGGCCGTTATAAACGCCATCACCATTAAAATCGATAAAGGGCTCTACATAAGTGCTGCCATCTGCGGCCAGCAAGCTAAGCGGGCTACTATGCGGCACTTCATTGGCATTTAAAAAAGCCTCGCCTTGATCTGTCCAGCTCTCGCCCAGATCAAAAACGCCATTGCCATTAAGATCATTAAAGCTTTCCTCCCCCAGCATATGCGCCAGCACCGTCATCCGCCCTGCCCCAATCAGCTTTCGCCGATCTCCTGAGCTGGTCAGCGTGACTTTACATGCACCACTGGCCATAGCGCAGCGTGGGGTGATCGTACCAATGCCACCCTCGGTCATAAAGCTAACCGCGGAGCCATCTGGCACGGGGTTACCAAAGCGATCTGAGGCCCTCGCCGTGAGCGTAATGCTATTGCCATCGTAGCTAAAGAATTCTGGGTTTAGAATATCGGCGGCCAAGCTAAAGCCATTTTGATGTGGCAAGCCAGTAGAAATCGTCAGGGCATTGGATTGGCTACTAATAATGGGAGATACCCCGCGCAAGCTGGCCGTTACCCGCACCACCGTACTCACCGATCCAGCGTTCACCACCACCTGCACCAAGCCCGTTGCAGGCTGGCTTTGCACGGCGCTTTGCACCAGCGAGATACCCCCAACGCTGGTATTTAAAGAAAAATCAACCCACTGCCCACCGATGGGGCTGCCTTGTAAATCTTTCACTTTAAATTGTAAAACTGAACTGGTGTTACCCCCAGTACCCGGCAAGGAGATTGTTTCTGGCACGGCACTGATAAACTCAATATTGCCTGCGGCGGCAGCTTGCACCGTTAAACTGGCTTTCACGCTGCGGCTAATCCCGCCCAAGGACGCCGTGACGGTGATCTCATCGACATTGGCGCATGATTTATCTTGGTAGGTGGCCGAGGCTGTGGCTGTTTTTAGGCCATTGACACTACTGAGCACAGAAAGCACAGGGGATGCGAGTAGCGCTTTGCCCGCCTCTGCGCAAGGGGAGCTAAAGCTAACATTCACTGGCGTTTCTAAGGCCAAACCCGTCTCGCTATTGATCAAATCAACCGACACCCCCACGCTGCCGCCCGCAGAGATAGTGCTTAGATCAAGCCTTGGGGCGCTCAAACTAAAATTAAGCGCTCTTACGCTGTAGTTAAACGCACCGGTGTAGCTTTTGCCTTCCACGTCTATCGTGGCATTGATGACATCCGCCCCCGTATTGTCATTTGTAATCAGCTGCGACTGCGCTTTACCCGAGGCATCGGTTAATACGGTTTCGGGACTAATTTTGCTTAAAGAAGACGTAGCAACGCTGAGTTTAACCACTCGATTACTCAGCGGAACCCCCTTAGCATCGGTCAGTGCCACGGCCAAAGTGGCGATTGAATTGGCATAAACGGTGGTAACCGTCTGCCCACTAGCGTTTTGTAATGAAACAGAGAGTTGTGCAGCACCACTGGCCACCACCACCGAGCTAGCCGTTGTCCCCGTTGACTCACTGGCACCGCCACCACAAGCGGCCAAAAACCCCAACAGCAGCAATATCAGCAAGCCCCGCATCGCCCCACCCATTTATTGTCATCTTAGTGGCATTTATAGCAAAGCAATCGCAAGCTAGCTTGTCAGTTTTGTGCGGGGTGAAAAACAACTACAGTAGAGGCGTGCTTACTACGCTCTCACAAGAAACTGAAATGGCATTAAATATCCGCCAATTCTTTGACATGCGCAGCCACGCTGCGCCCTAGAGCTGAAAGATCGTAACCACCCTCCAAAAAGGAAACCACCCGCCCCGCTGCGTGCTGCGCGGCCACTTTCATCAGCTGTTTAGTCACCCACGCGTAATCAGACTCGACCAGCCCCATGGTTGACATTTCGTCTTCTAAATGCGCGTCAAACCCTGCTGAAATCAAGATCAGCTGCGGTGCAAAATCATGCAAAATCGGCAGCCATTTTTCCAACACCAAGTCACGAAACTGCACGCCCGTGGTGCCACGTGGCATAGCAAAATTATGCATATTGCCACCGCGTGGCACATCGCCCGAATAGGGAAAAAAAGGGTGTTGGAAAAAACTCACCATGATGACCTTATCGTCATCACACAAAATATCCTCAGTGCCATTGCCGTGGTGTACATCAAAATCCACAATCGCCACGCGCTCTAAGCCATATTGCTCAGTGGCGTGCCTCGCCGCAACAGCCACATTATTAAAAAAGCAAAAACCCATCGCATTATTTTTTTCAGCATGATGGCCAGGTGGGCGCACCCCACAGAAAGCATTGGCCGCCTTGCCTTGCATCACGGCATCTACCGCCGCAATCCCCGCGCCCGCCGCATGATAGGCCGCGCGCAGGGTAAAGGGGTTCATCGCGGTATCAGGATCAGCATGCACAAAGCCCTGCGTAGGCGAAATCAAGGCCAGCCTATCGAGGTAATCTAAACCATGCACCCGTGCCAATTGCTCACGCGTGGCGGCTGGCGCTTCAATATGTAATAGAAAATCCCAGATTCCAGCAGCCATTAAGCGATCTTTAATCGCCTCTAGGCGCTCTGCACACTCGGGGTGGCCTTTGCCCATGCTATGCATGATACAAGCGGGGTGAGTGATGTAAGCGCTAGGGCCGCTACTCATGTGAAGCTCCATTTTTTCTCCAATCAGGCCATTTAAGCCGGTTGCTCGCAGATTCCGCATACTGAGCAAGGGATGGTTTTGCTGTCTATATAGTAGGTAGCAGGCAAATTTAAGCTGACAGTCTACTCATAAAAAGCAGGCATCAAGCATGACGATTAGTTTACGCCACAGGCAAACAGCGTGGCAATGAAAGCAGGTAGACAGCTTGCCTTTCATAAGCATTCACTAAGCACTAAAATAAAAATAATATTTAGCCCTCTAAGGGCCAGTGACACAAAGCCACTTAAAACGTTTTATCAGCGGCCATGCCGAGCCAACAACCCTATGGAAAGCCCATCATGACCCCTCGCTTACCTGCGGTGCTTAAGCAACTTGAAGCGATCATTTTGGGTAAGCCCATCCAAATTCGCCAAGCGCTATCTTGCCTTTTGGCCCAAGGACATTTATTGATTGAAGATCTACCTGGCGTTGGCAAAACCACACTCGCCCACGCCCTAGCCCGCACGCTAGGGCTTAAGTTTCAGCGGGTACAATTCACCAGCGATTTACTCCCTGCCGATCTCACAGGGGTATCGATTTACGATAGAGAAAACCAACGCTTTCAGTTTCACCACGGGCCACTTTTTACCCAATTATTGCTAGCCGATGAAATCAACCGTGCCTCACCCAAGACCCAATCGGCACTATTAGAGGCGATGGAAGAGCGGCAAGTCACCGCCGATGGCACCACTTGGCCCCTGCCCGAGCCTTTTTTTGTGATTGCCACCCAAAACCCATCGCATCAAATAGGTACATTTCTACTGCCCGAATCTCAGCTCGACCGATTCTTAATGCGTATTGAATTAGGCTACCCCGATTCCACGGCAGAGCGCGCCATGCTGGCCGGATCAGATCGCCGCCATTTAATTGAAACACTGCCTGAAGCCATCAGCAGCAATGATTTGCAAAGCAGCCAAAACGCCGTGCGCGATGTGCATGTCGCCCCCGCCCTGCTCGATTATGTGCAAGCGCTGATTGCTGCATCGCGCCAACCAGGGCGATTTATGTGTGGATTATCACCGCGTGCGGCGCTTGGCTTGATTCAAGCTGCCCGCGCTTGGGCTTGGCTAGATGGCCGAGATTTAGTTTTACCCGAGGATATCCAAGCGGTATTTGTACCCGTCACCCAGCATAGATTAGTGATGGCAGGCAGCGGCAAGGCCGCGCTAGAAATGGTAAAAACTTTGATGGATGAAACGGCGATTCCCTAAGGACTTGCCAAAGCAGATCAGCCTTAATGCAAGGGAGAGCAAAGCGCTTTACCTTGCCCTTATACGCATCAACTTAAATCGTTGCCATAACAAAATACGGCGTTACAACAAAATGTATCTTTTAGTAGGGAGGGTGCAACCCGCGTTTTTTCAGCATTATTCGCGGGTTGCACCCGCCCTACGAAGGGCAGATTGCTTAAGTTGATAGGATTGGGTTTCACCCGTCCTACGGTATTTATAATGAGATTGAGCAAGAGGCATAATCAGGGTTTATGTCATTAACTTAAATCAATCTGTAGGCCGTGAGGCCATTACACAGGGAAGTTTTTTTACCAAACCGGCAATCTCCCACACCACTTTGCTTCCTTTAGAAGTTTATCTATGCCCAAACTAAAATGGTTGTCTCAACGCCGCGAGCAATGGTTTAGTCGGCGGCATCCCTCACAAAATAGCGCCCAAACGCTAAAGTATGATCGCATCTATATTTTGCCCAGTGGCTTTGGCTATGCGTTTACCTTTACCGCCTTACTGGTTTTAATTGGGGCGATTAATTACCAGCTTAGCTTGGCTTATTTATTTGCCTTTACCTTATTGGGGCTAGGCCACGCCATCTTGCTACGCACATTTAGAAATTTATTAAAACTGCGTTTGCAACTTTTTGATGCTCCCGCTGTTTTTGCCGGTGAAACAGCTTATTTCCCTTTGCAACTTAACAATCCTAATCGGCTAACCAAGCGCGCTATTTACTTTTACTTTAAGCAAAAGATTAAACCACTAGCTTTAGAGTGTGGTGTCATTGAGCGCGATGCCCACCTCAGCATTCCCCTGCTTAGCCAGCGCCGTGGCTGGCTATTTGCCCCCACCTTGCATCTTTCTAGCCATTATCCAATGGGCCTTTGCCATGCTTGGAGCTACCTCAATAGCCCCGCCCGCTGCTTAGTTTGGCCTCACCCAGAGATTGACCCACCGCCTTGGGCCCCCTCATTAGGTGGCGGGCATACGGCGCAAACAGGCATGGGTGAAGAAGACTTTGCTGGGCTGCGCCCCTACACCCCAAGCGATTCCTTACGCAGAATTGCATGGAAGCAAGCCGCGCACAGCGAAACCTTACCCGTTAAGTTTTTTGATGCAGAAGGGCTATCGCCACAAGTGTTTAATTGGGATCAGCTTAATGAATTAGATAACGAGGCAAGGCTATCAAGACTGGTTGCATGGATATTAGCCGCCGAGCAAATGGGCGTACCCTATGGCTTGGCCCTACCGCATATGCAGATTGATGCGGAAAAAGGCGCTGCGCATCAAATCAGCTGCTTAAACGCCTTGGCGCTGTTTGAATGAATGCCTCACTTGAGCGCCGACCCTTGCAATATTTGATCGCCACTTTTGCACTGGTGCTACTGCCGCATGGCTTGCAATTTAGCCCTTGGCTCACACTGGCGCTGGGGGGCTTGCTGCTGTGGCGCGCTTGGATCAGCTATCGCGGCCATACTCTGCCCTCTACCGCTGTGCGCTTTTTATTAGCCCTTGGCTTATTTGCTCTGATTTGGCTGGAATATCAAAGCCTGATCGGCCGCCAAGGCGGTGTGGCGGCCTTAGCCAGCCTTGCCACCGTTAAGCTGTTTGAAACCCGCAGCCAGCGCGATATTAAACTTGTCAGCCTCTTGGCTTATTTCTTAGTGGGTGCGGGATTTTTAATTGCCCAATCGCAATGGATTTTACTTTGGGCTATTTTGGCCATGCTGGCCATTACTGGGCAGCTTATGCAATGGCAAAGCACACAAGCATGGTGGGCGCTCAGCAAGCAACTGCTGCTGATGCTGTTAGAAGCCCTACCTATCGCCATTTTATTATTTTTCTTTTTTCCAAGACTTACCCCGCTATGGAGCATGCCGGATGAGCAACTAAGCGCGCGCACCGGCCTATCGGATGAAATGCGCCCCGGCAATTTTAGCCAGCTAGCCAAAGATCAAAGCGTGGCGTTTCGGGTGGAATTTGAAGGCGCCATTCCCAAGCCTGCCGCACGCTATTGGCGTGGCCCCGTGTTTGATTTTTTTGATGGTGAAGGCTGGCAGCAGCCCAGCATGGATCAAACCGGAGGCCCTAGCATTGAAACTCGTGGCCCACTACTGGCCTACACCATGACAATGGAGCCACACAATCGCAATTGGCTATTGGCACTCGATCTTCCTGAATCGCTACCCGATACCGCCATGCTCAGCAACCGCATGCAAGCAGTGAATAGCAGCCCCATTACCGAACGCCAACGCTATCGCATTGAAAGCCATAGCGCATGGAAAACCACCAGCGATAACACGCTGCCTGCCGCATTACAGCTCCCCAAGGCGGGCAATCCAGAGGCCAGAAAGCTTGCCGCCAGCTGGAGTACGCTTCCACCCATAGAGCGCGTCAATCGTGGCCTGCAATGGATACGCAATGGTGGCTACAGCTACACACTTAGCCCGCCGCTGATGAATGGCACTAATAGCATCGATTCGTTTTTATTTAAGTATAAACAAGGCTTTTGTGAGCATTACGCAGGGGCATTTACTTTTTTGATGCGCGCCGCTGGCGTTCCCAGCCGCGTAGTGGGTGGCTATCAGGGCGGCCAATGGAATCAAAACGGCCAATATCTTATTGTGCGCCAAGCCAATGCCCACGCATGGACCGAAGTATGGCTAGCAGGCAATGGCTGGCAGCGCGTAGACCCCACGGCGATGGTAGCCCCCGCCCGGATCAACGAAGGCTTAATGAATGGTTTCAATAATGCAGATGCCTTGCCCTTTATGGGCGGTGCGCCCCCTGCATGGCTGCAAGATTTACGGCTGCACTGGGACAGCCTAGTTAACAACTGGAATCAATGGGTCATTGGTTACGATATGCGCAAGCAAATGCAGCTATTTAAAAAACTAGGCATTGATGAAGTGTTATCCAGTGAATTTATCCTACGTATGCTGTTAGCGATAAGCGTGGTACTTATTACTTTATTTTTAATCGCCACCCGCAGCGCCAAGCCTAAGCAAGATGCAGCAAGCCAGCTCTGGCAGCAGTTTTGCCGCAAATTAGCCAAGCGGGGCTGTATTCGCGCACCCAATGAAGGGCCTCTTACATTTAGCCTACGTGCCAGCTTGCTATGGCCTGAGTACAATCACGCCATAAATTACATTGCCCAGCAATATATCACCACAAGATACGGAGGGGATGCCGAGGCACTACTTAAGTTGCAGCAAGCAGTACGTCATTTTCACTCATGACCTACTGCAAGCTGGGCTGTTATGATAAGCGGCAGGTATTGTGACGTGGATCAAGCTAGCCATACCGTATGACCCGCCCTACGATGTTTCAACGCTTGCAATAGATAGATCTAAGTTGATCGCTTAAGGTTTTACGATCAACAGTGCCCTTAAGTTGATAGGATTGGGGTGCAACCCCATTTCCTCTGTAAACCGCTGTGGATGCCTGTGGAATCGAGGGTTTAATATTTAACTCAATCCTGCATATGACCCAATATTTACTAAGCGCACATGGATTATACCCGCCAGATAAAAACACACTGCTATATAAGCAGTGGCTTTCATACCTGACCAACACCCAACAAACCACACCCCACGCCAACAAATATCCGCGTGGGTCAGCACACAGCAGCCAAACCGAGCCTAAATTATGTCCTCTTACTTACCCGAGCCATCCTTTCGCCACGATCAGCAAAGCCGCATTGGTGTGCTTTTAGTTAACCTAGGTACACCAGAAGCCCCCACCCCAGCAGCGATTCGCCCCTATTTACGGCAGTTTTTATCTGACCCACGCGTGGTAGAAATACCAAGAGCGGTGTGGTGGGTGATTCTTAACGCCTTTATCCTGCCTTTTAGGCCTAAAAAAACCGCTGCCAAATATGCAAGTGTATGGATGAGCGAAGGTTCCCCTTTAAAAGTCTGGACACAAAGGCAGAGTAAACTTTTAAAAGGCTGGCTAGGCGAGCAAGGCCACAAAGAGGTTTTAGTAGACTATGCCATGCGCTATGGCCAGCCCTCGATTGCAGCGCAGATGGCTAAGCTGAAAGCCGCTGGCTGCGATAAATTACTGATTCTGCCGCTCTATCCACAATACTCAGCCAGCACCAGCGCCACCGTAGTTGATGAAGTAGGCCGCGTGCTAGCCCAATATCGCAACCAGCCCGCTATCCGTACCCTGCGTGGCTTTCATGATGACGCTGGCTATATCAAAGCCCTTGCCGAGCAAGTACGCAGCTATTGGCAAGCAAAGGGACGAGGCAACCATTTACTTATCAGCTTTCACGGCGTGCCGCGCTACACCTTGGATAAGGGCGATCCGTACCACTGCTATTGCCGCAAAACGGGGCGTTTATTAGCCGAAGAACTCGACCTTGCCGAATCAGAATATACCGTGGCGTTTCAATCTAGATTTGGCCGTGCAGAATGGTTGCAACCTTATGTAACCGCCACCTTGCATAAGCTGGGCAAGGCCAACACCGGTAGGCTAGATGTAATCTGCCCTGGGTTTGTAGCTGACTGTTTAGAAACACTTGAAGAAATCGCAATTGAAGGAAAACAGGACTATTTACAGGCCGGTGGTAAGGAGTACCACTACATCCCCTGCCTGAATGATTCCCCTCTTTGGATAGATTCTTTAGCAGCGCTGACAAAAAAAGAGCTTTCTGGCTGGCTACTTACTGACAACACTGCTATAGACAATACACAACAATGCACATTAAGCAGAGCCCAAGCTTTAGGTGCGCAAAATTAACTTGGGTATTGATGAAATTACAGTTAAACTGACGGTAAGCTTATTCTTACAAAACGAGGTTCAGACCATGAGCACAAAGCTCTTTCTCGCTGAAGACGACCTAATTCTCGCTGATGCTCTGAAAACTAGCCTGTCTCAGGCTGAGTTTCAGGTTGATTGCGTTAATGACGGCGCTCTTGCCTTACAAATTTTACTGCACAACGACTACGAAGTTGTGGTGTTGGACGTTGGCTTGCCAAATATGGATGGCTTGCAAGTTTTAAAAAACGTTCGTCAGCACAAACCTTCCCTACCTATCCTGATCCTGACGGCTCTGGATGGCTTGGAAGATCGCGTAGCCGGTTTAGATGCAGGTGCCGATGATTACCTTGCCAAGCCATTTGAGTTCTCTGAACTTGAAGCGCGTTTGCGTGCCCTGCTTCGTCGCAGCAAAATCTTACCGCAATCCGTGCAACAGCTCGGCAACTTGCGTTTAGATCGCGCTGGTCAACGTGCTTGGTGCAATGACACGCCGCTGGATCTTTCTGCCCGCGAACTCACCGTACTCGAAATATTGATGTCTAATATTGATCGTGTGGTGACCAAAGAGCAGATCGTTGGCGAGCTAGGTTCCGAAAATGCTGAAGTGGGCCTTAACGCCATTGAAGTTTACGTTCACCGCTTACGCAAGAAGCTAGATCCTTGTGGCGTTGTGATCCGTACCATCCGTGGTCTTGGCTATTTACTCGAGAAGCAACCTCCTCAAGCGCAGGATGTTGAGGGGTAAGTTCTCTATCAAGCGACAGCTCCTCCTGTGGTTACTTATACCGCAGGGGGTGCTTTGGCTTGCCGGTGCGTTCTTGAGCTACAACGTAGCCAAGTACTACACCAATACGGTAATCGACAATAGTCTGCTCCAAACCGCGCGCGCCATTGCCCGCCAAATCAAGCCGCAAGATAACGGCCTGATTATTGATTTTCCTCGCGCTTCACAACTATTGCTTGAAGACGATTCCGACGAACACCTTTATTATATGGTGACGCTCAGCTCTGGCGGCGTCATCCTTGGTAATAGCCAACTGCCCCCTTCGCTCAATCATAAAAAACCCGACAATAAAGCGGTTTTTTACGATACCAATGTCCAAAGCGAAGCAATGCGCATTGTCTCGCTATATTTCCCCATGGAAATTGCTAATAAACAGCAATGGCTACACGTACAGCTCGGCAAAAGCACCCAAATACGCAATAAACTCTCTAGAGAGATTTTAATCGCCATCGCCGCGCCGCTAGCCCTGCTGATTTTTATCATGAGTCTATTGGTTTGGTGGGGAATCAACCGTGGGCTACGCCCGCTGGCCCGCCTACAACGCCGCGTAGAAGAACACTCTGGCCAAGACCCATCACCACTATTATTAGATGACGAGCCAGAAGAAGTCGGCGCGCTTACCTCTGCGCTCAACCATTTACTCAGCAGCACCAATGAAAGCGTAGCCAGACAACGCCGCTTTATTGCCGATGCTGCCCACCAATTACGCACCCCCTTGGCAGGGCTAAAATCGCAAACCGAGCTAGCCATGCGTGAAAGCACGCCAGAAGGCCTAAGCAACCGGCTCACCATGGTGCATACCAGCGCCAACCGCAGCATTCACCTAGTAAACCAGCTACTAACACTGGCCAGATCAGAGCCAGACAGCGCAAAAGGCATGCCACGCGTTGCGCTAGATTTAGCCAAAGTCATCCGTGAGCTTACCGCAGAATGCGTACCCCGCGCCCTAGCTGCAGGCATGGATTTAGGCTGTGACACCCACTTATCCGAAGCCCCCATGAACGGCAACTCCGCCTTGCTGCGCGAGCTATTTACCAACCTGATCGAAAACGCTATCAAATACATACCACGCGGCTGCAACATCACCGCCCGCCTCAACATTGAAGGCGAATACTATGTAGTGGAGGTAGAAGACGATGGCGCAGGCATCCCAGATTCAGATAAAGAACGCGTGTTCGAGCGCTTCTACCGCCGTGAACAAACCGGCAATGGCTGCGGCCTAGGCATGGCCATCGTCAAAGAAATCACCGAACGCCATAAAGGCAGCATCGAGCTACGTGATGCAGACCCCCATGGCCTGATCGTACGAGTGATGTTGCCTAGGCATTAGGCCTAACCTCATCGCCGCTTTAGGCTGCGAACACGCACCAAAAGCACAGACTATCTCTGCTTTATCTGTCCCTCCTAACTCCCTAAGCATCACACCACAACAAACGCTTAGGCGCTTTAGCCTCTGCCACCCCGCTTAGCCAAGGAAAATCCAGCTTTAATACCTGCTAAAAAAAGAAACAGCAAAGCAAACTACGCCTTATTTAGCACTAAAGCCTACACACTCTTTGCAACCGAAAGATGGATAAAGAAAAGCACGATGTCATCCGTCGCCGTTTCTTTTAGATGACGTAAGCGATGGAATTAGATAAAGTAGTGCATAAACTTGCTCAATGCGAATGCTAAAGTGCCGCGACAACTGGTCGTACTTATCACTTTGACGATAGGGAACCTTGAAAAACTTATCTACTAAATAAGACAAGGCGGGTATTAAAAAAATCGACACTGCATATGCTTGAATATGTAAGGAGATTTTTTAATGTGCAACGCAGTATTATGAGATCAGATGGTTTTTTTAAGTTCCCTGAATTATATCGGACTATGCTTTTAAACCATTTCAGTGGCAAACCCCTTACTTTTACGTTAGGCCGCTTTTAAAATGTATTCTAGCGACTTAATTCCCACCCCCACCGTTCTCCAACTTTGGATTAAAAAATGAATCTTCTTTGGTTTCTTATTGTCGGCGTGATTGCTGGCTGGCTGGCTGGATTATTGGTAAAAGGCGGCGGCTTTGGCCTCTTAGGGGATCTTGTCGTTGGCGTAATCGGCGCATTTGTCGGCGGTGCCCTGCTCCCCGCGCTAGGCATCTCGGTTGGCGGCGGTCTGATGAGCAGCATTATCGTCGCCACTATCGGAGCCGTTGTATTGCTGTTTATAGTGCGCCTTATAAAGCGAGCGTAATCAGCCTAAGCAATTGTTCAAGCGGGCTGCATTTGGCAGCCCGCTTTACTCCAGCCATAGGCACCACATGGCACTAAATCAGTCACTTGTAGAGCTCGCAATACAACAGGCACTCTCACGGTTCCCAACGGGCTACGCTGGTGCAGCGGCGATTCGAACCGATTCTGGCCAAACGTTTACCAGCGTTTGCTTTGACGCGCCCAACTCTGGGGCAAGCCTATGCCACGAAACAGGGGCCTATTGCGAGGCAAATCGGATTGTGGGGCCAGAGTAGTCGCTCTCTGTATGCGTCTCTCGCAGCCAAGCTGGCAGGCCATTCCTTATTCTGGCGCCATGTGGCATCTGCCAAGAGCGATTGGCCTTATGGGGCCCCGATGTTGAGGTGGCCGTTGCCGTTGCCGTCCCCGGACAGCCAGGAGAATGGCAGCCCAAGAGGCTATCTGAGTTGCAACCGCACTACTGGCGCAACGCTGTTACCGATGCTGGAGAATGAGCGGCTCACACCGTTACTCATCCTGAAGCTAAGCCAATCAGCCTTAGTTAATCTCGTAACAACAAAGGCCTAGCACGCCAGTCAAACGGCACTGGCCACAGGGCCTTGTTTTGCACCATCCCAGAGTTTAGCCCTTACTTTTAACGTTAGAGACCTCAAAACCACATATATCCTTACCGAGATCCTATGAACTACAAACTCTCCCTTACCGATGTAGCGGACGAGCAAGTTCGCAAAGCCATTCTTGGCCCGCTGGTTGAATACAACACCAGCCAAGCCGGCCCTGGGAATAGCCGCCCCCTTGTTATCACAATAGCTGACGAAGATGGCAAGATCGTTGGCGGCCTTTGGGGCTATACGGGTTACGAATGGCTATTTACGCAACTTCTGCTTGTCCCCGCATCTCACCGAGGAGAAGGCATCGGCTCTAAGCTCCTTGGTATGGCAGAGGAAGAGGCCATTTCCAGAAGTTGCACTAGCGCATGGCTAGATACTTACGAGTTTCAAGCCAAAGGCTTCTACGAGCGTATGGGCTACACCTGCTTTGCCGAGCTTCCAAATTACCCAACTGGATACTCACGCTACTTTATGAAGAAAAGCCTGCGTGGTGCAGCACACACCGCCTAGCCTTTCCATCGAGATGTCATGGCCCAGCAAACGGAGTAATCAAAGGCACCACGCTTCATTGATTGCAAATATTGATTCATCTGCTAGTGTATAAAACCGCACATTTTTCCACTGAACACGCCTCCCCCGAATGCTTTTACCTGATTATGTCTCTTGCTCAATTTCATTATAAATATCGTAGGGCGGCCCGCCCTACACATTCAAAAACCAAGCCCAACACTCAAGAAACCCATCTGCACAGAGTCCATTGAGCAAGAGACATAATCAGGTGCTTTTATTGGAAACCCAAAGAGGTTGAGTGCACCAGGGCTAAATTCCAACCTACGCGGGAATGGCGCTAAAAATAGCGGAGTAACGCCGCTAAGCAGGGTAATTTATGAATATACATATTAGAAAAACCGAAGAAACGGATTGGATCGCCCTAAAGGAATTACGCCTAGAATCTTTAAATGAATCCCCTAAGGCATTTGGGCTTGCTTATGCCAACGCGACCCAATTTACTGATACGCAATGGCAAGATAGTGCCGCTTGCAAAACGCCACCTACATATTTCATGGCCTGGTATCATTTAAAAGCAATCGCGCTGATTGGAGGGGCTATTAGTAATGGCGAATATAATCTGATTGCCATGTGGGTTTCGCCTAAAAATAGAGGTTTAGGCATTGCTGAGAAACTCATTCATACCGCATTATTTCACGCACAAGAAATAGGCCACAGCAATGTGGTGCTCTCTGTATCGCCAGAAAATATTCCGGCCAAACGCCTGTATGAAAAAATGGGATTTCACTTTATCGAGCAATATGAGCAGCTAAAAAGCCACCCTGATATTAAAGTACAAAAAATGGTAGCAAATATTGGCGGCTTATAAGGCCCACCATCAATCGCCATCACTTTGGAATACCTACTAACTGATGTTACGCGCAAGGCTTTTTGTCCACTAAAAACACGAAAAAACAAGCAACACACATCGGTTTAACTAACGCCATCTTTGCCTTGGTTCTAAGTAATTGATTTTAATTACTTAGCCTATGAATGACGCACTGGATGATGACAACGCGTCACCTGTTCGTGCTTTATGTGTTTTCCGTGGACTGCGTTTTTATATTTTGCTGCGTAACATCACCCACTAAGATTGCCCGTATGGCACGGCAACTGTAATATACAAATTAAATCATTGACTAACTTCAGCAATACATCCAAATATTATCAATAAATACCTGCCGCATATTTAATACACTAAACTTATACACTCCCCAACCCCAAGCCATTCTCTTTTCCCTAATATCAGGCTAACTCAATGAGACTACCGTTTTCAATTCAAGTTTTCCTCGTTTCAAACAATATGAATGGTAGAAAGTATTTACTCCTTCAGCGTAATGCTCGGCCAGAACTTGCACTGCCGGATTTCTGGCAGGGTATATCAGGTGCATTGGAAGCAGGTGAACCTCATGAGCAAGCTGCTATTCGGGAGATTTTTGAAGAGACTGGAATTGTAGCTAGCGCAGTGATGTCAAGCGGTTATAAGCAAACCTACCCCATTAAGCCGGAATGGCGAGCCCAATATGGACTGGAGCCAACGGTGGTCCAGGAGCGCGTTTTTTACTGCGATGTTTCCGAACACGTCAATTTACGACTCTCTCCAGAACACAAAGCGTATCAGTGGCTGCCATATGAAAATGCAAAAGCGCTGCTTACCTTTGGGCAAAATGCTGCGTGCCTGGAGTCTGTTGAGTTCTGTATCAAAAATGCCATAGAGACGGCCAGTCCAGCAGTCAATACAGGCGTTAAGTAATTGAGCACCGCCTTTGTAGCCTCGCAGACAAGAAGTGCGAAGGCATGACGGGCTTCACCACCATTTGGCAACTCTCTGAGGAAAAGTGGAAAATGACCCGCGTGCTCAGCTATAGGCATCGCTAAATAAAGCCTTCTCGCTTAGGCACGTAGTAATACCCCCCCCCAAGCCAACATGCGCATCCCAAAACTCAGCGGGCTTGTGATGCCATTTGGGAACAGCGGCATAAATACGTTCCTGCCACCCACAAGCCACGGGCTTGGCTAGAAATAATCAGCCAAAGAACTTTACAAAGGCTTGATGCATTCAAAACAACTAGAAAAATCCTACCGCTGTTAGATCAACCATGCTATCTAATCCTTGCCGCAGAAAAACAAGGTTTAACTATGCGGAAAAAAATCTGCAACATTTAATTTATTCATATTCTGCTTATCATCAAGAATTAATTAATTTCAAATTCATTTATACAAAGAGTTGGCGTATGATTTTCGCCAAGAAAAAACTTAGCTTTCCCCTCTTCCCATTTCCCCTTTTATATCAATCAAGTATCTGTTTACACTGGCATTAAAAACACTCAACACTTCAATTAAAAAAAATGCAAGCGCTCTAACACCTTATTCATTTACTCCTTTACTGCGGCCTATAATTAACCATTTCACCCATAAAAGATGATTAAGATGAAAACTAAACTACTTGTACTCTGCCTACTTGCAATCGGGGCTGGCCACGCAAAAGATATCAATAATAACTACACACAAACCAAGCAATACTATTCGCAATTAATCAGCGCCCCCACACCCAATACGGCAGAGCTGGGGCTATTGATGAATATGCTGCCTAAGGGTGCTGATTTACATCACCATTATTCTGGCGCTATTTATGCTGAAACCTATCTAGAATGGGTAGGCCGACAAAAATTTTGCATTTATAGCGAAGACAATGCCGCACTCAACGCTCAAAAATTTCATATCAACACCAGCCCTAGCGAAGCCAGTAGCAAAATTTGCCTAAGCGCCGATGCCACCCGCCAAAACAATGCTTTTTATCGTGAATTACTGCAAAAATGGTCGGATAAAGATTTCAGCAACCATAGCCATGATCAGCCCGCACCCGATCAAAACTTCTTTAATACCTTTTTCTATTTTATGCCGGTTGCCAGCTACGCCATGCACGAAGGCTTTCAATCTTTAAAAGAGCGTGCGCAGGCAGAAAACGTACAATACTTAGAAACCATGGTCGATTTGGCCCCAGGTATCAGCAATAAAGAATTAGACCAAGAAATAAATCAACTGGTACAAAACCCAAACAATGCTGAAGCCATTTTTGCCCGTTACGCCGATTTTATGGCGCAAGACGCCACCAGCCAGCAACAAATTAGCGCCTATATCAAAACTATGGAAGACGCAGCCAAAGGCATTGATAGCAGCGATTTTAAATTACGCGTACAAGCCTATGTATTGCGCAATCTATCGCCATCATTGGTCTTTAGCCAAATGTATTCCGCTTTTGCCGCAGATAAAGCCAGCGATTTAATTGTGGCCGTTAATATTGTTGGGCCAGAAAATGAACACGTTGCGATGCGTGATTATGATTTGCATATGCAGATGTTTAAATTCTTTAAGAAACGCTACCCAGATAGCAAACTCGCCCTGCACGCGGGTGAATTAGCACTTGGCATGGTGCCGCCAGAAGGATTAAAAAATCATATTAATGATGCAGTACAAATCGCTGGCGCAAATCGGATCGGCCACGGCATTGATATCACCCACGAAAAAAATGCCGATCTTCTTTTAAAGAAACTAAAAGAAAAAGATATTGCGGTAGAAGTTAACCTCAGCAGTAATGAGTTTATTCTTGGGATAAAAAATGAGGCCCACCCTATTCAGGTTTACCGCCGCCACGGCGTGCCCTTTGTAATATCCAGCGATGATCCGGGCGTGTCACGTAATAATCTCAGCGGCGAATACCTGCTCTACGCCAGCCGCTACAAACCATCTTACGACGAGCTAAAAAACACGGCCATGAATAGCATCCAGTATTCATTTTTAGGCCAAGCAGAAAAAAAATCTGAAATGCAGGCGCTTAAACAACGCTTTGATGAATTTGAAGCAAAAGTTGCAAAGATGATTAAGTAATAAACCATCAGCGCTACTGCAATAAAATGCAGTAGCGTTTTTTCAAAGTGGGACTAGCTGGTAATATTTAAGCCTGCTCTAACCTGCTAGCAATAGGGAAGCCCCTACAACTCAACCACAGGCCAACATGCAAGCTACATTTCTTGCCAACGTGCTGCAAAACCGCAATAACGCAAAAATTATTGAGCGCTGGGATGCCTTAGGGCTAAAAGAGGGTTGGCTGGTCGCTGGCTGCCTTTTCCAAACCATTTGGAATTCACTCTCAGGCCAAGCCCCCGAAAGCAATATTAAGGACTACGATTTCTTTTACTTCGATGCAACAGACCTCAGCGTGGCTGCGGAGCGCGAAGTTCAGCTGCATGTAGAAGGAGTGCTGGCAGAGCTGAACATCACCGTAGAAGTAGCCAATCAAGCGCGCGTTCATTGCTGGTACGAAGCAGATTTCGGCCATCCCTACTCCCCCTTGGGCAGCGCAAAAGAAGGCATTGATCGCTTTCTTATTCCGGCAACTTGCGTGGGCATCAATAATAAAGAAGTGTACGCCCCCAATGGCCTTCAGCTCTTATACGAAGGGCTGCTTACCCCTAACCCCCTCACCCCGCACGAGCCCTTGTTTATCAGAAAAGCTACGTCTTACCAGCAACGCTGGCCTTGGTTGCGTATTCAACAATCGCCATCAATAACCCATTCAGCAATCTCAATACAATAAGTTTGCTTACTCATCAAAACTTAAGCATAAAATGACTATCGGACGACTTATTCATGCATACAATCATCAAGTAATTCGCTATTTTTCTCATTAAAAAAATAGTTTTTTCTATTGTTTTTGGCATTATATGGATCTGCTTAATACGGCCAACCGCTCCCCCTGAAGCTTCAGTAGAGTCGGCAAATCAAACATTAGCAATGAAGAAATATATGGAACAAGCCACTAAGGCCGAAGAGCAGCAGCAACGAGTAGATTTACTACTTACAAAACAAGAGCAACAATCCCAACGATTAGATGCAATTTTATCTATCTGGGAAAAACAAACTAAAATTGCCAAGTAAGGCTTACCCAATCCATTAACTTAAGCATCAGTGCGTTACGATTAAGACATTGTCCTTAAGTTGATAGAATTGAGACCCCCTTCTAAAATCAGGCCTACCATATGGTTCAGTTGCTCGTGATTTTTGATCTTGACGGCACTCTGGTTGATAGCGAGCCCCTCTGCAACCAAGCTTTTCTCGACCTGCTTCCTTCGCTAAGCGAAACAGTCGTGTCCCTTGTTAACCGTTACCGAGGGAAGAAACTTGCGGAGATTCTTAGCGATATCGAAAACAAACTGGGTCACTCATTGCCAGAAGGGTTTGAAGCCCGTTACCGCCAGCGTGTAGCGGATTTATTTGCGACGGAGTTAAAGCCAATGCGGGGTGTACCTGAAATGCTAGGGCAAATCCAGCACCCATTTTGCATAGCATCCAGCGGGCCTCCTGAAAAAATCAGGCATGCTCTTGCCATTACGGGACTTGCGACACATTTTGGCGAAAGGCTATTTAGCTCTTACCTCGTCAAATCATGGAAGCCCGATCCTGGTTTATTTTTGCATGCCGCAGCCACGCTAGGCTTTGCTCCTGAACAATGCGTTGTAGTAGAGGATAGCCCTGTCGGCCTCAAAGCCGCCGCTGCTGCTGGCATGCAAGCGCTTCACTACGCCCCACACTTAGTAGCGCAAGGCAATACGTTTTCAAGCATGCTGGCACTACCCTCGATTCTCGAGCAAATTGCAACTGCATAAGTGGCCTAAGTAATAAGTAAAGACAGCAGTTTTTTTACTTCTAATACTAGAGCGCAGAAAATGATTTCAAGCCAATTTGTGGCATTGCTCAACAAAAACCACGCTGTTGCAGCTCAAATTCATGCGGTGCAAATGGCTGCATACAGCCAAGAGGCTGAGTTACTAGGAGTAAAGGACTTTCCGCCCCTACAGGTAACGGTCGTAGATATTCAGGAAAGCTGCGAAAATTTCTACGGAGCGTATCAGCTCAATGAGCTAGTCGGAGTTGTCAGCATTTGTAAAAAACCTTGTCCTGACTCCCTGTGTATTTCGTCTTTGGTCGTCAAGCCTTCAGCACAAAGACGGCAAGTGGGGAGCGGCCTGTTGGCGAGAGCTCTATCGCTTTTCGACCAATGTAACTTCACAGTTTCCACTGCGGCGAAAAATGTCCCCGCGGTGTCGCTTTACAGTTTTTTTGGCTTTATCGAAACACGAAGATGGCTCGCCAGCCCTGACAATATTGAATTAATTGAGCTTAGTAAGATACGTTTCAAGCCTTTACCCAAATTAACAAAACCAAGGGAAAAATAGTATTTATCCATAACAAACAGCTTATTACTGAACAACTTTAGTTAAAAAATTCACATTCAAACCTCCAAAACAATCACCTCTCCACCTGCACCCCAAACGCCAAAAATTCGCGCCGCAACACTTGCGGACTATCCAGCGATTCAAGCCATCCATGAGGAATGCAGAAGCACAGCCGAGTGGCTTCCCGCATCCAGCCGATTAACAAGCAATTTTGCGCAAGCATCTATCGGTGAAGACGTGTTTGTAGCGGTTGGGGAAGATAAGCAGCTGATCGGTTTTGTATCGGTTTGGATGGCCGAGCCATTTATCCACCATCTCTACATTAAACCCAGCTATCAGCGCTTTGGCGTCGGCCGAGCGTTATTAACCGCACTGCAGCAATGGCTGCCCTTGCCATGGCAACTAAAGTGTTTAATCAAAAACACAGCCGCTTTAAATTTCTATTTATCACAAGGCTGGGTAGCAGCAGACACAGGCGAAAGTGAAGATGGGAAATTTATCACCTTACAATTAGAACGCGGCTAACAACTCGCAGTGATCATTCGTGCTTGGGCGGTTTTACCACACCCAACACATAGCAAATGACCACAGCGCTATTACCGCTTAAAATATACCCACCTGAAAATTACTCAAAGCGTCATGTTTTAGAAATATAAACAGGTGGATTAATCATCGGCCAAGCCAGATCCATGCCGCAATATGGCCTTTCTGGGAAAAATTAATAGAGAAATAGCTATGAAAAACGCATCCACCTCTTGGATCTTGCTTGCGGCAGGCATTGCTGCGATAGGGGTTATTATTCATTTAGCGGCGATTGTGGGTGGGCCTGCTTGGTATGCTTTTTTTGGCGCGCCACCACAAATTGTGGCATCCGCCCGTAACGGCACATGGCTAGCCCCCGTCAGCACCGCGGCCATTGCTTTGCTGATGGGGCTTTGCGCTATTTATGCCTGCTCTGCCGCTGGGCTAATACGCCGCCTACCCTTGCTGCGCCCAGCGCTTGCCAGCATTGCCACGGTTTGCCTTGTTCGTGGCTTTTTACTGATCCCCTTGGCGATCCAGCATCCAGAGCTATTCAATACCTTTGAGGTTATTGCCGCGCTTGTCTGGGCAACTGCAGGCTTTGGGTTTGCTCTTGGCTTTTTCATCCCACAAAAGCCCCTGCACTTTACCCGCGTTAATGGCTAGCAAATGCTTTAGCCCTTTAAATATCCTCCATTTTATAGAGTGGGCACCTCGATGCACATCGCGATACTCACCTTCCAAGGGTTTAATGAGCTGGATTCCCTGGTTGCGCTTGGTGTACTCAATAGAATCAAAAAGCCTGATTGGCGCGTCACCCTATGCTGCCCACAGGTCACTTCGATGAATGGCGTAACTGTGCATACCCAGTCGTCCCTAGACGAGGCAAGATCAGCCGATGCGGTGTTAATCGGCAGTGGCATACAAACTCGCGATGTGGTCGCCAATCCCGAGCTAATGGTAAGGATTGCGCTTGACCCCACAAAGCAGCTCATCGGGGCGCAATGCTCTGGCACTCTGATCCTTGCTAAGCTGGGGTTATTGGTCAAAATCCCTGCCTGCACGGACCTCACAAGCAAACCTTGGGTGCAAGAAGCCGGAGCCAAAGTGTTAAACCAGCCCTTCTTCGCCCAAGGCAATAGTGCAACGGCAGGCGGCGGCATGGCTGCTCCCTACCTAGCGGCGTGGATCATTGCGCGCACCGAGGGCATCGAAGCCGCAGCGGCGGCACTATACTACGTTGGCCCCGTTGGGGAGAAAGACGCATACGTCTCTCAAGCGCTGGGAAATATCGTTAAATACCTGCCATAAACCAATTCTTGCATAGGGTTTTGCAACTAGGCCCGCGTGCTAATATTATTTTTTTACCCACAGTGGCCATTGACAGTTTTAAAAACCTAGATATCCAATATTTGCTAGGGGGAAAAATGAAAAAGTTGGATTTAAAAAAAGAGTTAAAACATCTCTACCAGCCTTCTGCCAAAGAGGTGGTAGAGGTAGATGTCCCCTCATTTAATTATTTGATGATTGATGGCAAGGGGGATCCTAGCACCTCTATTGCCTATTCACAGGCAGTAGAGGCGCTATTTTCTGTGGCTTATACCGCCAAATTTATGCTCAAAAAAGGGCCTCAGGCACTCGATTACGCCGTGATGCCACTAGAGGGGCTTTGGTGGGCAGAGGATATGGCTGATTTTATTGCCCGCAATAAAGCGCAATGGCAATGGACCATGATGATTATGCAGCCCGCTTTTCTTGAAAAAGCATTGATTACGGCGGCAATTGCTGAAGTGCAAAAAAAGAAAAATCTCCCTGGACTGCCCCTATTACGCTTTGAATCTTTCACCGAAGGGCGCTGCGCCCAAATTTTGCATATTGGCCCGTTTGATCAAGAAGGCCCAACGATTGAACGCCTGCATGATTTTATTGATTCCCGTGCCAGCCGGGCCGGTAAACATCATGAAATTTACCTGAGCGATATTCGGCGCGCCAATCCGCAAAATTGGAAAACAATCATTCGGCATCCAATAGCGAATCATTCAGAGCCTTCCTCATTGTTTTTAGCCAAATAAAAGGGGAAGCCTGCGCTTCCCCTTTTATTTAAGCCCTTATAAAGGCTTGATATTTAACTTAGCAAATAAGTTTTTATCACGGCTTACGTCTGGGTTACCCGTGGTGAGTAATTTATCGCCATAGAAAATAGAATTGGCACCGGCCATAAAGCACAGCGCTTGCATGGCTTCGGGCATTTGCTGGCGGCCTGCAGAGAGGCGCACAAAGGATTTTGGCATGGTGATGCGGGCCACGGCGATCATGCGCACGAATTCGGTCCAGTCGATGGCTTCACCCTCTTCTAGTGGCGTGCCTTCAATCTTCACCAAATTATTAATGGGTACAGAATCAGGCTGTGGCGCTAGATTAGCCAGCTGGGCGATCAAGCCCACGCGGTCTAGCCTTGTTTCACCCAAGCCCACAATACCGCCACTACAGACATT
Source organism: Iodobacter sp. (assembly GCF_025352645.1). Classification (GTDB taxonomy): domain Bacteria; phylum Pseudomonadota; class Gammaproteobacteria; order Burkholderiales; family Chitinibacteraceae; genus Iodobacter. The sequence goes on along the minus strand of NZ_JANXSO010000105.1, from coordinate 37,280 downwards.
CAAACCCGCCTTACGCACCTTGCCCAGAGTATCCAAGCGATCTTGGTAGCTGTGGCTCGTCACCACATTGGCGTAGTTTTCTGGCGAGGTATCTAGGTTGTGGTTGTAATAATCGAGGCCAGAATCGCGTAACTCTTCGGCTTGGCCTTCTTTCAACATACCAAAAGTGGCGCAGGTTTCTAAGCCTAGCGCTTTCACGCCAGCAATCATTTTCTTCACTTCAACTAAATCTTTGGTCTTAGGGCCACGCCATGCTGCACCCATACAGAAACGCGATGCGCCATTTTCTTTGGCGATGCGGGCCACGTCAATCACTTCATCGGCGTTCATCAGCACTTCTTTTTCTAAGCCGGTATCGTAGCGAGCCGATTGCGAGCAGTAGCCACAGTCTTCTGAACAGCCGCCGGTTTTTACCGATAGCAGAGTAGAAAGTTGTACTTTATTGGCATCAAAGTGCTGGCGATGTACGGTTTGCGCCTGAAACACCAAATCATTAAAAGGCAGCTCAAAAAGGGCCGCCACAGTATCCAGCGAGTAAGCACCGCTTTCTGGATGAGGTGTAGCGCGTTTAAATTCAATGGTTTGAGGCGAAGTCATGAGCATAGACATCCAGAAAGTAGCCTTGAAATTACAGCAATTTTCAAAGCAAAAGGCATAATCAAAGAGCGATTGTCTAAAGCGGAGGCGAAGTTGTCAAATTTTATCTCTAATTTTTTGAACAACTGTGCGCCACCCTGTAGCTGTGTGCTGTGCGCAGCCAGCTGTAAAAGCAGCGCACTTTGCCCCGCTTGCCTTGAGAAACTGCCTTTTTTAAACGCTGAGCTTTGCCCGCAATGCGCCCTTCCCTCCAATAATAATGGCTTATGCGGCGCCTGCTTAAGCCATCCGCCCGCTTTTGATTTTAGTTACGCGGCACTGATCTATACCCCACCCATTACCGAGCTAATCATTGCAGCTAAGTTCTCTGGGCAATGGTCATTGCTGCCTACGCTAGGGCAATTGCTTTTGCAGCGGGTGCAATCTGCACCTAGGCCAGACTTTATCTTGGCGATGCCATTACACCCCACCCGTCTGGCTGAGCGTGGCTATAACCAAGCTTTTGAATTAGCTATTCCTATTTCACGGCAATTACAGCGCCCTATTCAGTTTTATTTAGAGCGCAAAATCAATACCGAACACCAAGCGCGCTTATCCCAAGCCGATCGACATATAAATATGCGGCAAGCGTTTTATACCCAGCACAATTTAGCAGACAAACATATTGCGATTGTGGATGACGTAATGACATCAGGCTCTAGCCTACACGCCGCCGCCAAGTGTTTAAAACAAGCGGGTGCGGCACAGGTTGATGCGTGGGTTTTGGCGAGGGCTTTGTGAGCGAAGCAAGACATCTCCCCGCCCATAAAAAGCACGCTAGGGGCGCTGCTTGCCGCGCACTATTGGCTAGAATAGGCACAGCAAAGCACATCTGAAAACGCCAACTTTTAGGCCAGCACATCACCTCAGCAACTTAAGCCTCTATAATTTTCTCGCCGCACTCACCGCAAAACAAGCCCTCGGGCAGAGTGGCTGAGCCACATTTTCTACAAAACTTAGGCCGTTTTGATGCAGGGGCGGCATCCGCTACCACCGTATTAATCAAGACGCCATCTCCCAGAGGAATCGCCATCACCTCTGGCGCATCTGGCAATACAGCCGCCTGATTAAATTGGCCTAGCACGGCATGACGTTGCTGATCTGCCTGCGCCTTAGGCGCTAAAATAATCGCCTGATCGTGAGCAAATTTCTTGAAGTGGCGCAATAGCTGCTCGGCCCGCTCTGCATTACCCGCCAAAGACAAAGCATAGCGTTGGCTGCCATTTTGAAAAGTGACACTCGTTAACTCGGTAAGCCATAAACGAAAGGTCATTGATTCAATTTGCACCACATGGCTATTAGTTTTAATTGAATCTTTTAATACATTGCCATGATCCAATTGAGCCGTTACATAATGGCCACTCATTTCAATGCTAATTAATTGAGATTTAAATTCAAAACGCTGCCAAAGTTGATGCGCAGAGCAAATCGCATACATTCCCAGAGCAAAAAATACCGCACCATAAGTCAATAAATTCGCATTAAACGTGCTAGCTGTCACGCTTAATATTTGCACGCCACTTAAGGTAAGAAAAACGGTGGCTAATAATATAAAAGAAGCACCAATCACATCCAGCAAGAGCAAGGGCTGTAGCCGTGGCGAGGCCAATGCGCTGGCAAATGAAACCGCTGTAGCATCAATAGGTAAAGGCTGGGTTTCTTCTAAAGCCTCAGCATAAAATTTACCTGATTTTTCATTTAAATCGATATGTGGCTCAAGCCGAGAATAGATGCGATTTGGAATACTTTCTTGCCAATTATTTTGCATCTCACGCGCAAATTCTTCTAGTGCCAAACCGGGGTGGCAGTTAATGCTCCAAGTGTCTTGTTTATTACTCACCACGGTATTAGGTGGCTGCTTTACATTACGCAGCAGCGCTAGATAAAACACGCCATATACAGCCAAGGCCAGCACAATCAACACAAATACTTGAGGAAAGGGATCGAGCCACGCCACATTAGGCAGCTTAGGGGCCAGCTTTAGCAATAATACAGGGCCAAGAATAGCTAGCACCAGCATCAACACCAGTCGGGATGGGCTAAGCGTTTGTTCAGCATCACGCAAGGATAAGCCAAGTGCGTTATTAACTGGCGCAAGCAGCAGCCAAACCACGTAGCCCATAAATGCCACACCAATCCAATCAGCAAAATGCTGCCATTCTGGCCCGTGCGCCTTGCCCCCCACCAAGCTTAAAGTCAGCGCAGCAAGCACCAATAGCAAGGTAATGCCCTTTTTAAAGTGCAGCAGAGCTAAATTACGGATGCGTTCAGGCGCAAATGTAAGATTAGGCACAATAGAGTGCAATAAAGTACTTAACGCCCCCTGTGGCTCTTGATAAACCAAAGCCTGCTGGCGCAGCACTTCACGTAAGCTATCAGAAGCTGGAGATTTGCCTTGCATACCATTAGGCACATCATCAGCAAGGCTGATTGGACGACCACGGCCAAAGAAAAACCGCAGTTGCCGCATCGCCCAGCCCAATAAAGACACGCCCGCCCCCAGCATCGCCACCGCCAGCAGCACCGCAGCTAGCTTGTAGTAGATGGTTTCGGCAGCAATGGCTTGCTTTACCATCAATAGCAGCAGCAAACCTGCGATCAGTAATACTGAACCACATAGCAGCAAAAAAATGTTTTCTAATCGCATTGGATTAGGAAGGTTAAATTTATTGCTATCACTACCATAATCAAACGACATAGCGCCTTGCCCCTGTATTACTGTTTATTTTTCTGCGGCGATTCTAACAAGATTGCTCGTAGCGGGCATAGATTGATTCAGCAATTACTGCCGCCCAAAGCCCACCTCAATAACTGAAACTACTTAGTTCATTCCAAAATATAATAAACCAAGGTCTTGCTATTTTTAATTTTAAAAATAAGTTCCAATTAAACAGCGTAAATTATTACAGTGATAATCGTGAAATAGTGACGTGTATATTAGCCTTTAGCTAGATAAGATGACGATAACATTGATAATGACATGGGCCTGCACACAGACCCATGCGTCACAAAGAGGAAGCTTCATGACCAGCACAACCATCAACCCACGCGAAATTCGTCAACAACTCGGATTGAATCAACAAGAGTTTTGGAGCCGCATTGGTGTCACGCAAAGTGGTGGCTCACGCTATGAAAGTGGCCGCAATATGCCACGCCCCGTTCGTGAACTATTGCGCGTGGTGCATGTAGAGCAAATTGATTTAGCCCGAATCAATCGCGAAGACTACCAAGTCATTCAGCATTTGCGTGAAGAGCGCACCGAGCTATACGACACATTGCGGGCCGCTGCCGCAGCGCATGAAGAAGACGCACCTGTGCGCCCTAAACATGCCCACAGCCATTTACAGGCTTAATTTCACTTCCAGCCCAAGCCCAGTGATACGCTGGGCTAATTTTTGCATCCAACCTACTGGCGCGGCTTTCAGCCTATCTGCCTCTGGCTGCATCGATGGCCTAGCCAAGCCATATAGCAATACCCCTTCTAGCTTTACACCAGCCTGAAGATTGCTTTGCAAAAACTCCAAATAAGCACTGATTATTTGCTCATCAGGTAATGCACCATCCATCTCAAACATGCAGGTTTGAATCCAGGTTGGGCAATGTTTAGCCGCCAGCTGTAAACGCCGCGCCACTTGCGCACGCTTGAGCTGCACTTGGTTAACCGGCGCAAAACCATCGACTGGGGCACGATCTAACTTAAACCACACCTCGCCACCCAAATCACGCATTAGCGCAATGCCCGCCTGAACTTGCTGACGATCTAGCTGACTGCCATTGCTAATCAACACCAACTTGATTTTACCGATCAAATCAAATGCCTTCAGCACACCCGCCACCCGCTCTACACAGGCAAAAAACTGCAAGCTACTGGTTGGCTCACCATTACCTGAAAAAGCCACATCGTTTAAGCGGCGAGCGTCAGCGGGTACTCGCGTTTGCATAAAATCACCATGCACAATCTCGTTCAGCAAGCCGCGTAATTCAGACTCAAGCAAATCTAAATCTATTTGTGGTGCACCACCACGGATCAAGTCAGGAACCTGACAATAGACACAGCGCCAATTGCAAGCATTATTGGGGTTTAAATTAATCCCCACCGACACCCCGCCTGCACGACGTGAAACCACAGGGTAAACGTAAACACAGCCGGCACTATCCCGGCTGTGGTCAATCACCTGTAAAACCTTACTTACATTACTAGCCATTCAACATCACTCTCACTCAAACTTGGGCATACATCCTTGGCTATTTTTCAGCGGGCTTGGCTCTCACCAATAACACCGGCACAGGGGTGCAATGCACCACACCTTCAGCAACACTGCCCATCAATAAATGAGTTAATCCACCATAACCGTGGGTTCCCATCACAATTAATTCTGCCGACCAACTTTCAGCCTCTTTTACAATCGCCTGCGCTAAATTGCCGCCCCATGATTCTAGTAAATTAGTTTCCACCTCAATACCATCCGCCGTCAGGCCCTCGGCTAATTCAGCCAATAATTTTTCACCGGATTGGCGTAAAGCATTTTGCAATTGAGGAACATCCAAAAACTCATTAGCACTCCAAGCAAACTGAGCCAAATCAACCACATGTACCAATTTAACTTTAGCGCACTGCTCCCCAGCAAAACGTCGGCCCTCTATAATAGCCGCAGCGCTGGTATCACTATTATCAACAGGAACTAAAATTCGCTTATACATGGTCGTCTCCCTTTATTAAAACATAGATACAATAAGATTAGTTTAACAGCAAGCGGTGTTGCCTTGTATAAAGCTTCAGCATACACTCGTTGCGATATAAATAACGATTGATTACCGTATGCCTCGCCTTAAATTATTGCGTCCACAAGGTGCGGATTTCAGCACGCAACTTGAAGTTCGCGTAACTGATCTTAACTATGGCAACCATCTTGCTAATCAGGCATTGCTTGGAATGCTCCACGAGGCTAGAGTACGCTTTCTACACCATTTAAAGCACAACGAAATTGGCAATGCAGAAACACCAGGCATTATATTGGCGGACGCTGAAATCCAATTCAGAAATGAAGCTTTTTTGGGTGATCAGCTCAGTATTAGCATGTTCGTTAGTGATTTAAACCGCATTGGTTTTGATTTATATTATCGGGTAGATCGAAGCAGTGATCATGCAGAAATTGCTTTAGCTAAAACGTCTATTGTTTTTTTTGATTACCACCACACACACAAGCGAGCAGATACCCCTGTATCTTTTGAACAGGCACTCGCAGCAATAAGGGATACACAATGAAAAAATATGCAAACAATAGCCCTGAAGCAATGGCTCGAATTTTAGTCATGCAAATGGTTTGTGATGGCAATTTCAATCCAGAAGAACTAGAAGAATTAGAGCATCTACATGTTTATGAAGCCATCGGCATTAGCCGTAAAGGTTTTATTCAAGTCTTACACGATTACTGCAATGACATTTCTGATGAAGCCGATGAAGAAGGTCGTATTAGCCTGATTAATCGTGAACGCATCGACTTTATTTTAGATAACGTAAGCGAGCCTAAAAAACGCCTACAAGTCGCCGCAATGGCACTGGATTTATCCAAATCTGATCAGGTTATTAACGACGCCGAGCTAGCCGTATTTAGCCATATGCTCAGCCATTGGCGTATCACCCTAGACTCCCTACAATCTGCATTTGAATCCTAAGCGCAAATAGAATCTCCACCACACGGTAGCTGCTATTTTGGCCTAAAAGAGCGCGGGCTCTTTTAGGCTGCTGCGCTTTAAATAGCTAAAACATCATTGGCTAATATTGTCATGGAGACGCAAGATGGAATGGCTCAATCAAGCTCATATCAGGCTAGAACGTGAACTCATCCCCACACTAGCGCGAAAATTTTCATTTATATTGTTATTTGCTCTTTTCCCGCTTATTTCACTTATTACTAGTTATTCTGCAGCACACAGCATGGCCACACTATGCCAAGAACTTCGCTTAAATAGCAGCATAAGCCTTCAACTACAAGGCATTATTAGTCCAATTCAATCCTTAGCATGGCTCTGCCTTATTCTTGCCGCCCTACTGGCTTTTATTCAAATCACCTATTTACACTATTGGATTACTCGGCCAATTAATTTAATTGCCAGTGTATTTCGTAACGCCTCCAGTGGCGAAGGCGATTTATCCAATGACATCCCCGCCATTACCCACGATGAAGTCAGCCAATTAGCCCATACTTGCAATGTTTTTTTAGCCAAGCAAAGAGATATCATTGCTAATGTGCAAGCTATGACGGTGGGCATTGCACTAGAAGCCGCTAAATCAATGAAGAACATCAATGATTCGGCAGCCGCTACGCAGCAGCAAGATCAGCTGGCGCAAATGGTTTGCGAAGCAAGCAATGCCACCACATCCGGCATCAACCAAGTCACAGATCGAACGCAAGACATCTCAAGAACAACCACTCAAAATTTATCACTTGCCCGCGCCTCTTATGCCGAGCTAGAAGATGTCAGCAAAAAAATCACCACTATCACCGAAAGACTGGCCAATTTCAGCCTAACGGTAGATGGCTTAAATCAACGCTCGGCCAGCATCAAATCAATTGTAGGTTTAATTAAAGACATCTCTAAGCAGACCAATTTATTGGCACTCAATGCGGCGATTGAGGCAGCTAGAGCCGGCGAGCAAGGGCGCGGCTTTGCTGTAGTGGCCGATGAAGTACGCAAACTTTCAGAAAAAGTACATAAAGCCACCGATGATATTTCAATTAATATCGACAATATGCTGGATCAGGTTGCTGAAACGCTAAATGAAACAGAAACAATTAATTTAGATGCAAATTCAACCAAAGATGTTGTGTTAAATGCATCCAAGCAGTTTGCAAATATGATGAGCGATTTTGAGCTTACCTCAGTAACACTGATTGATATTGCTGGCACATTAGAGCTATTTACCTCGGCCAATTTACTTGTAAATGCCAATGTAAGTGAAATTCATAAATTATCCCTTTCAGTTAATGAGCGCATGCATCATTCGGCCCAATCCTCGCAAGATTTAGCGCAAGCGGCCGAGCGCGTGCAAGCTATGATAGGTAGCTTTACCGTTGGCAAAGGGGAATTAGATGCAGCAATTGCCCGCACAGCACAATTTAGAGATCAAATACAAGCGCATATCAGTGCATTAAAAAAGCAAGGTGTTGGTGTTTTTGATCAAAACTACCAAGCCATTCCGAACACCAAACCACCCAAATACAAAACCAGCTATAACGCTTTATTTTTAAAAGATATCCAAGCACTTTATGATCAGTTAGTTAAAAGCACCCCTGGTGGGAAATTCTCTTTAGCCGTAGACAATAAAGGCTATGGCCCAACCCACAATAGCTGGTATTCCAAACCAGCCAGCGGCGATCTGCAAACCGATTTACTAAATAGCCGAGATCAAAGAATTTTTAATGATACAGCGGGCTTAAGAGCCGCTAAAAACCAGCAGCGCTTTTTATTACAAACCTATATGCGTGATACGGGCGAAATCATGACCGAATTAGATATGCCTATCATGATAGATAATCAGCACTGGGGCAATTTACGCCTAGGATTTGATGCTAGCGCGATGATGAATTGATTTAAGAAAAAGCGCCTTTAAGAAAGGCGCTTTTTTATGCCAACCGCACTTATTTATGTGCGGGGCGGCCCGTTTTTAATTTTTCTAACGTTGCTAATTGCCCAATTAATACGGCTTCTGGCATCAACGCCAAGGCCTGTAAGCCCGCCCTTAATAGCTCACTTTTTTTAACCGCCACACCGACGGCCAAGCAGCGCTGTTTTAACGCTGCTAACTGAGCGTATTCCAACTCTGGAATAGTAAAGCTATCTCTTACTAACTTAGTTTTTTTAGCCTTAATTACCTTCGCCTTTTTCACAACCGTAATCATTTCAGGTGCATCAAGCACGGCAACAGGCGTAACATCAATTAAAATCACTTCATCCGCAAGTTTTGTTACAGATTTGCTTGGCCTACGCCGTGCTGTAGGTTTCTTCAACACTACAACATCTTCTTCTAATATTACATTATCTTTACTTGAAATCATCGCCCGCTCTCCCGTATAAGGTAAAAACAGTATAAACTATATAAATAGTATAAACCGTTAAATTCACTTCTCAGGTTATTATGCGCAGCATTCTTATTGCAAATCCCAAAGGTGGCAGTGGAAAATCCACCCTCTCAACTCATTTGGCAGCATGGTTTGCATGGCAAGAAGAAGCCGTGATGCTGGGTGATATTGATGTTCAGCAATCAAGCCGCCACTGGCTAGCGATGCGGCCTGCAAGCTCCCCCCAAATTCGTGGCTGGGACATTAATGATGAAGAGAAAGCTCGCCCCCCCAAGGGCACTGGCATTGCCGTGCTGGATTCACCAGCGGGCCTACATGGCAAACAACTTAAGCAAGCCTTGATGCGTGTCGATCATGTAGTGATTCCCGTGCTGCCATCCGCCTTTGATATGTGGGCCAGCGCTGATTTTTTTAACACCCTTGCCGAAGTCAAAGCGGTGCGCCGTGAAGAAATCTCAGTTGCCGTTGTTGGGATGCGGGTCAACCCACGCACCCAAGCCGCCATGCAACTTACCGACTTCTTAAAACAGTTTGAGCTACCCCTACTGACTTGCATTAGAGATACCCAGCTCTATGTACAAAGCATACAGCGCGGCCTAACCCTATTTGATCTACCCGTTTCACGCACCAAACAAGACCGCCTGCAATGGCAACCCCTGCTCGACTGGCTAGTCAGCAATAAGCACCAACACCGCTAAACCACTCCACAAATGACAGACAAAAAAATACCGACCATTGAGAGGTCGGTATTTTTTTAAGCTAAAACTTATTCTGCAGCTTCAACCGGTACTGCAACTACTTCAGCAGCTACAACGGGTGTTTCTTCGTTGGTTACTGCTTTGATCGATAAGCGGATACGACCACGCTCGTCTTGCTCGATCACCTTAACACGAACAACTTGGCCTTCTTTCAGGTAATCGCCAACGTTTTTGATACGCTCGTTAGCAATTTGGCTGATATGAACCAAACCATCTTTACCTGGCATGATTGAAACAATCGCGCCTACGTTGTTGTCCAGAATTTTAACTACTGGACCTTCGTAGATCTTGCCGATTTCAACTTCTGCAGTGATATCCGCAATACGACGCTTTGCTTCATCCGCACCTTCAGCTGAGATCGAAGCGATGGTGATGGTGCCATCTTCTTGGATATCAATCTGAGTACCGGTTTCTTCGGTTAGGGCACGAATCACTGAGCCACCCTTACCAATCACATCACGGATTTTTTCTGGATTGATTTTCATCATGTAAAGACGTGGAGCGTGCTCGCTGACTTCAGTGCGTGCGCCTTCCATGGTGCCTTTCATGATAGCAAGGATATGCACACGACCTTCTTGCGCTTGATCCAGTGCCACTTTCATGATTTCTTTAGTGATACCGTTGATCTTGATATCCATTTGCAGCGCAGTGATACCGTTTTCTGTACCCGCTACTTTAAAGTCCATATCGCCCAAATGATCTTCATCACCCAAGATATCGGACAATACTGCAAAACGATTGCCATCCTTGATCAGACCCATGGCAATACCCGCCACGTGGTTTTTCATTGGAACACCGGCATCCATCAAGGCCAAACAACCACCACAAACCGAAGCCATCGAGCTTGAGCCGTTAGATTCAGTAATTTCTGAAACCACACGCATCGAGTAGCCAAAGTCTTCAACCGAAGGCAGCATCGCAGCCAGTGCACGCTTAGCCAAACGGCCGTGACCAATTTCGCGGCGTTTCGGTGTACCTACACGGCCAGTTTCACCGGTCGAGTACGGAGGGAAGTTGTAATGCAGCATAAAGCGATCTGTGTAAGCACCCGCCAATGCATCAATTTTTTGCTCATCAAGCTTAGTACCCAGTGTGGCCACTGCAATTGCTTGAGTCTCACCACGAGTAAACAGTACCGAGCCGTGAGTGCGTGGCAATACGCCAGTACGGATAGTAATTGGGCGCACAGTGCGAGTATCGCGGCCGTCAATACGTGGGTAGCCGTCCAGAATCTGGCCACGCACGATTTCTGCCTCAAGGCCTTTGAAAATACCCTTGATTTCATTAGCAGCCAGCGTACCGGTTTCTTCAGTAATCAATGCAGCCTTAACCAGCGCCCAAGTTTCATTGATTTTGATGGTACGTAATTGTTTTTGACGCAATTTGAATGCTTCAGATAGACCCGCAGCCGCTACTGCACGTACTTGTGCAATCAGCGCTTCATTGGCCACTGGGGCATCCCAAGCAAACAATACTGGATTAGCTTCATCAGCCAATTCGTTAATGGCATTGATTGCCACTTGCATTTGTTCATGACCAAATACAACCGCGCCCAGCATGATAGATTCAGATAATTCGTCTGCTTCAGACTCAACCATCAATACCGCTTGTGATGTACCGGCAACCACCAGATCCATCTGGCTAGTTTTCAGCTCAGATAAGGTTGGGCACAGAACATATTCGCCATTGATATAAGCCACGCGTGCGGCACCAATTGGGCCATCGAAAGGCACGCCAGAGATCGACAATGCAGCAGAAGCACCCAGCATCGCAACGATATCTGGATCGACTTCTGGATTAACCGACATCACCGTCGCAATGATCTGGATGTCGTTATAAAAACCTTCAGGGAACAGGGGACGAATTGGGCGATCGATCAAACGGCAGGTTAAAATTTCTTTTTCGGAAGGACGGCCTTCACGTTTAAAGAAACCACCTGGAATGCGACCCGCAGCGTAGGTACGTTCTTGATAGTCAACGGTCAGTGGAAAGAAATCCTGACCAGGCTTAACGTCACGAGCGGCTACAACAGTCACAAGAACAACAGTATCGTCCATATTAATAAGGACGGCACCACTCGCTTGGCGGGCAATTTCACCTGTTTCCATGGTGACATTATGCTTACCGTACTGGAATGATTTCACAATTTTATTGAACACTGACTGATCCTTTTTTCACACTAACGCCTCCAGTCCAAGGCGTGATTGATTTTCCGCTGCAGCTCGACTGAGGCGCTGCCGGCTTCGGCACAACCACTACTCCAACCCGCCGCCGAAACCGCTATTTGACAGGTATGAAGGGACTTACTTAAAAAAGTACCTCAGTTTCTTGCGTAATATTGACAAGCCACCACGACACTTCTTTAAAACTGACTCAGCCAACAAAAAAGCCGCAGTCTTGGCGACTGCGACTTTTTTGTATTACTTACGCAGACCGAGTTCAGCGATCAGGGCGCGGTAACCAGCAGAGTTAACACGCTTGAAGTAATCAAGCAGACGACGACGTGTGCTAACCATCTTGAGCAGACCACGACGTGAGTGGTGATCTTTCTTGTTGGCTTTGAAGTGAGGTGTTAAGTCATTGATACGTGCAGTCAACAGTGCAACTTGCACTTCAGGACTACCCGTATCGCCTTCAGCACGTTGGAATTTCTTAACGATGTCTGCTTTTTGAGTAACTGTTACTGACATTTTACTGCTCCATTGAGATAAGGTGCTTTACACATATAAAGCACCGTCGAGCTAGGCCGAGCGTCTATCCCTAAGGATTTCAACCCAATCAAGCTCCCTTTAATCTGCCTGACTTTTACAAGCCAGACAGAAGTCGTTTAGGCCGCAGCCATGCATGCGGATTCTCAGCCGCAGTGGCCACTTCGCCCAAACCGATGAACCGTGCATTATCCCTAGTTTCACCCTCGGCGTAAAGACGATACTCGCTAGGGATTAAACCAGCGCACTCAACCGTTATGCCATGGCGAATTTTTTCAAACTCTGCCGCATCAAAAAACAAAGCGGGTAAATCAAGCAACAAGCAATCTGCCGGCAATAAATAGCTATCACGCTCTTCAACTGGCACATGATTGTAATCATCTAAATTAATCGAGCTTTCTAGCAAAAACCCCGCAGTGCGGGTACGGCGCAAGCCAGTAAGGTAAGCACCACAGCCTAATGCCTTACCGATATCTTCCGCCAAAACACGGATATAAGTGCCTTTTGAGCAGCTCACATCGATCACCACGACATCACCATCAATCGAAATAATATCAATACTATAGATGGTGATTTGACGGGATTGCCGCTCAATCACTACGCCTTCTCGCGCGTACTCATACAGCGCCTTGCCTTGAAACTTTAGCGCAGAATACATTGGCGGCGTTTGTGTCACGGGGCCAACAAAGACGTTGATTGCCGCACGAATCAAGGCTTGATCGCTAGGCGCATCACCGCTTTTGGTAATTTCACCCTCACCATCCAGCGTAGTAGAGATCTCTCCTAGCTTAATGGTGGCACGGTAGCCTTTATCGGCTTCCAGCATGCGCTGAGCAAATTTAGTCGCCTCACCAAAACAAAGTGGCAGCAAACCGGTAGCAAACGGATCTAACACACCGGTATGCCCACCCTTTTCGGCCTGCAGTAACCAGCGCGCTTTTTGCAGGGCATTATTACTAGAGATACCAAATGGCTTATCCAGTAATAAAACGCCATCAACCTTACGTTTAGCCATTTAGTGGCTTGCCGGTAGATTCATCATCGCCATCATCTTCAGGCGCTTTGGGCAAGCTTGTCGCCTGATCAATCAAGCGGGATAAGGTCATGCCATGCTCAACCGAATGGTCGTATTCAAAATGCAATTCTGGCATTTTGTATAAGGAAATACCACGCGCCAGCTGGCTGCGCAAAAAACCCTTAGCGCGTTCAATCAAAGACGCAATATCTTTACCCTGCTCTTCTGTCCCGAGGAAAGTGTAAAAAACATTGGCATGCGAGTAATCACGCGTGACTTCAACGTCTGTAATCGTAATTAAAGATGCTTGGGGATGATCCAGCTCCGCACGAATCACGGTGGCTAAATCACGCTGGATTTGTTGTGCTACACGATCAGCACGCGTAAATTGTTTGGCCATTTTTAAACCTTTTGGTAAAGCGCAAAAGGGGAAGCGGGACAACGCCCTCTTCCCCCTATCGATTCACCGTTTAATTAATTACAGTGTACGAGCAATTTCAACGATTTCGAAGATTTCCAACTGATCGCCAAGCTGTAGATCATTGTAGTTCTTCAAGCTTAGACCACACTCAAAACCAGCCTTCACTTCTTTTGCATCGTCTTTATAGCGTTTCAGGCTATCAAGCGTACCTTGGTGCACAACCACATTATTACGTAGTAAGCGAACACCCGCATGACTGCGGATCAAGCCTTCCATGACCAAGCAACCCGCAATTGTACCCACCTTGGAAACAGTAAAGACCTGACGGATCTCAACCATACCAATGATTTGTTCACGCTTCTCTGGGGCCAACATACCTGACAGCGCCAACTTCACGTCATCCACTACATCGTAAATGATATTGTAGTAACGGATGTCCACGCCTTCGGATTCTGCCAGTTTACGTGCCGCTGCATCTGCACGCGAATTGAAACCAACCACCACGGCTTTCGACGCCAGTGCCAAGTTGATATCGGATTCGCTGATACCACCCACGGCGCTGTGCAAGATTTGCACGCGTACTTCGTCGGTTGATAGTTTTTGCAAGCTTTGTGACAACGCTTCTGCAGAACCTTGAACGTCGGCTTTAATGATGATAGGCAGATTGCGAACTTCGCCTTCTGTCATTTGTGCCATCATATTTTCAAGCTTAGATGCTTGTTGACGAGCCAGTTTCACATCACGGAACTTACCTTGACGGAACAGTGCGATTTCACGCGCCTTCTTCTCATCTGTCAGCACCATGGCGTCTTCACCAGCAGCCGGCACATCAGACAGACCCAAGATTTCTACCGGAATAGAAGGGCCCGCTTCCAGGATCGACTTACCATGCTCGTCAATAATCGCACGAACGCGGCCTGATACTTGACCAGCAAGAATCACATCACCCTTACGCAATGTACCTGATTGAATCAGCATAGAAGCAACCGGGCCACGACCCTTGTCCAGACGCGCTTCGATGATAATCCCTTTCGCAGGAGCATCGGTCGCGGCAGTCAGCTCAAGCACTTCAGCCTGCAGCAAGATAGCTGTTAGCAGCTCATCGATACCCAAGCCTTTCTTGGCCGAGACATCCACGAACATGGCATCGCCGCCCCAGTCTTCAGGAACTACTTCATGTGTTACCAGCTCTTGACGGATACGCTCAGGATTTGCTTCTGGCTTATCGATCTTATTCACGGCAACTACAATTGGCACACCCGCAGCTTTTGCGTGAGCAATCGCCTCGATGGTTTGTGGCATCACGCCATCATCAGCAGCCACCACCAGCACCACGATATCGGTCAGCTTGGCACCACGGGCACGCATTGCGGTAAACGCTTCGTGACCTGGAGTATCAAGGAAGGTAACCATGCCTTTCTCGGTTTGTACGTGGTACGCACCGATATGCTGAGTAATACCACCGGCCTCACCCGACGCCACTTTTGCGGTGCGGATGTAATCAAGCAAGGAGGTTTTACCGTGATCAACGTGACCCATTACGGTCACAACTGGCGCACGTGGTAAGAGCACATGTTCTATAACCGTGCCATCGCCCAAGTAAATTTCTGGGTCATCAAGCTTAGCGGCCATTGGCGTGTGGCCCATATCCTCGACGATAATCATCGCGGTTTCTTGGTCCAGCACTTGGTTAATAGTTACCATCATGCCCATTTTCATCAGGGCTTTAACTACTTCCACACCCTTCACTGCCATTTTATGCGCAAGATCGGTTACGGAAATCGTTTCTGGAACCATTACTTCATGCACAACTTTGTCAGTTGGCGCTTGGAAGCCGTGTGCATTATCTGGGTTAGCTGCAGCCTGACGGCCCTTACCACCCTTTTTGCTCTTCCAATCATTACCGGCATCGCCGCCACGGCTACGAATACCTTTCTTACCACGACCATCGCTCCAAGGCTCTTTCTTACCTGGGGCTGCCGCTGGCTTTTTATCGCCAGGTTTTGCCGCAGGAGATGCGCTGCTTGGCGTAGCGGCTGGTTTTGGTCGACTAACTGGTGCAGGCGCTGCCACTGGAGCCGGTGCTGGCACAGGTGCTGCCACCGGAGCCGGTGCAACTGGCTCAGGCGCTTTCATTGGCTCATTGCGTGGCTTACGCAATTCAACACGCATCCCTACTCGCGGACGATCTGGATGGCTAGCTTGCGATGCGCCAGGTGAAGGACGTGCTGCAACTGGCGGCACAACTGAAGCCGCAGGAGCAGCTGCAACTGGCGCTACTGGCTTAGCAACTGGAGCCGCAGGTTTAGCGGCAACCGGAGCAGGTGCTGGCTGAGCAGGCTTAGCTGGCGCAACGACCGGAGCAGGCGCTGGCGCGGCAACTGGAGCAGTAGCAACGGGTGCGGCAGTAGTAGTCACCGCAGCAGGCGCTTCAGCAGCAGCTTTACCACCTTGCTTAGCACGCATTTCTGCCGCCTGACGTGCGAACAATTCATTCTGGCGACGCGCTTGCGCTTCGCGTGATAAACGCTCAGCGTCATCAATCACTTGGCCAGCAGCCGTTGGGGCCACAGCAGCTTCAGCCGCGCGCGGTACGGCAGCTTCTGCCACAGCACTGGCTTCTACCACACGCTTTTTACGCACTTCAACAGGGATTGATTTCGCTTTACCTGTTGCATCTGTCTTACGAATTTCATTGTTTTGTTTACGATGAATTGTGATTTTTTTATCACCATCGCCATCATGCTTTTTCTCAAGATAAGCACGTAAGCTCGCTTTATCTTCAGTTGTAATCACATCGATTTCACTCGATTTATTTACGCCAGCTGCGCGCAATTTTTCTAGCAGCTCTTGCGATGGCATTTTCAGCTCTACCGCGTATTGGTTGACATTAAGGTCACTCATGCATTTCTCTCCCGAGCGTTAGGCGAACAAGTGCTCGCGCGCCTTCATGATCAGTTGCTTGGCAGCTTCTTCATCAATTCCGGTCATTTCTATTAGTTCGTCGACCGCTAAGTCGGCGAGATCGTCTCGGGTATGCACCTCTTTATCAGCCAGAAGGGCTGCTAATTCTGGTGTCATTCCCTGAAGGTTTTTAAGGTCTTCTGCTTGATGCTCAAGCTTTTCTTCGCGGGCGATGGCTTGTGTTAACAAGGCATCCCGTGCGCGAGTACGCAGCTCATTGACGGCGTCTTCATCGAAGGCCTCAATTTCTAGCATCTCAGCAATCGGCACATAAGCCACTTCTTCTAGCGTGGTGAAACCTTCTTCTACAAGAACGTCCGCCACTTCTTCGTCAACGCCCAGCACATCAATAAAGAGCTGACGCACATTGGCGAACTCTTCTTGGTGTTTTTGCTGAGCTTGGTCAACGGTCATGATATTGATTTTCCAGCCGGTTAATTCAGCGGCTAGTTTCACATTCTGGCCACCGCGACCAATCGCCATGGCCAGATTATCTTCATCCACCACTACATCCATGCTGTGCGTTTCTTCATCAAGCACGATGGAGTTCACTTCAGCAGGAGACAGGGCGTTAATCACGAATTGCGCAGGATCTTGCGACCACAACACAATATCAACACGCTCACCGGCCAATTCATTGGTTACAGCGTTCACGCGAGTACCGCGCACACCAATACATGTGCCTTGTGGATCAACACGTGCGTCGTTCGACTTAACCGCCACCTTGGCACGCGCACCCGCATCACGGGCTACTGCTTTGATTTCGATCAGCTGATTTTCAATCTCAGGCACTTCCATTTCGAAGAGCTTGGTCATGAATTCATTTGAAATACGCGACAATACCAGCTGCGGGCCACGGCCCATGCGATCAACACGCAATAAGAACGCTTTAACGCGATCGCCAACCCGTAAGTTTTCCTTAGGGATCATTTGATCACGCGGCAATACGGCTTCTAGCTTACCCAGCTCAAGAATGGCACTGCCACGCTCGATGCGCTTGATATTGCCAGAAACAATGAATTCACTGCGTTGCAGGAAGTCATTCAGATTTTGCTCACGCTCTGCATCACGGATTTTTTGCAAAATCACTTGCTTAGCGGTTTGCGCGCCGATGCGACCAAATTCAATCGCTTCAAGCTCAACCATCCAAGTCTCGCCCACCTTCAGCTCTGGATCGTAATCCGGCACATCAGTAATGGCGATCTGACGAGATGGCTCTTCATGATCATTGTCTTCAACCACAGTCCAGCAGCGAAAACTTCTGTAATCGCCGCTATCTCGGTCGATATCCACTTGGATATCCACATCTTCTTCGTAACGTTTTTTGGTCGCCGAAGCCAATGCCATTTCTAAGGCACTGAATACGACATCTTTTTCTACGTTTTTTTCACGCGCCAGCGCGTCGACCAGCAACAGAATTTCCCGGCTCATCTCACTACCCCTCCGGCAAACAACCCCAATATTCTAGGCTGATTAGTTCTTAAAACTGCGGCTCTAACCGCACCTTGTCAATTTGTGATTGCGGCAGGGATAGCTCTTGTCCATCGACTTCTACGCGCACCACATCATTTTCTAGCCCAATCAAAATACCGACGAGCTTTTTACGTTTATCCGGCAACGGTAAGCGCAATTTCACTTTCACCATCTGCCCAGCAAAGCGAGCAAAATCTGCTGCTTTCGCGATCGGACGGTCCAAGCCTGGGGATGAAACCTCTAAGCGCTCGTAATTCACGCCTTCAACAATAAAAAGTCGTTCAAGGTGATGACTTACGGTTACGCAGTCAGTCACATTAATACCGCCCTCTTTATCAATAAAGACGCGCACTAAGCCATTACGCGCCAGCTCCAGATCTACGAGTTCATACCCGAGCCCTGGCAGGGTAGTTTCCAGTACATCTTGTAAATTTGCTGCCATACATTCCTTCATCTCTTATCTGGCTAATCCCGCCGCTGCATCCATCGCAAAAGCTGCACATCGAATACGGCACGCTATCGCCACAAACAAAAAATGGGCTGCAAAACTGCGCCCATTTCTTTACCACTTCTCCGGCCTTTTACCGAAGAAGGCGGGATTGTAACAGAAACAATCACTTGGCGAAACAGGGAACATAGATACTTGTTCAGCTGACAGCAACACAATAGAGTTCTATGATTACCTGTAATTAAACAGAGGACAGTTAGATGGAACAAGCATGGTGGGCAAGCTATCAACCTGGGGTTCCCCAGACCATTGATATGAATGAATTCGCAGCAATACCTGCAGTACTTGCTCGCTCAGTAGAGCGTTTTAGCGAGCGGCCCGCCTTTCTTAATATGGGCAAATCAATTACCTATAAAGAACTTGACCAACAATCCTCTGCCTTTGCCGCCTACTTGCAACACGAGCTAAAACTCCCCCGTGGCTCACGCGTTGCCGTGATGCTGCCTAATTTATTGCAATATCCCATCGCTATTTTCGGCATTTTGCGGGCAGGCATGGTGGTGGTTAACGTCAACCCACTCTATACGCCACGCGAGTTAAGCCACCAATTAAAAGACTCAGGCTCAGTGGCCATTGTGATCTTGGCTAACTTTGCCCACACGCTTGAAGAAGTCATTAAAGATACCGATGTAAAGCACGTTTTACTGACCGAAATTGGCGATAGGCTGAGTTTTCCTAAGCGCTTGATCGTGAATGCAGTGGTCAAACATATCAAAAAAATGGTTCCAGCGTTTAATCTGCCTGGCCACACCCGCTTTAATGATGCCATTGAACGCGGCAACGCGCTCACAGCTACGCCCGTGGATCTTAACCACAGTGATATTGCATTTTTGCAATACACTGGCGGCACCACCGGCGTTTCTAAAGGTGCCATCCTTACCCACGGCAATATTGTTGCAAATATGCAACAAGCACACGCCTGGATTGCCCCAGTAGTGAATGAAGGCAGCGAAATGATTGTGACAGCGCTACCGCTGTATCACATTTTTTCACTGACTGCGAACTGCATGGTTTTCTCTAAAATTGGTGCAACCAACCTACTGATTACCAACCCGCGCGATATCCCAGGGTTTATCAAAGAAATTGGCAAATATCCTGTCACCTGCATCACCGGCGTTAACACTTTATTTAACGCCTTACTCAACAACCCCGATTTTGCCAAACTAGACTTTAGCAAATGGAAGCTGGCCCTAGGTGGTGGCATGGCGGTGCAACACGCCGTAGCGGAACGCTGGGTAAAATCAACGGGTGTCCGCTTAATTGAAGCCTATGGCCTAACCGAAACCTCGCCAGCCGCCATGATGAACCCTATGAACTTGCCAGAATTTAACGGCATGATTGGCCTACCCATCTCTTCTACCATTGGTGAAGTGCGCAATGACGAGGGCCAGCCCCTCCCTCCGGGTGAAGCGGGCGAGCTATTTATTCACGGCCCTCAAGTCATGGCTGGCTACTGGCAGCGGCCAGACGAAACGGCCAAAGTGTTAGGCAAAGATGGCTTTGTCAGCACGGGCGATGTTGCCATCATGTCGGCCACGGGATTTTTCCGCTTGGTTGATCGCAAAAAAGACATGATTCTGGTCTCAGGATTTAACGTCTATCCTAATGAGATTGAGGATGTAGTCGCCAGCCTAGCGGGCGTATTAGAAGTGGCCTGCATTGGCGTTAGCGATGATAAATCGGGCGAAGCCGTGAAAATCTTTGTGGTTAAAAAGGATCCTAAATTAACCCAAGAAGACATCATTGCCCACTGCCGTAAAAACCTCACCAATTATAAAATTCCGCGACAAGTGGAGTTTCGCGACAGCCTACCTAAGTCAAATGTAGGTAAAATACTGAGACGCGAATTGCGCCCTACTTAATCGAGTTTTTCATGAACCTTTTGCCGTTTTTTAAATTGATGGCGGAACGCAACGCCTCCGACTTGTTTCTTGCAGCTCAATCACCCATTGTGATTAAAATCGATGGCCTGTGTTATCCAGTCAATAATCAGGTCTTGGCTCCCGAGCACGTTAAGCAACTCACTTATCAATTAATGACGCCGGAGCGGATTGCAGAATTTGAAAACACCTTGGAAATGAATTTTGCCTACCCTGTGGCTGGGGTAGGTAGTTTTCGTATCAATATTTTTAAAGCACGTGGCTCCGTATCAATGGTGGCACGCTATATCCGCAGCAACATCCCCTCTTTTGATGAATTACGCGTCCCCCCCGTGCTTAAAGATCTGATCATGGAAAAGCACGGCATTATTCTGGTGGTTGGGGCTACCGGCTCGGGTAAATCGTCGACCATGGCCGCGATGCTCAACCACCGCAACGAGAATCATGCGGGCCATATTTTGACGATGGAAGACCCTATCGAATTCTTACACAAACACAAGAAATCTTTAGTTAACCAACGCGAAATTGGGATCGATACCAAGAGCTACCATGAAGCACTACGCAATGCGATGCGCGAAGCGCCCAATGTGCTGATGATCGGTGAAATTCGTGACCGCGAAACCATGACGCACGCCATGCAATACGCGCAAGCAGGTCACCTCTGTATCTCTACCCTACACGCCAATAATAGTTACCACTCCCTTTCACGCGTGGTTAACTTTTATCCGCAAGAATCACGTGAAGCACTGCTCTATGATTTATCCTCCTCACTGAAAGCCATTGTTTCCCAGCGCCTCGTTAAAAACAAAGAAGGTAAGCTGGTTGCCGCCGTGGAAGTGCTACTCAACACCCCACGCATTTCTGAGCTGATCCGTGCTGGTGAGCTTAGCGATATCAAGCAAGCGATGGAACAAAGCCTTTCTGAAGGCTCACAAACCTTTGAGCAAGCGCTGTATAAACTTTATCGCAATGGCGAAATCGAGCTGGACGAAGCGCTCAAAAGCGCCGATTCCGCAACCAATCTATCTTGGCTGGTTAACAACGCGCAGCCCCTTGTTGAGCACGAAGCCAGCACAGTCAGCAAAGGGCCTAATGACGAGCCAGACATGGGATTTGATCTCTCTTTGCATTAAGTAAAGATTTATCTCCCTGCACAATCTGCATTACCAGCGGCAGCTCAACGCCGCTCCCTTCTCATTACATTAGAAAAATTCCAATGAAACTCTATGGCATCCCCAGTTGCGACACCGTTAAAAAAGCCAAAACATGGCTCAGCGAACAAGGCCACGATTTTGAATGGCATGACTATAAAAAAACCGGCATTAGCGCAGAAACACTAGAGCAATGGGTCAGCCAAGTTGGCTGGGAAACCCTTTTGAATCGCCAAGGCACCACTTGGCGTAAGCTAGACGATGCTACAAAAGCACAAATTGACAATAAAGACGCCGCAATCGCCTTAATGATAATGCAAACCTCAATCATCAAGCGCCCAGTGCTCGACAACAATGGTACGATTACGGTCGGCTTCAAACCTGACGTCTACGCGGCGCTTTTTCCAAGCTAATTACAGCGTAGCCAGCCATGCGGGCACACTGCAGCAGCCCAGCATAGGTAGGATTACGGCAGGCTTCACCCCCAAAGTCCTTCACTTTTTCGAGACTGACGACACCGCAATGAACGACTCAACACTTGCACTTACCCAACAATTACTCCGCCAAGCCTCGGTTACTCCTAACGATGCCAATTGCCAAAATATGCTTGCAGCCCGCTTAGCCGCAATTGGTTTTAAGATTGAGCATATGCGTTTTGAAGATGTCGACAATCTATGGGCGCGCTTTGGCGATAGCGGCCCCGTGCTAGTGTTTGCTGGCCATACCGATGTAGTGCCAACCGGCCCACTAGATCGCTGGCATTCCGACCCTTTTGACCCCACGATTCGGGATGGCCACTTATTTGGACGAGGCGCGGCCGATATGAAGGCCTCTTTAGCGGCGTTTGTCGTTGCGTGTGAGCAGTTTCTAGCGAAGCACCCCAAGCCTAAAGGCTCGATTGCTTTTTTGATTACATCCGATGAAGAAGGCCCTGCGCATCACGGCACGGTTAAAGTGATTGAAGCACTAAAAGCGCGTGGCGAAGCCATTGACTACTGCATTGTTGGCGAGCCAACCTCGAGCGAGACCTTTGGTGACACCATCAAAAATGGCCGTCGTGGTTCACTTTCTGGGCATTTAATTGTGCACGGCGTGCAAGGCCATATTGCTTATCCGCATCTTGCCAAAAATCCAATTCATCTACTAGCCCCAGCGCTGGCTGAGCTTGCGAGCACCGTTTGGGATCATGGCAATGAATACTTCCCGCCAACCACTTGGCAAGTCTCCAATTTAAACAGCGGCACCGGTGCCACCAACATCATCCCAGGCACTGTAGATGCTTTGTTTAATTTTCGCTTCAGCACCGCCAGCACCGCAGAATCGTTAAAAGCCACCGTACATGAAATTTTGGACCGGCATCAGCTTGAATATGAAATCGACTGGGCGCTATCGGGCGAGCCATTTTTAACCGATCACGGCCAACTGATTGACGCCATGCGCTCGGCAGTCACCGAAGTGTGTGGACATGCCCCAGCGCTGAATACCGTGGGCGGCACCTCAGACGGGCGTTTTATCGCCAAGTATTGCCCTGAAGTGGTCGAATTTGGCCCTATCAATAAAACCATTCATAAACTCAATGAATGCGTAGCCATTGAAGACCTACCCAAGCTCGCTGCTATTTATGAAAAAGCCTTAGAAAAACTGATCGCTTAGATTGGACTGGCTGTAAGCCAAAAAAAAAGCTTGGTCGCCGTGAATGACTTCTCGAACACCAAGCTTTTTATTGCTAGCGATAAACATAAGGGCACTCTTCAGCTTACTTACAAAACAACTTCTTGAATTGTTTTAGCTGAAGTGGTGTAGCGCCTGCTGCAATCGACTGAGGGATGTTTTCTTGCACCGCCCCCCCCTGAAGTAGTCAATTGGCCCTGCGCGCTGCACTTTTTACCCAAGCCTAACTCAAACGCCGCAATACGCTTTCCAAAGGCCCTAAGCGATAAAACTTGCGCCAATAGTTTGCAAACACCACCGCAAAGGCACAAAACAGCAGTGCACTCATAACGGAAAAAGCTAAAGATTGTTTTTCCAGCATACCTAAAGACTCTAATAAGCCCATGCCTAAAATGACATGTGCCAAATAGAAAGTCAGCCCTAATTGGCCGGTATATACAAAAGGCATTAACCATGCTTTTTTCCCATGTTTTTCGCCCAAGGCCACGCAGAGTGAGATGATTACCACGGCACTTCCTGCCGCACCAATAAAATACACAGGCAAAGGCGGCATAGGCTGGGTGCTAAAAAAAATCTCATACGCTAAAGGCATCCCCATTAAACGGGCATAGGGTAAAAATAAAACAATCAACTCAGCCAGTACAGCAGCAAACAAACCCAATAAAAACAAACGCTCTCGAATAGCAACTTGACCTAAGTTTTGCCGCCCAATAACCATACCTAATAATAAAAAACCCAACCAAGGTAAAATCGGATGAAAACCATTAAAAATTAAATTACGAGCAAAGCCTTTAATCGTCCATAAATCAGCGTAGGCTAACGTCTGCCAATTCCAAGCAGTGCTATAATTAAGCATAGTAAATAAAATAGTAGAAATAATCAGCAATAGTAAAACAAAAACCATAATATAACGGCTTGCCAGCATCAAGCATAAAGCCCCTATTAAGATATAAACACCGTAATAGTGAAGAATATCAGCAGGCCAGATTTCTATATACAAAAGCCCCAGTACAAATAAAAATCCAGCCCGCTTAAATAACGACTTTCGCTCTATAGCCAATAGCTGTAAATCACCAGCCAATCTTGATTGTCGAGTCAGCAAAGATAAACCCACCCCAGCTAATATCACAAACAATGCAGAAGCACGGCCATCAATGATATTAACTATTTTTAACCAGGCCAAATTTTCACTGGCATTGGCGTGCATCACAATCTTGAAATTAACAATCACCATTCCAAAAATGGCCAGCGCACGAGCCAGATCGAAACCCAGGACACGTTGTTTCATATCACCTCCATGCATTAAGCAATCCATTCAAGCAAAATATCACCGCATAGTGAGTGTATCAACTTAAGCAATATGCCATTCGTAGGGCGGGTGCAACCCGCGAGTCATGCTAAAAAAAACGCGGGTTGCACCCGCCCTACGATGTTTCAATGCTTGCAATAGATAGATCTAAGTTGATCGCTTAAGATTTAACGATCAGCAAATTTCCCTTAAGTTGATAGGATTGGGTTTCACCCGCCCTACAAACTCCAAACCAAACCAAGCGCTCAAGAAATCCATCTACACAGAGCCCATTGAGCAAGAGGCATAATCAGATAAGGCATTGCCTATAGCCACTAGAATGAATAGCCCACAACCATTGTGGCAGTAGGGCTCGTTTTTGATTCTGTTAAGGGGCTATTTTCAGCATTTTTAAATAAACGCTGCACCCCTATTGATGAAGAAATTCCCCAGTTTTTATCAAAGGAGTGATTCCAAGTCAGCGTTAAGCTACCCATATCAAAACCAGCCTTAGGAGCGTAAATCTTATAGCCTGAAGCAAGGCTTTGTGCTGCCGTCACCCCATAATAAGTTTGCGCATATTTAGCATCGGCATAATGCGCAAAGCTACTCACAGAGATTTGATTACTTTCTGTGGAATAAAGAGGCGCAGAAATCCCTAAGTGATAGGCATGGCCGTTTTCGCGATGATTCAGTTTTAATTCTGCCCCCATAGATAAATGCGCTACATCCCATAAATTAACGCCCGCCTCTAAATTTAATAAGGCCGAGTTTTGTATATCACCCATGCCCTTAAATTTACTTTTGGTATCAGAAAAATTGCCCACGTCATCACCACGGCTACCGCCATAAGCCAGCGCAATACTGCCATCAAAAATGCCTTTTTCTGCCTGAAAGCCAATCCCACGCATTCCTGCAAAAAAACCATTGGCAGCTTGATAATCGGCATAAAAAATGGGGGATACTTTATTTTTTTTACCGCCAACAAACTCAGGGCCATAACCCACCCCCACTCCGAGGGTAATCTTGGATTCATCTTTCGGCGCCTCTGCCGCGCAGAGGGGGGCAACCATTAACGGAGCAATCAGGGCAATTAGATAACGCATCGTAGCAACTCTCTTTTTGAAAAAGTAAGCCATCTTAAAGAGAGAAAATTGAAACATCACACCTAAACTGTCTGCAATTTGTCGCTAAATTGTAGGGTAGCAAAGCCACAAACAAATGTATAAAAAGTGTAGCGCATTGCAATGAAGTGTCTTTCCCCAAGCCATCGCCAACAAGCTGCTTGTGCAATGTTGATTGCATACTCGACTAGGGAAAAACAATGTTCAGATTGATGCTGGTAGAAGATGACATCAAGCTAGCGGCACTCATTCAGGAGTACCTCAGCAGCTATGAATTTAATGTAGAGATTATCGGCCGTGGCGATACGGCGGTTGCTCATTACAAAGCAACGGAGCCTGACATTATTGTTCTTGATCTCATGCTGCCTGGCTTAGATGGCATGGTCGTATGTAGACAGATTCGTGAAATAAGCAGCGTGCCTATTTTAATACTAACCGCACGTGAAGATATGTTTGATGAAGTTTCTGGCCTTGAGCAAGGCGCCGATGATTATGTCAACAAGCCGATTCAGCCACGTATTTTACTGGCTCGCTTACGGGCATTACTCAGAAGAGGCATGGGAAAACCCAGCGCACAAAATGCCCTCCTAACTTTTGGCGAACTGGAAATATCCAAAACAAACCGCAGCGTACACTGGAAAAACGAAGCATCATCCTTAAGTAACTCAGAGTTTAAATTACTGCTATTACTGGCTGAATCTGCTGGCCGCGTTTTATCACGCGATGATATTTTAAAATCAATGCGCGGCATTGAATTTGATGGCATGGATAGAAGTATAGATAACAGCATCTCGCGCTTACGCCGCAAATTTAATGATTATGATTCTGAGAAAATAAAAACAGTGTGGGGCGAAGGCTATTTATTTAGCCCTTCGGCTTGGGAGTAAGCCATGTGGCGTCTTTATTTGCGTATTTTTATATTAATTTCAGTAGTCACAATCTCATTAACGCAAGTGCTTAGCTATATGACCAACCAGTTTTATGCAGAGCAGCTTGAACAATTTGCAGTGAGAGATGCCGACGCACAAATTTTTTTGGTTGAACAATATTTAGATAATACCCACGGACAACTCTGGTTAGATCGCTTTAAAACTTTGCAAAAAAAAGCCAATGAAAGCTACAATCTGATCACGCTTGATCGCACAATAGCCATGATTGCTCCCCGCAATCGACAAAGGCTATTAAATAGAAAGGTCGTTGTTGATGTTAAAAGTAATGCTTATTTCCGCCGAGTAGATACCAATAATTTAACATTCCCAGGCAGTGCCAATCAGGTTATTTATGTAACAAACAAAGAAGATCATGACCCATTGATTACTAAAATAAAAAGATTTCAATATACGATTATCTTCTTTTTATTGCTTATTCCTTGTGGAATTTGGTCTTATCTGCATTGGCGAGAATTGCAATCGCTGTCTAAAACAGCCAATGATTTTGGCTCTGGCCTATTATCTAGCCGCGCCAAGGTCAGAAAAAGCGCCAGCGTCTATCCACTCGCCCAATGCATGAATTTAATGGCAGAAAGAATTCAGCGTTTAATCGATTCGCAACGTGAATTACTGCATTCCGTTTCGCATGAATTACGCACGCCAATTGCACGGCTAGAATTTGGCCTAGCACTTCTTAAAAACGACGCTAAAAATCAGCAGCTAGAGCCGCGTTTTATTTCAATGGAAAATGATTTACATGAATTAAATGATTTAGTCAGCGAGCTACTTAGCCTAGCTAAAATAGAGCAGCAACAAGCCCTCCCCATGCAGACCATCAATATGGCCGAAACCTTGCATCTCATTTTAAACTCACTCGATCATGTATTACAAAGCAAAAAAATAAGCCATAGCCTGCATTCGCAAACTAGCATGATCATGGGGGACCCTAAATTACTAGGGCGAGCCTTAAGTAATCTTTTGCGCAATGCCGCCAAATACGCCAATCAGCAGATTAAAGTTTCCACATTTAGCAATCTAAGCGGGGGCATTGATATCACCATTGAAGACGATGGGCCAGGCATCCCAGAAAATGAGCGCGAACGGATATTTGAGCCCTTTTACCGCCTCGATAGAAGCCGTGACAGGGCAAGCGGAGGCTTTGGCTTAGGGCTGGCCATTGCCAGAAAAGCAATTACTTTGCATCAGGGGATAATACGGGCAGATCAATCAGAGCTGGGAGGGGCACGCTTTACAATTAGCCTTGCCTGTGCCGGCCAAGCACGCTTCAGAGAAGATAAATGATGGCAATCAGGCGGCGGTTAGCTGTGGCATCCAGCTGATAGTTTGCACGAGCGGCTGAGCACTCAGGGCATCAGCCAAAACCTGTTTTGCACAGCTGGTGCACTGCCCACAGCAGGTAGACACGGCTGTTTTTGCCTGTAATTCAGCAAATGTGCGCACGCCACCGGCCACAGCTTTGTGTATGGCTTTGTCAGTAACACTATTGCAAATGCAGACGTACATGGTAGCTTCTCAGATTGATAACTGTTCTCATTATAGCTAAAAATAAGCACTTGCCTAGTGATAAATAACACCCATTCTCAAAATAAATATCTGAATAATCCAACTCGCAGTTTGCCTTATATCTGCCTAAGATTTGTGAAAGTAAAGCTCGCAGAAACGGCGCATTTCCTTTCTTACAAATTATGGTAATAATGCCGTTACTTAGCAACCAGTGTAAAATTGCACCCGCGTTATGATGACGCTCTAATTAATATGCCTTACACCCTTTCATGATGCCACTTACCACTCCCAGCCCCGATACTGGGCTGACGACCGCCCTTAGCTTACAAGAACAAATTTGGCAATTGAATTATGAAAACCATCCAGAGCGGCTAAATGCGGCGGCGCTGCTCTGCTACGAACGCAGCATGGCCTTATTGCCACAACTTGAGCAATCCAGCACTGCAAATGCCGAAGCACAGACGCATACACGCCTAGCAGCCCAACAAGCACAAAGCCTACTGCGCAGCCTGCACCAAACGTTTATCAGAATAACCCTGTTGCGCAGCAATGAAACCAGCTTGTTTATCAGTAGCCGCCCCCGCCTTGAGGCTTTTGGTATGGCGCTTGAAAGCGGCTGGCAGCTAGCTTGCCTGTATGCGCGCACGCTCGCCCCCTTACCGCCCGGGTTTTGGCTGAGCTGCCACCAACTTTTCACCGAAATACATACACTGGGCTGGGCCAAGCGCAGCCTTAAAAATGGCAGCAGTTTGGGGGCACTCTACCGGCAAATTTTGCTATTAGGCATCAGTGCCAGCAACCGGCTAGAGCCACAAAAAATGGCCCTGCTATTCAAAATAGTGCGGGAAGAAGCACGCTTTTCAGACCTTGTGCAACTGGATCAAACTTTAAATGAGCAAGGCGCGTTTATTTATCAGACCGACAGCGATGAAGCACCGCGCTTTGCGCACGAACTACCCGAACCAGAGCAAATCTGGTGGACGATAGAAACGCAAGGCACATTAAAACAGCTCAGTAGCAGGCTGCAGCTACTGCTGGCACAAAGCGAAGACCGACATTTTGAAATCCAGCTGATCGGGCGCTTATTACAAGAATGGGCCGCCCCGCCACGGCGGCAACACTTTCGCCTACGCCGCAGCAATGGCGAACAAATCCAGCTGATCAGCCTATGGTCACGCTGCTGGGATATTGCCGCAGGCCATATTGACGAGGCCGCCCCAGAGCCCGCCAAACTCAATATTTGCAATATCAGTGCATCCGGCTTACTGCTGCAAGGCGAATCGCTCAACCAGCCCCTGCAAGCTGGCGAAATACTGATGCTGCGGCGCGGTGGCCAACACTGGCAGCTTGGGCTAGTGCGTTGGTTAAGCTTACGGGGCGACGGCTTATCCAGCGAATGCGGCATCGAGCTAATCGGCCGCTCGCCAGAAGCCGTGCATATCGCACCGATTACCAGCCTTGGCGCAGACACCCTCGCCCCAGCCCTAAGCCTCGCGCCCGACATCCGCCGAGGCCACAGCGGCATGCTGATTTTGGCCGGCAAGCAATACCAAGCCATGCGCATGTTCACCGTGCACGATTCACGCGGCATCTGCAAAGTGCGGGCCACGCGCCTAGTGATGCAAACGGCTTACTATCAATTTATTGAAACGCGGCTGGAAGAAGTGACTCCTAAAGCCCTGCCGGAGGACTGATGGACTGCATTGATCCGTATTGCTGCGCATCGTGCTTTCAGGCTACAAAATCAATCACGATGCAAACAACATCAAAAAATGACGGAGATGGTCAATTACACGACAGCCAATACAGTAAGATTTGCTACACTGCTGAACCCTATTCTGCTTAAATATAAAGCAAGCAGTCAGGCATGATCCGGCTTCAACAGCACGAACAGGATGGAAATCCCCGCTCAATCGACTATCGTATCTCGGCATAAAATACTTCAGGCTGCGCCCAGCAAGGGTTTCACAAGGGGCTCAGCGTTTTTATGCACCCAAGATGGTGGTTTTTCTGCCGTTTTAGGGTTTCTACATATTGTTAGGTTTCATATAGGAAATAGCTCATGTTCAACTTGTTGATTTCATCACATCCGGACAGTTGGTCCGGCGACTCATATGAATTCGACAAGAGTCGAGTGGCTATAGAATATAGCAGCCACAGAAATCAGCAAACGATACAAATCTTTAGATAGCAAATCCATAGAAGAACTGAAGGGCTTTCCGACTTTATTTGTCACAGAAAATGAAAAAACAGAGTCAAAAATTGGGCTAATTACCAACATTAAGGTTAGAGCATCAACCATATTTATAGAATTTCAGATTGACCAATCTCTTCCTGCGCTCCCAATTGGCTCTATAGAAAGTATGCGCACTCAAATTGATCTTGGGAAGTTTGAGCTATATCGAACACACTGGGCAATCAAGGACGAACCAATCTTTGAAATTCTCTTAAAAAATGGACTTGTAACACAAGAACAATTAAATGCATCGGCACACTTTACGAAAGAAAATAATCCAGACCCGGCGCTAATCCCAACACCTCCAGGTGAATTTAATAAAAAACAAGTATTTATAGTTCACGGTCACGATGAAATTGCAAAGCTTGAAATGGCAGACTTTATTAAAAGCCTTAATTTGGAGCCAATTATTCTGCACCTTCAAGCCAGCTCCGGCAGAACAATTATTGAAAAAATAGAGCACTACTCAAATGTTGGCTTTGGCGTCGTTTTATATACACCATGCGATGTTGGTTCAAAGGCTGGTGCTCTTTCTTCCTCATACAGGGCACGTCAAAATGTTGTATTTGAGCATGGATATCTAATTGGGAAACTGGGGCGCTCCAGAGTGGCTGCAATTGTTAAAGGGCAAGTTGAAACACCGAATGATATCAGTGGGGTTGTTTATACTGCGCTTGATACAGATGGCGAATGGAAAGCCTCCCTGACCAAAGAGATTAGGGCTGCTGGATACGTAGTATAAAACCTAACCTTTCAATCAACCTGACCGCCCAAAGCTGCGCTTTGGGTTCCCTCCATGCCTACGGCATTCCGGCGGCAGGTTATTTCCAACGCTATGTCAAAGGAAAATTGTGTACAGTTTTCATAAAAAAGAATGCTTTAACCGAGCAAAAGACTTAATTGCTAAAGGAGATGAAGCTTCTTTGAGATATGCTTGCTTAGAACTTAGGCAATGTATTGAATCTGTAGCATACGATAAATTGAGATTGTATAAAAAATTTGTACCTGAGGAAGAACTCAAAAACTGGCAACCCCAGAGGGTATTTACGTTTTTGGAAAAAGTAGCACCTAATTCGACGAAAGATTACACATTCAAAGTTACGGAACAAAATACTAACTCTTCTCTTGGAAAGACAGTTTTTTTAGATTGTCACCGCACACTTAAATCTAATCACTTTAAAAAAACATACAATAAGCTTGGTAGTAACTTACACACACCAACCTTACTTCAACAAAAAGATTATTCGCAGAAAAGCTCTAAACTAAAAACGGACTTGATTAAAATTCTTAATGATCTAGAGCCAATTGTTAGTTCTAGCTTTGATGAAAATATCGGAAGTGTGATCACATTTTCATGCGGCTATTGTGGTGGAAGGATATATCACAGAGATTCTGGATTAAATATAGGTGTCCAAGTTAAATGCCCAAATGCAGGATGCGGAATGTTATATGCCATCAATGCAATACAGGGGGGAAATTTCACCTATGAGCCTGTTAACGTAGATATTTCCTGCTCTTGTGGAAAAACAATTCCTATCAATTATTCTTGCTTAAATAATCCTTCACATGTGACATGTGCGTGCGGAAAGATACTTGATATTACGCAAGAGTGGGTGTTTTGTGAACGAACATAACCCGCCGCTCCAGTGGTCGCTCCACCACAAAGAAAAACCTATGGGATCAGGTCTTACATTTGACATGAATTAATCAATTTAAGCTGCTTTGCAAACCACGGTAAATTTTATCTTATGTAAAATGTAAGACCTGACCCCGTCACATCATTCATTGATCTTTAAATTATTTTCTTTTTTATTTTTTTGGATATTAAATGAGTAAATCGAT
Organism: Iodobacter sp.; assembly: GCF_025352645.1. Taxonomy (GTDB): domain Bacteria; phylum Pseudomonadota; class Gammaproteobacteria; order Burkholderiales; family Chitinibacteraceae; genus Iodobacter. Next base: position 5,068 of record NZ_JANXSO010000105.1, on the reverse strand, counting down.
TTTGAAAAAATATGCGCTAGCCCAAGCAATTGTGTTTTGGCTGTTCATTATTTCCGGCATTCTAGTTGCTTGGTCTGTAATTTCAGGCGCTCCTTCCAGTGTTTTTTATGCTTTATTTTTTGCTCAATTGTCACTTTGGTTAGTTTTTATAATTGCTTCTTGTTTGTTAGCGAATGCAGTAAATGAATCTCCATTTGTTTGGGGTATTATTTCTTTTTTATTTGGTCCAATCGGCTTTATTTTGGCATATGTAAGGCTTTCGTCAAAAGCAAGGAGTATTCAAAAAAACCATGGGGCCAGGTCTTACCTTTGACATGAAGCAATTAATTTAACCGGCCTTGCAAACCACTATAAATCTCCTAACACGGCATTCCAGCAAACTTACCGGAACGTGCGACTTTCTTATCCAATTGCAGCGCAGGCCAGCTGCTGTGTTTGGCTCTATATTCTTTCAGGCCAACTCATCCATCTTAAATAGGAAAATATATGGACATGACTTTACTGGGTATTTTCTTCACGGTAGCTTTTGCACATTTTTTAGCATTGCTCAGTCCAGGCCCCGACTTTGTTTTATTAGTGAAAAGCGCCATTAAAAACGGAGGTAAAAAATCGATAGGCGTCGCTGCAGGTATAGCTAGCGCTAACGCAGCATATATCAGTCTTTGTTTAGTTGGTGTAGGTTCTATTCTTGCCAGTTCAATTGCAATTATGATCGCCCTAAAAATTGCAGGCGGTCTGTTCCTAATATACCTAGCTATCATGGCGCTAAAAGCAAAAAAGGCCAGCTATATTGATCTAGCCGTTATTAGTGCTGAGCGCGAAAAAATCGAGACGACATTCATCAAAGAAATGCTCATAGGCTTTATGTCGGGCATCTTAAACCCAAAGAATTTACTATTTTATCTAAGCTTATTTACGGTCGTTTTAACAGGCGAGGTAAGCTTTGCATTTAAACTGGCACTCGGCGTCTGGATGACCTCTATGGTCTTTTTTTGGGACGTAGCAATTATATATTTCTTATCAACAAAACGAGTCCGAACAAAGTTTTCCAAAGCTGCTTACTATATCGATAAAATCACAGGCGCCGTGCTTGGTTTAATAGGCATAACAATCGTAAAATCCGCACTCACAAAATAGCGTGCAGATAAATTATATCTACCGGTTCAACTTCAAAACAATTACAAAACTCGCCCCAATTAGGCAAGGGCAAACCCGCAATAAAAAAACCCCGATCCTATTTCTATCGGGGCTTTTTTTATGATCAGACGATCTTATGGATAATTAATCAACCAATGCTTCTTCCAGCACTTCAATAAAACGTGCATTTTCTGCTGGCAGGCCAATTGAAACGCGCAGTGTATTGGTCAGGCCGTACGGCGCTAATGGGCGAATGATCACGCCGCGTTGCAGCATAAATAAATTCAGTGCGGCTGCATCGCCGCAATGAAAGGCGATGAAGTTGGCTTGGCTAGGAATAAAGCTGATGCCCAAGCGCACAAAGGCTGCTGTTAATTGCGCCATGCCTTCGCTATTTACCCGCAGCGTTTCTTTTAGGAATTCTTCATCGTCCAGCGCGGCTGTTGCTGCGGCTTGCGCGAGGCTATTCACATTAAACGGCTGGCGCACGCGGTTGATGATATCGGCCACTTCTGGTGAGGTCAGCGCCATGCCTACGCGTAAACCGGCCAAGCCAAAGGCTTTAGAGAAGGTACGCACCACGATTAGATTCGCAAAGTCTTTCAGCCAAGCGATTGAATCTGGGCGTTTTTCTGGGGTAAAGAATTCGGTGTAAGCCTCATCCAATACCACCAGTACATTTTTTGGGCAGTTTTGTAAGAACTCAAGCAAATCGCCTGGCCTAGCCATAGTGCCGGTTGGGTTGTTTGGGTTTGCAATCCAAACGATCTTGGTGCTTGGCACAATCGCGGCCAGCATGGCGTCTAAATCGTGGCCGTAATCCAGTGCATTTACTTGAATGCCTTTTGCGCCAACGGCTTGCGTTGCCAAAGGGTAAACAGCAAACGCATATTGCGAATAAACCGCTGAATCACCGGGGGCTAAAAAAGCATGGGCAATCAGCTCCAGCACATCGTTCGAGCCATTGCCTAAAACAATTTGCTCTGTTTTTACATTATATTTTTTTGCGACTTTGCTTTTTAAATCAAAGCCATTGCCATCTGGATAACGGGCTAATTCAGCTAATTCTTTTTCAATCGCGGCGCGGGCCTTGCTGCCCATCCCCAGCGGATTTTCATTTGAGGCCAATTTCACGATATGGTCAGGGTTTAAGCCCATTTCACGCGCCAATTCAGAAACCGGCTTGCCTGGCTGATAAGGCGCAATTGAGCGAACATATTCTGGGGCTAGATCTTGCAAACTCATTTGAAAATCCTTTTTGCTATCCGACGAATCGGGGATGAGGGAACAGCACAAGCAGTAGTGCGATTCATTAAGTAAAAGCACGATTAAAACGCCGTCATAGAATTAAATCGGGCGTTAAAACAATGCTTTCTAAATATGTAATATGCTAAGCCTTCCACCACTCACCTTCTATTGCTCCCAGCGAATTAGCCAGAATGTCCAATAAATTGCGTGGATCAGCCGCAGATTGCAATTTACTGTATTCTGCCGCCGCTAAGAAGCCCGCAGCCACCGTTTCTTCAAGAAACTTTGTGAGTGAATTGTAATAATTACCCGTGTTTAGCAAGCCAACCGGCTTGTTATGCAAACCAATTTGCGACCAAGTTAAGATTTCAAACAGCTCATCTAGCGTGCCAAAGCCGCCCGGCATGGCAATAAAGCCCCCTGCCAACTCCGCCATCTTGGCCTTACGGCTGTGCATTGAATCCACAATGATTAGCTCGGTACATGACTCTAAAGCCAATTCCCGCACCGCCATAAATTCAGGGATCACCCCAATCACCTTGCCGCCCGCATCCAAACACGCCGTGGCCACCTCGCCCATCAGACCAACGTGCCCACCGCCGTAAACAAGGGTAATTTCGCGCTCGGCCAACACTACGCCCAGCTCCCGTGCCGCAGCCGTAAACTTAGGCTGAATACCGTGCTTGGCACCACAAAAAACGGCTACTGATTTCATTTTTTTATCCTTTAAATTTTTAACTTCAACTAGAGCCTACAATCCTATCAACTCAAGGAAATTGGTAGGTTGGGTTAGCAAGCTTTATCGCGTAACCCAACATCCTTTTGTGCATAAATGTTGGGTTACGCTTGTTTATCCGCCCTACACGGCGAATAAACCAGCTAACCCAACCTACACAACCGTCAAGCCCTGCGGGTTTTGCTTAAGTTGATAGAATTGCTGGAACCACCCTTGAAAAACACAAGAAACACAAAGTAAGTATTGCTTTGGGTTTTCTCTGTGAAACTCTGGGGCCGAAGTGCTCTCTGGGGTTAAAGAGTGGGGTTTATCCGCAAAAAAGCATCTGCCAGACAAAGCAATGCCGCCCCCCGTAAGAGCGGCATTTTGGCGACATCAGATTTAAATCACCGCAACAGGATACGACCCTAGCACCTTCACAAAGGCAGCCACATCGGCCAGCTCGGCCAGCGCGGCTTGTAGTGGTGCTCCGCTAACATGCCCCTCTACATCCACAAAGAACACGTATTCCCAAAGGCCAGCGCGGCTAGGGCGCGATTCAAACTTATCCATCGATACGCCGTTTCTTGCCAGCGGCTCTACTAGGGTATGCAGCGCACCGGGGCGATTAGGGGCGGAGATCACTAGAGAGGTTTTATCCCGCCCGCTTGGGCCCACTTCCTGCATGCCCAATACCAAAAAGCGCGTGGTGTTATTTGGCTCGTCTTCGATATTTTGTGCCAGGCTGATGAGCGCGTAGTTTTCTGCAGCCGCATCGCCAGCGATAGCCGCAGAAGATCCATCTAAGCTGGCCAAACGTGCTGCTTCGGCATTACTGGACACCGATACCCGCTGCACTTCGGCAGGCAGGTTTTTATTTAACCACTCATGGCATTGCGACAGGCTTTGCGCGTGCGAGTAAACCCGTTGCAATCCTGCCTTGCCTTCCACCTTGCGCAGCAAATGATGATGAATGCGCAGCACCACTTCGCCACAAATCTTTAATGGGGTATTGACCATTAAATCCAGCGTGCGGCCCACCGCACCTTCGGTGGAGTTTTCTACTGGAGCCACCACATAGTCGGCGGTTTTAGCTTCTACCACGCGAAACGCTTCGTCAATCGAGCTGCAAGCCATAGTATGCGCCGCATGGCCAAACTGCTTAATCGCCGCAGCTTGGCTAAACGTGCCTTCTGGCCCCAAATAGGCAATGGTTAGCGGGCGCTCCAGCGCAAGACAGGCCGACATAATTTCGCGGAATAGCTTGGCCATTGTTTCGCCACTTAAAGGGCCTTTATTTAAAGATTTTACCCGCGATAAAACCTGCGCTTCGCGCTCTGGGCGATACACAATGCCGCTGCCTTTAATCTCACCAATGGTACGGGCATGATTAGCACGCTTATTTAATAGCTGAATAATTTGTTCGTCGATGGCATCAATGGCATCACGATGTTGGCTTAATTGTTCTTCACTCATTGATTTCTCGAATTTAAATAGGCAGTGTTAACGGCGGCAGAACTGCTCTTCACAAGGAATGCCATCATGATCCCCGTCCATTTTTGTGCCTGGGCAGTTATTCAAAAAGAAGGTAGCTTCTTCGCAAGATGACATTTGTGAGCAATGGATTCTACCGTCACAACTATAACGGCTCACAGGCACAGGGGTGCTCATTGCTAAGACTGTTTCTGGCACTACTTCGGCATGATTGGGCGTTAAGGCAAGGGGCTCATCTACTTGCCTTTGGTGCTTGGAATACCAATTCCAAGCACCAAAGGCAATAAGCAACACACACAAAAACTTTATCATCGCTTAGGCAGTCCTTGTTTAATAACTGATGTTACGCAGCCCGCAGGTTTTGTAGTTCCACCAAGGCCTGCTGGGTTGCTTTGATATAGAGCTTGGCGCGTAGCGCAAAGTGGTTAGCTTTGTGCTTGATCTTTAAGCTTTCTAGCTTGAACACCGCGTAAA
>NZ_JANXSO010000078.1 GCF_025352645.1 Iodobacter sp. | reverse complement strand
CGCTCCTTACTGATCGGCAAATTGGCTCGCCAGCCTTTGGTGCTATTTTTGCATGTGGTTAAATCCGTGCCTAAGGCCGTATTGGCGGATCTTTTCAAGGTAATAGTATCGAAGTTTCCATCGGTGTTTTGAAATTGATCTATGCCGTTCCCCCCCACCGCTGTGGGGCAGTTGCTGGATAAATTGCTGTTATTTATGCTTTCTAAAGAGGTGACGACTCCTCCTACATTCTCTTTAATGGTTTTATCGCAGGTCTTATCTATGACAAGCTCAATTAAAGAACCTGTGCTGCGTAAATTACTAAAGCTGGAGTCGATGCTGCCTAGGCTAGGATCAACTATCAGGCCATAGATGGTTTGGGTATCGGTGGTACTCATATCATTTTGGTTTAAAAAGCGGCCCGTCCCAAAGTTCACATAATGGGCCGCAACTCCCCCTGCATTTTTATATTCAGGTGTTTCTTTGATTAAGGGCGCTGAGCTAATAGGCTGGCGTAAAGCGCTGGTGCCTGTGGTGGCGACTAAGACGGCAGCGCCTCCGGCACCATTTACATCAAAGCGCCATAAATTACCTGCCAAATCACCTGCGTAGGCCATCTTGATGGTGTCGTCTACATCAGGCTCGGTAAACAATGCACCAATTTTGGAAATACCGCATGTGCCATCAGTGGCGACGCAACTGGTGGTGAAGGTTTTTTCTAGCGCACCAGTATTGGCATCCAGCACAAATACATAGCCTTTATTATCACTATTATCGTAGCCCGCAGAGAGTAATACTTTCCACTGCCCGCCGATTTTTCCAACCACTGGAAAGCCATAGGTTTTACCAAGTCTGCTGTCTTTAAAGCTCCATAAAGGAGCGGCTGGGATAGCGGCGGATGGGTTGGTAATGTCGATGGCGTAATACTCACCGCCACCACCGCGTAAGCCGCCGATAAGAATAGTCTTCCAGCCTCCTGCATAGATATCGGCAATGGTCGGGGATCCATCTACAAAATATTGGAAATTACTATCGTAATTTCTATCGGCCTGTTTCCACATGCTGGGTAGCAGGCTGGGGGGAATAAATGCCCAGACTTCTTGCCCTGTGGTGGCATCAAAGGCATGCAGCATGCCATCGTTGGCAGGGGAGTAAAGCATGGCGCGGCGGCTTAAGTTCGTTCTGGAAAATGCACCATAGCCAGAATCTGCATAAGCTTTTTCAGATTTTTTAACATAGGAAACGCCACCATGAATAATCGAGCCAAGGGTCTTGGTGCGTTGGCGAAACAGTGCCGTGGTGAGTGCTAAATCAGGTGCTGCCGTTGTAGGCTCATTGCTTTGATCGCCACGTAGATAATTGACGAGCTTAGTGCCATCAATGGCTGCTTGCTGCGCTGTATTTAAGGAGTTGGCGGTTTTTAAACTGGTTACACCCGCAGTAATTGAAACATTGCTGGCGTAGGTGCTGGCATCAAAAGTCGTAAAACTGGTGCAGCTGCCAGCGCAGGAATAAATCGTTCTAGGGTTGCTGCTTAAATTGCGGGTGGCGAGTAAATCTTGGGCCGACCAAAGCACCGTGGTGATAAAGCTTGAGCTAGTCACATCCACACTTTTGGCTGATACATCTCCTGTCCAGTCGCGTGTTTTATAGCTGCTGTTATAAACCTTATTATCTGCTGCCGTCATAAAGGCATTGGATATATCGGGAGCGCCGACCGCGCCTAATCTGGCGCTAATATCGTTGAGCGCGCTTTGTAAGCTGCTGGATACCGCATTGGGGTCTCTTGCACTGAAAAATTTCCCTCCGCCATTTACTCCCGCATGCCATAGATCATCGATCGTGGTTAAGGTTTCACCGGTTACGGTAGGCCAATTTTTTGTGCCATTCTTTAGCCCCACATAATCATTAACGCTTGCGTCGCCATTGGTTTCGTAATCAGAAACATATTTAAGCGTGCCATTCATTCCCATACCCAAGGTATAGGTCCGCATCATTTGGCGGCCTTCTGGGCCGGTATCAAAGGCGAGTACACCTGGCACATTGTTGGCCATATTGGTACGTAAATCGGTTTTGAAGTACTTCATTGCCACATCGGCCAAATTATCGGATTGATTTGCACCATCTAGCATAGGCCTAGGGATGCCGCTGCTGCTGTCGGTATTGCCAACAGCAACGGAATCGCCAGAGGCATTCCAGTAGCCATCTGTAGTGAGAATTTCAAAATTTTGCTGGCAGGTGTATTGAATAGGATCGGTTACGCCGGATGGGATAGACCCTGCATAAATTTGGCCTATCGCTTGCAATGCTAATTTGAGCGGCGTTCCATCTGGGCCTGTAGTCGTGCCATATAGTCTGGAATACCAAGCACTTTTTTGTGTGCCATCGTAGTCATTAATATTTAAAAAAATACCGCTGCTATAGTCGCCCACTTTAAGTCGGCCAATTCTAGAAAACCCGACTCGGTAGCGGGTGTCTATATTAGAAAAGGCCAAGCCTGCACTGGACTTCATCATTTGTAAACGAGTGCGGTAATAGCTAAACCAATTGGCAAAATTGGTTTTTTGTGCGGTTTGAACGGCTGCAGTTTGGCTGGTGTCGGGGACGAATACTTTAGTCCAGCTGGTGGTGCTGGCGGCCGAGTTAGAGTCGATACTGCCACTGGGGACTTCAGCGCATTGGGGACCGGGGTTGCCACTATTAAAGGTGACGCTTGGTTTTAGAGCCCAATAAAAGGCCTGCACCGATGTTGCTGTGCCTCGGCCGTAGCTGGTGGTGTTGTCGTAGGCAAAAAAGGCATTAGAAAGATTGTGTGTCGTGGTAGAGCCAGAGCTAAAGCCGTTATACCAAGCCGCAGTAAAGCTGGCATCGGGCATGCTCGTGCCATTGGCGTTTTTGGGTGCCTGATAGGTGATGGCTGGGTTGTAATACACGCCATTACACAAGGATGCTCGGTAGCCTACTTTAGAGAGCAAATCAGGGTAGGCCGTGGTCAGTGTTCCATAGCCACCGACGCTATCTGGCATGTGCGTCCAAGCCATAGACCCAGAATCATCAATCGTAAACATGATGTTTGGTTTTACATCGCCAGAAGTCAGTGTGGATAAGGGTTTATCGGCGGTTTGTACTGCGAAGGTGCTGACACTAAGGCCAAGACATCCTAGGGCAATAAGATTGAATTTCATGATGCTTGGTCCTTAATGAAAGCGTCTTTCATACAAAGCCGCTTGGTAAAAACTAACCCCACTGCTGGAGCAATTCCCTTAAATCGTGAAGTGCAGCGATATGCAATGCACAAAGCGTGAAACTTTCACTAATCCAGTTTTCCTGCTATTGCTCAGGTTTAAGTCTGGACACTGGCCAGTAAAGAATGGCTAGCTGGTTTTTTGTATGAGCGGCTTTAGCCGTTAAAGCGCTGCATGAATAAGAATATTCACGGCGGCACCGCGCCTAAGGTATATCGTCTTTGCCCTGCTCCCTATTAATTCGCCGTCCTGATGGCTACTAATTAATAGACGCTTGATAAAAACTAACCGTATTTTTAGGCCCTTGAATTCTTACCGTAATCAGGTAATTCACAGTAAGAGGGGTTTTTATTTTTGGTTGAGTTGGGTCGTTTTGAACTAAATTGCAGGGGTTTCCTATGGCGGCGGTGGTATCAATCACCGGCGAAGGGGCCGCATTATTACTGCAACTACGCTGTATTAAATAAGCGGTGCTAAAGCCATTAGCATTGGCGACTGCGGCGGCACTGGTGGCCTGAGGCATGGGGGCGGGTGTGCAGGGCTTGGGTGTGCAGCTATTAGCAACCCAAACCCAGCCACTACCGGCACGCCATTGCGTACTATCTGTGGTGCTAATGGGGTTGGTGGTATTGGTCGCGCTATAACCATTGTCTGTGGAATCCGCATTCAGTGTGGCAGGAGTCGCTCTCGATATATTAATCAGCCATTGGCGAGCGGTTTCAAGTGCTACATCGGCAGCTGCGGTCGTACCTTGGCGCAGGGACAAATTATTAGCAACTTGGGTGCTTGTGGTGATGGATCGCACCATAGCAATGCCTGCCAAGGTCATGATCACCAGCACAATCAGTGCAATAAATAGCACCAGACCTTGTTGGCAGCGGGGGGCAGAAGTACGCGGCGTGTGCATGCTTGTCTTCCTCAAAAGCCAGCGATGGGTTGGTTTAATAGAATCTGATTGCGTAGTGGTACGACTGTTTCGTGCACGCTATAGCGATAGCACTGCCAGTCGGCATTGGTGGGCTGGGTGAGTGGATCAGAAGTAGTATCGCCCCAACCAAGGTAGTAGCTTGCCGTGGTATTGGTAAATGCATCACTGGGTGTGGCGGCGGTATAATTACTACTGCTTTCATTCACACAAGTACCTGCACGGTTGAGCTTTTGAGGATTACTGGCGCGTACCAAGACGGCAAAGCGAACGGCGATGAGCTGTGCCCATTGCGCTGGAGCGGCTTTTTGCCATGTGTTTACATTATTAGGGATAGCATCGCCATCTGCATTGGTGTCTAAGCCGTATTCGGCCTTCATTTGAATCACGTTTTCAGTGACCACTTGCCAAGTTCCATCTGCCGCTGCCGTGGCATCCAGCGCGTCTTGGCTAAGCAGTGAACCGTGGATTTGAGTGCCAGAGCCGGTGCAAGTATTGCTGTTGCCGGAGAGATATACGCAATAAGTACGCCGTGTGAGTCGGCCAAAATTATACAGGCGCGTGATTTTACTTAGCTCGGCGGGAAAGGGCGCACCGACCGTGGCGGAGTTCCATGTATTGGCTGCATTGCCAATGGCAAAGCCATCGGTGTTTGCTGGAGCACCAGCGCAGGGGGTGGCATTTGTACAGGTCACTTGAAATAGTGGGCAGGAGATTTGCGGAATAGTGGGGGTGGGCGGTTGCCAAGCGATCACCAGATCATTGGTGGCTATACTTTGCCCGCCTGAGACATTGGCAAACTGAGTGTCGGCATTGAGGTGTTCAATATCGGCAAGCTGGGCGACTTGCCCTCCACCGATAATGCTGCTGCCGTAGAGAAAGGTCAGGCTATCGGAGGTGCCTGCGCTTTGGATAAGCACTGGAATCAAGGGGAAGTTAGTCAGGTTGGCGACTCTTGAAACCACATTGCAATTGAGTGCGCCCACGTCTCCAATACCCATACCTGAGCGTTCCGCATCTTTTTGCATTTGCATTACGGCAATGCCGCCATTAATTTGCGCGCCAGAGCCACCCATACTGCTGCGCCGGTAGGCTTCATTCACCCCAAAAATTTGATAAATAGAAATCATCGAAACCAAGGCAAGTACCACGGAAACCATGAGTTCTACAATTCCAAAACCGCTAGAGTGGCGCATAGCCCCGTACCTCTGATTAATCGATGTTTGTTCTATTTGGGCGTGATCTTAGGTATTGCACAACATGCCGTTAGCTGTGTCGCTCCACACCGTTTGGATATCCGCTACATTTGTTGCCGTATTGTTTGTTGTGCCAGCAACGCCAGTAACTTCGCCATGCCGAACTGGCCAAGTAATCGTGACGGTAGCACGACGAAAACAGCGGATGCTACGGCCAGCGGGCGTATCGGCATCAATGACTACACTGCATGTTGCACCAGGAAGCTGAGCCGCAACGGCTCTGGACCATTTTCCCGCTTCGGAACTGGCCGCTGCCGAGGTGCAAGTTGTCATCTGAAAGCTATCAAGATTGGCGGTGCGTGGATTGACGCGCATTAATCCATCCACACGCTGAATCAGTTGCATAGCCGAAGTGCGCGCGGAGGTGCTGGAAACATGGCGCATGGCATTGCCTTGCAAGGCTAAAATAGATAAGACCCCAAAAGAGAAAATGGTAATGCCTACCATGGCCTCTAGCAGCATCGAGCCGCCTTGCTTATGAAAAACGAAAGGCTTGCGTGCTGTGGGGCTAAAACACTCTTTTATAAAAAATTGCATGGCCTTTAGCTCCTCGCGCAAGAACTGGGGTTAGTGGCTGGGGCATCGGGCAAGCACATTCTTGCGCCACCTCCTCGATCTAACACCACACAAACTCTGGCTGGATCAGTAATTGGTCCTGTGCCTGCCAAGGTGCAGCTGGCAGGGGTTGCTGCGGCAGCGGTATCGGCGACAATTAAATTAAAAGTAGCATTGGCTCTGCCCAAACCATCAAAACGGATTAAAGACGCGCTGGCATTAAGCTGAGGTGGATTGTTACTGCCGCCCTCTGCTAAGACTTTGCCTTGGATAAAGGGATAAGGGCCGACGCCTGCGGTGCTGATGTTGCTGCAGTCTGGGCATTCACGAATCAGCCATGCTGTGCCGGTTATTGAGGCATTGACGGCAAGCGCATTTCGGGTCGTTGGATCGGCCCCCACGACGGTGCTATCCGTTAATACCAGCTCCACATAAGCATTGCGATTAATCGCCTCGGCTCTGGCGGTTTGAATGGCTGTTTGAAAAGATTCGGCAAAGCTGCGTAATTTAGCGCTGCGCACCCAGCCTTGAAATCCCGGCATGGCGATGGCAACTAACACGCCAAAGATCACCAGTACGATCATGACTTCAACAAGGCTAAAACCCCTTCGTATTGCTTGGGATGAGCTCATTTTTTGTGGCCTAACAAATATTTGGTTTTTTGCTGACCCAACAATTATTCGTTGTTGGGTTGGACCAACCTGCAGCGGTAATGGCCGAGGCTTTTTGGTTGAGGTCGTCCAAAGTAAAGCCAAATCCAACCATCTTATTGGTGCCCGTAGCCGAAATAACGAAGGTCGTGGCCGTTTGGGTGGGGCAAGTAATGCCAAAGTTTTCATTACCAACCGCTGCTTGAGTACAGGTGAAGCCCACATAAGTACGGTTGTTTACAAAGAATTGCTCTAAGCGCACACGGGTATCGCTGAGCTTACTCTGTGCTTCAACTAGGCGGCTGCGGGTTACGTAGTCTGAATATTGAGGCACGGCGATCGAGGCCAAAATCCCAATGATCGCCACCGTGATCATGACTTCGATTAAGGTAAATCCCTGTTGATTGTTCATAGCATCCTCGATGGCTTTCCCTACGGGTGGGCTTGAAGAGCGCTGTGCTCATTCATATGGAATATTAATCAGCGTTTAATTATTTAGCTAATGCATGCGAGTAGCGGGGGATTTTGGAATACAAACGGTAGGGTAAGCCATTTATCTGCCATTTATCTGAAGTAAACGGCGATAAAAAAGCCCTTCGCAGCTTAATGCGAAGGGCTTTTGATGCAGTTATGTGGATTAAGGCAAAAAGCGCTCAAGCAGCGTATTTAAAAACCGCTGGCCACGTAAAGTGGGCTGGATATGATTAAGCTGCCGCTCTAATAATCCATCTGCAACGGCTTTTTCAATCTGGTGAATGACCTTCGTCAGAGGTAAGCCAGTGCGCTCTTCAAACAGGCTTAAATCAAAGCCACCCGTCAGGCGCAGGGCGTTGAGCATAAATTCAAATGGCAGCTGCTCTAAAGTAATTTGCTCTTCGGTCTGCACCGCCGAGCCCGCTGCCATTTTTTGCAAATATTCAGTCGGCTGCTTATAGCGCATCTGCCGGATGATTTTATCCGGAAAGCTGATTTTGGCGTGCGCGCCTGCCCCAATCCCTAGGTAATCGCCAAACTGCCAGTAATTTAAATTGTGCTTAGCCTGACGCTTAGGCTGGGCAAAGGCGCTGGTTTCGTAATGCTCAAAGCCAGCAGCGGCTAATTCCGCTTCAATCGCATCCGACATATCGGCGCTGCAATCTTCATCCGGTAGCGTAGGCGGGTAGCGGTGGAACAGGGTATTGGGCTCTAGCGTCAGGTGGTAGGCCGAAAGGTGGGTGGATTTACAAGCAATGGCGGTGCGGATATCGAGCAGTGCCTCGGCCAGCGTTTGCTTAGGCAGGGCATACATAATATCGAGATTAAAATTATCAAAATGTTGATGGGCAATCTCGATGGCGCGATGGGCTTCTTTATCATCGTGCACACGGCCTAGCGCTTTAAGATGCCCAGCATTAAAACTCTGAATACCAATCGATAAACGCGTAATGCCTGCGGCGCGGTAGCCAGCAAATTTTTCGCTCTCAAAGGTGCCCGGATTGGCTTCCAGCGTGATTTCGGCATCAGGGTGCAAACGCACTCTGGCCCGAATCCCTTCTAGCAATTGATTAATCGCCTCAGCAGAAAACAAGCTCGGCGTGCCGCCACCCATAAAAATACTGGTAATCGGCCTGCCCCACATTAGCGGCAAACAGGATTCTAAATCGGCCAGCAGGGCGGCAATATACTGCTGCTCCGGCAGCGCGCCTTTTTGCGCGTGCGAGTTGAAATCACAGTAGGGGCATTTTTTAATGCACCAAGGAAAGTGAATATACAGCGCCAAAGGCGGTAAGGCAGAAAGCGCCCAGTTAGCTTTGCCGATGGGCATGGAAATCGATTGCATGGTGTTCACTTCTTTATGGGTATTGCGGGCTTGTAAAGCAAAAGGTCTGTAGGCACAGAGATAAATGAGAACACAGAGCACACAGAGATAAGCGTTATGTTATTAGTCATTCTGTCGCCGTTGTAAACATTGCATCATTCGTAGTGCGGGTGAAACCCGCCAGATTTAGGTCTCAAAAGCTACGTAAACGGAGGGTTGCACCCCAATCCTATCAACTTAAGCAAAGCGTTATTCGTAGGGCGGGTGCAACCCGCGAGCAATACTGAAAAATACGCGGGTTTCACCCGCCCTACGTGAATAGGCAAGGCCGTTTTTCTTAGTGCGCTCTGTGTTCTTCCCGTTTCCTATGGCTACAGAGCTTTTTGATTTTAATCGATGCTATTGCCTTATTTCTGATAAGGGTTATGCAGCTCATCGATCAGGCTATGCAGCACAGCTTTAATCTGATCTTCCGATACTTCCATCAGCAGGCCGTCTTCCAGTAAATCCTGAGCCATTTGTTTTAGCTCGTCTAAATTCTCATTCATGACTTTTACTTTTTCGGTACAAGACACCACCGATGCATCGTCTCTTAGCCATGTGGCCCAGCGGGTTTCCCCTTGATTTACAGTTACAGCCGCGCTCATAAACCTGTTTCCTGTAGCTTCGCGATTAATTCTCGCAAAGCTTTGCCGCGATGCGAGATCTGACTTTTTTCGTCTGCGCTGATTTCGGCGGCTGTTTTTGCAAACTGCGGCAGCAAAAACAGCGGATCATAGCCAAAACCTCCCTCACCTCGGCTGGTTTCAAGGATTTCCCCTCGGCAAATGCCATCAGCGATTAAGGGCTGTGGGTCGTCAGCATGGCGTACTAAAACCAGCGCGGCGTAGTAATAAGCGCTGCGATCACTCTGCTTGGCCATGCTTTCAATGAGTTTTTGGTTGTTGCGGGCATCCGATTTTGGCTCACCCGCAAAGCGGGCCGAGTAAACACCCGGCGCGCCACCCAAGGCTTTTACACAGAGGCCAGAGTCATCGGCCAGCGCGGGCAGGCCGGTAATGCGGCTGGCGTGGCGGGCTTTTTCTAAGGCATTTTCAATAAAGGTATGGTGCGGCTCATCACACTCTGCTACGCCTAGCTCACCCTGCGGGACAATCTGGATATCTAGCTTGGCAAACAGGCGGTTAAATTCTTTGACCTTACCGGCGTTATTACTGGCTAAAACGATAATCTTTTGCTTGGAGTTTATCAAAGTCGTCATTGGTAGTTCTTCTTTTGTAAGATCAGCAGCTCTTGTTCGCGCTTCATTTGAAAGCGATTCAAAACACTATTGCCAATTAATAAAGGCCCATTATCTTGGTCGCGAATGCTGGCTTGCACATTATTAAATAGTAGGGAGCCGATGCGAATCTGCGCAATCGTCACCTGCCAAGATTTAATGATGCCATTGGCCGTTTGCGTGCGGCTTTCCTCGCCCTGCTTATAATCCACGCCCATATTGCTGGCCAGATTACGCGGCATAGATAAAAAGCTAGCACCGGTATCAATAATGCCGCGCTGGCTGATGCCACGCACGGCAATATCGGCATAATAATGCCCTTGCGCATCCGGGCTAAGCGTAAGGCTACCCACGCTATCACTTTCTGCTTTGGTGCTGGCAATATAACCCTGCCCCAATAAAAGCTGACGCTGGCGTGTGCCTATCATAACGGTGGCTTGCTCGCTGCTCACCGCCAGTAGCTTGACATCGCCCATTTTCTGACCAATTGCCAAAGTCTTTTTTTGCCCATCAATCAGCAAAATGCCCTTATTGCCCATTGCCGCCAGCAGCGTCACTTCGGTGGCGAATGCGGGCGGGATCATCAATGTCAGTAAAAGGGCGATGCGCTTCATTTAAGAATGGCCTTTAGTTACTTCACGCAGAGCGTTTTCAATCAGCTGGAAGTCAGCTTCTTTAAGCAATTTTGAATCAGACAACATCCGTCGCCAGGTTCTAGCACCCGGCTGATGCTGGAATAAGCCCAGAATATGTCGAGTCATTAAGCGAATCGGCAAGCCCTGCGCCATTTCTGCCTCAATAAAGCGCCGCATTGCGTGCATCACTTGCACGCGGGATGCGGTATGCGCTGCGCCGCCGTAAAATAACTCGTCTACCTGCGTCAGTATCCAAGGATTATGGTAAGCCTCGCGCCCCACCATTACGCCATCCAGATGCTTTAAATGCTCCGCCACCTGCTCATGCGTCGTAATGCCGCCATTTACAATAATTTCTAAATGCGGGAAATCTTGTTTTAACTGATAAGCATAATGATATTTAAGCGGCGGAATCTCGCGGTTTTCTTTGGGCGACAAGCCTTTTAAAATAGCATTCCGCGCATGCACAATAAAAGTATTACAGCCTTCATCAGCTACCGTACCCACAAAATCGCGCACAAAGTCGTAGCTTTCTTCATTATCAATACCGATACGATGCTTGATGGTGACATCAATATCCACCACATCTTTCATGGCCTTTACACAATCCGCCACCAAACGCGGCTCCGCCATCAGGCAAGCGCCAAACGCCCCATTTTGCACTCGCTCGGAAGGGCAGCCCACATTCAAATTGATCTCGTCATAGCCCCAGTCCTCGCCAAGCTTGGCGCAAGTCGCCAAAGCTATCGGATCAGATCCACCCAGCTGTAAAGCAATCGGGTTTTCAATCTCATCAAAATTAAGATGCCGCTGCTTATCCCCATGAATAATCGCCCCAGTCGTCACCATCTCGGTATACAGCCAGGTGTGCTTAGTTAGCAGTCTGGAGAAATATCTATAGTGGCGATCGGTCCAATCCAACATAGGCGCGATAGAGTAGCGCCTACCCCTTGTCTTCATTGACTTTATTGGGTTTTCTTCAGTCATAGCTTGCTTTTCATGTTTACGGTCTTCTACGGTCGAATGCGGGTTTGAGCGGTACTCAGTTGCATCAACTCCTATTTTACTGCTATTTTCAGGGCCTGAAAAACACGAATAGGAGCGCTTAAAGTGGCCACCATTTTACGCGTAACGAATAAAGACGGCTCGGTTTCTTTTCAGGCACAAGTACGGATTCAGCGATCTGGAAAAATTCTGCTGAATGAATCCAGAAATTTCAAAGTTTCAGGTACCGGCGCACGGGCAGAGGCGGTAGCAAAGCGTTTGGCTGAAGACTGGTCCAGCAGGCTGGCAGAGCAGATGCAAGATTCTGCAGCGATCAATCAGCACAAATTAAAAAATGTCACTCTGCAGTCGCTGATTGGGCAATATATTGAGTTTATTGAAAAAGACAAACCGATCGGTGACACAAAGCGCAGTGTTCTGAATATTTTAGCGCGTTCTACACTTGGGGATTTGCCGCTGAGCCGTCTCACCACGGATATTATTATCGAATATGCGCGTGAACGAGGTTCGGGCGGTACTCTGCCACAAACGATCAATCACGATATTATTTATTTGGGGGGCATTTTAAAAACAGCAAATAAGTATTTGGGGGTAAATTTTGATATCTCAATATTTGAGCTGGCCTCAGAGTATTTAAGCGCAAATGGCATGATTGGAAAATCTGCTGAGCGTGATCGGCGGCTGGGTGAGTCAGAGCTATCACGCTTAATGGCTGTGGCTAGACCGACGAATCATAAGCGTGTGATCCCAATTACGGATGTAATGCGTTTTGCTGTTGAAACCGCGATGCGGCTTGGGGAGATTGTAGCTCTGCGCTGGAGTGATTTAGATGAGAAAAATCGCACTATCATGATTCGGGATCGTAAAGACCCTAAGAAAAAGATCGGAAATAATCAAGTGGTCCCTTTGCTGGGATTTGCAATGGATATTATTAAATCTCAGTTTCACGAGCACGAGCTCATTTTTCCGTATAAAGCAGCGTGTGTTAGTGCCGCGTTCACGCGGCTATGCTCGCGGGCTGGCGTCATCGATCTGCATTTTCATGATCTGAGGCATGAGGGAATCAGCCGCTTATTTGAGCAGGGGTATGCGATTCAGGAAGTGGCGTTGGTGTCTGGGCATCGGTCATGGAAAAACCTAGCACGTTATACCCAGCTACGAGCTGTCGATTTGCACTGGGATAAGCCAAGAGTGATCACTGAGCTGTCTGATCGAGTTGATAGGCGTTAAAAAAGCCCCGCATCGCAGGGCTTGGTGGTTGTTTCGACCGTCAATCAGTCGCTTTCAGATTCCAGCTCTGTTCACGCCGATTGAAATTTGACCCCAGGGGGCTGCGGATAAATTCTTGGACTGGTTTTATGTTATTAACCCAAGTCTCTTTCGGTATTCAATCGGGCTAAGCGCACCGAGGGAAACCTTAATTCGCTTTTCGTTATACCATCGAATGTAGGTGTCGACTATCT
>NZ_JANXSO010000054.1 GCF_025352645.1 Iodobacter sp. | reverse complement strand
ATTACTAGGTACGTTCCGATATATTACTCACCCGTTCGCCACTCGTCAGCGCTGCAAGCAGCCTGTTACCGTTCGACTTGCATGTGTAAAGCATGCCGCCAGCGTTCAATCTGAGCCAGGATCAAACTCTTTAGTTTAATCTCTAAGCTAGTACTTACTGGCTTACTTTATTCCGAGTAACCATCGCTGGTTACTCTTTACTAATGCAAGCACTTGTTTCGCTTCCGAACCAAGTACTCACACTCATCGACTGTATTTTGTTAAAGATCGTCTCGCTGTGACATCACTGTGTGGCTGTGTGTGCTGCAGCGAGAGGCCGAAATATACGGGGCATCACTGACTAGGTCAACCACTACCGCGCAACAAAACCGTAGCAATGCGCTAAGTAGTTGATTTAAAAAGATAGATATTTTTTTATTTCGAGAGTAAAGCCAACAACAACCATAAACCGACGCTCTTTGTACCAGCGTAAAAAAGAACAGCACCACACAGAAACAGGCCAAAACACTGGAAACCCACCCCCAGCCGCATAACAAGTTAATGGTTTACATCGGCGGCGGTGTATTTACAATGCGAAGAAAAGGCGCTGTATATATACAGCGCCTTTTCTTTACGTCATGACCAACTTACTTTTCGCTAAGCACACGAACTACATCAGCTAAGGCGATTTTTTCCATGCCGCCACCGGCGCGGGCGATATATTCAACCATGCCTTCTACCAAGCCTTTTTCGCCGATAGTAATGCGATGCGGAATACCGATTAATTCCATATCAGCAAACATCGAGCCTGGGCGCTCATTTCTATCATCCAGCAACACATCAATGCCCGCTGCAACAAGTTCTGCATACAGCGCATCGGCTGCTACTTTGATGGTTTCTGAGCGGTGATAGCCCATAGGCACGATTGCTACAGTAAATGGGGCAATAGCTGCCGGGTATTTAATCCCGCGCTCGTCATGGTTTTGTTCGATAGCCGCCGCCACGATGCGCGATACGCCAATACCGTAGCAGCCCATTTCCATGATCTTTAAAGAACCATCAGCATCGGTAAACTGGCACTTCATTTTTTCTGCATAAGTGGTGCGCAGTTGGAAGATGTGACCCACTTCGATACCACGACAGATTTCTAAGGTACCTTTGCCATCTGGGCTAGCATCGCCATTCACGACATTACGAATATCAGCAACGATATTTGGCTCTGGCAAATCACGGCCAAAGTTAACGCCAGCTAAGTGGAATTTAGGCTTGTTAGCGCCACAAATAAAATCGCTCATCGCCGCAACAGTACGATCACTGATTACACGCATACCGGCAGGGATGCCAACAGGCCCTAGGAAGCCTGGTGGGCAGTTAAATGCCGCACGAATTTCTTCGTCTGTAGCAAAGCGGAAATCAGTCATGCCTTCGACCTTGCCTAGCTTCACTTCATTTAAGCTGTGATCTCCGCGCAATAAGGCAATCACTAGCTCATTGGCGGTCGTCATCAGCGCCAGCAACTTTACCGTGCGCTCGATACTGATATTAAGCAGCGCAGCAACCGCTTCACACGAGGTTTGCTTTGGGGTATCTACATCACGCATTGCTTCAAGCGCCGCCGCACGAGGGGCAGCAGGTGCAAATGCTTCGGCTAGCTCAGTATTCGCGGCGTAATCAGAATCTGGACAATAGGCGAGCAAATCTTCACCAGCATCGGCCAGCACATGAAACTCATGACTACCCGAGCCGCCAATTGCACCGGTATCTGCCGCCACGGCACGGAATTTCAAGCCTAGGCGCGTAAAGATTTTTGAGTAGCTCTGATACATCACGCCATAAGTTTCTTGCAGCGACTCATAAGTGGCATGGAAAGAATAAGCATCTTTCATGGTGAATTCACGTGCACGCATCACGCCAAAACGCGGGCGAATTTCATCACGGAATTTAGTCTGAACCTGATAAAAACTCACTGGCAATTGCTTATAGCTGCGCAATTCTGAACGTGCGATGTCGGTAATGACTTCTTCGTGAGTTGGGCCAAAACAGAACTGACGCTCATGACGATCGGTGATTTTCAGCATTTGTGGGCCAAACACATCCCAGCGGCCGGTTTCTTGCCACAGCTCAGCGGGCTGCACCGCAGGCATTAACAGCTCTTGCGCGCCCGCTTTATTCATTTCATCGCGGATCACGGCTTCAACTTTACGCAGTACGCGTAAACCCAGCGGCATCCATGTATAGAGGCCAGAACCAAGGCGCTTGATTAAACCTGCTCGCAGCATCAGCTTGTGCGAGATTAGCTCGGCCTCGGAAGGCGCTTCTTTTAGAGTCGAGAAATAAAGTTGTGACGTGCGCATGGCGGCAACCGAGTTCATTTAAAAACAAAGAGGGGATTTTAGACGATAGACCTACTTATGTGCCAACCTTGCACACACATTTCGTAAATTAGTTACTTCAGGCAGGAAAGACCATTCAAAATGGCTTCAGCCATCTGAGCTTGGGTAGCAGGCTCTTGTAGCGCAAGCGCTTCTGCACGGTTCACAATTACACCCGCTTCAAACAAAATAGCAGGTGTTTTTCCTAGGCGAATCACCACAAAATCAGCATCATAAATGCCAAGCTGCGGATCAAGCTGAACACGATTTTCTCCAGCTACACTGGGAGCATGGTGATCGGTCGGCTTAAAGCCCTTAGCCTGCAAATATTGCGACATTGCCTGTGCACAACTCAGCGAGCGGCCAAACTGGGCAGCCTGCGAATGCACAAATAAAGAATATCCACTGAACTGATCGGCATAACGCTGGTTTTTACCCGCCACCTCCCATAGCTGCAAATATTGTGGCTGCACAGAGTCATGATGAATAGAGATCAGCAAATCTGCCCCTGCCGCCGCTTGCACACGTGCGCGTAATTCACGCATCTGCCCATCGGCATTAATTAAATTAACCTGATGCCCAGCTGCCTGCAGTGTACTTTGCACACGACGGGCCAGCGCTAGGTTATAGCTGAATTCGCTCTCACCATAAGCACTTGTTGCGCCGGGTGCGGCCAGATAATGGCCGACATCCACGGCAATGGTGGCGGCTTGCACCGTGCAGACAGAACTAAGACTAAGCAGACTCAGTAGTCGCCACATTGGTTTTCTCAGCTCGTTTAATGGCAATTTTCGGGCGTAGCACATTCATCATCACCACATCGCGCAACCACATCAGCAGTAGCAGCCATACCACCAGCACGCCACCATAAGCCACGCTATTGCTTTGAAAATTGGGCCAGACCGACGCCAAAAGTGGATTAATCATAAATTGCACGCTTGCGATGACTAACACTAATAAAACCAGCGTAGACATCGCGCGTTCTTTTAAAAATGTACCGCGTAACAAAACACGCTGCTCCCAGCGGCTTAAACCATCGAGCTCAGGAACATTATCGGGACGGAAATAAAAAGACATGACTACCTCACAAAAGAGCGGCTAGTGTCGCGTCTTGTTTCTGCCTTGGCAAGTCAAAAGCGCTATTTTCATATCTTTGCATTCTGCTGTACTGACTTTAACTACATCTGGGTAGCAGCCATGGATATGACATACTTTAAAAAGACTCCTAAGCAGCAAAAACCAAGTCAAGTAACTATTCAATGAAGATAAAAAATAACGAGTCAGGTTAAATGCAAGCTTACCCAATTTAAATCATCAAAAGCCAAAAGCCTTTATTGATTTATAAAGATAGCCCTTCAGCAAACCCGCTTATTGATGCAATCTTTTCGAAATCTGTCTTTCAAAAAAATGACGGGGTATTTATATGTCCTTTTTTTCAGCAGCACCCATTTCGGAAAATGATCTATGTCTCGTGCAAATTGGGGTTCACGCCTCGGCTTTATTCTGGCCGCCTCCGGCTCTGCCGTTGGCCTTGGTGCCATCTGGAAGTTTCCCTATGTAGCAGGTAAAAATGGCGGCGGCGTATTTCTGCTCGCCTACTTAGCCTGCGTATTCACCGTTGGTATTGCCCTCCTGCTAGCAGAAATGGTGATTGGCCGCGCAGCCAACCGCTCTGCCACCACTGCATTTCGTGATTTAAAAGGCGGCTTATGGCCGTGGGCCGGGCGCTTATCCGTGCTGTGTATTTTTATTGTAATGGCTTACTACAGCGTGGTTGGTGGCTGGGTGATTGCTTACATTGGTAAGTCCATTACCGGTGAAGCACTTGGGCATAACACCACAGAGTTGAGCGCAGCCTTCAGCAAATTTATTGCCGACCCTGCCAGCTCGCTCTTTTATACGGCACTGTTTTTAGGGGTGACCGTTGCCGTTGTGTTAGGTGGGGTACAAAAAGGCATTGAGCGCATGAGCAAGGTGCTGATGCCAGCGCTGTTTATCCTCATGCTGGTACTGATTGCCCGCTCGCTTACCTTGCCTGGTGCATGGGAAGGTGTTCGCTACTTTATTACCCCTGACTTTAGCAAGCTGACCTCTGCCATGGTGGTTGATGCACTTGGGCTGGCGTTCTTTTCCCTATCACTGGGCATGGGGATTATTATTTCCTATGGCTCTTATGTAGATAAAGAAACCAATCTAGCTGGGGCAACGCTATGGATTTCTATCTTAGCCACCTTAGCTAGCGTCTTAGCAGGCTTTATGGTTCTACCCGCCGTCTTTGCTTTTGGCGTTGACCCAGCAGCTGGCCCCGGCCTGACGTTTATCACCATGCCCGCTATTTTTGCGCAAATGCCATTTGGCCAAGCATGGGCGATTGCCTTCTTCTTACTGCTGTTATTTGCCGCGCTTACTTCATCGGTATCCATTGTTGAGCCTATCGTTAGCTACTTTATTGATGAGTTTGGCTGGGGACGCCGCCGTGCGGCCTATATCACCACCGTTGCAGTTTTTATCGCCAGCATTCCAGCAGCCCTATCATTTGGCCCGATGGCAGAAGCCAAGCTATTTGGTAAAACGGCCTTTGATCTAATGGATTACGCAACGTCTAATATCATGATGCCTGCGGGCGGTATCTTGGTTGCCATCTTTGCTGGCTGGATCATCTGGCCACGTATTCACAGTGAATTGCTGAGCAATGGCGGCGGACGCTGGATTCCCGCTTTCCGTGGTATTTGTGCCGTGGTTGCACCAGTCATGATCGGCGTAATCTGGGTACATAATCTGTAGAGTCAGAAGTTAATTCGCATATAATCTAGCGGGGCTTTGGCCCCGCTTTTTTTTTAACTACCCGGAACGCCTGCGTGAGTGGTTTTACCTTTCAGCCCATCGGCCATCTAGCGACGCCCTTTGCAGATAAATTTGGCATTCCACGCCAACCCAGCCTAGCTCCCCATGCGCTAGGGGTACTTAAGCTACTTTCCCCTTATAACCGAGCCGAAGCAGTACGCGGCTTAGAAGCGTTTTCGCACGTATGGCTTACTTTTGTGTTTCACCAAAGCGCCAACGATTGGAAACCAACGGTTCGCCCACCACGGCTAGGAGGCAATACACGGATCGGCGTGTTTGCCAGCCGATCACCGTTTCGCCCCAATCCAATTGGCTTATCTTTAGTTGAGCTGATTAAAATTGACACTGATTCTGGCGTTATCCTGACATTTAAAGGGATTGATTTAGTCGATGGCACGCCCATCTTAGACATCAAGCCCTATATCCCTTATGCAGAAAGTATTCCCACTGCGCGTGGCGGCTTTGCGGATAGCCCGCCGCCAGAGCTGGCGGTGGTGTTCAGCCCTGAAGCCAAAGCCCGCTTAAAACCGGAGCTGCGCGCACTCATTGAAGATGTTTTAAAACAAGACCCACGCCCAGCCTATGCCGATGATGCAGAGCGCATCTATGGCGTAAGGCTTTATCAATATGATGTGAAGTGGCGCTGCGACGGGCAAACTGCCTACGTTATCGCCCTGGAGAAAGTTGTATGAAGAAGTTACTAAGCAGCCTGATCACACTCAGCTTTTTGGCAGCTTGCACGACCAACCCTCCCCCTGCCCCGAAACCCTTACCCAAACTTAAAATTGGCCTGGCGCTTGGCGGAGGAGCCGCCAAAGGCTTTGCCCATATTGGTGTCATTAAAATGCTAGAAGCCAACGGCATCGTGCCCGACGTGGTTTCAGGCACCAGCGCGGGTAGCGTGGTTGGCGCCCTTTATGCATCAGGCATGGACGGCTTTACTCTTCAAGAGCGCGCCTTTGGTCTGGATGAATCACAAATCCGCGATATCAGCCTACTTTCTGGCGGTTTAGTAAAAGGGCAGAAACTACAAGATTACGTCAATAAATTAGTCGATAACCGCCCCCTAGATAAGCTCAACAAACCCTTTGCAGCGGTCGCTACGGAGCTAGATACCGGCACACGCATTTCTTTTGCACGTGGTAACACGGGGCAAGCCGTGCGTGCATCATCCAGCATTCCGGGCGTATTTGAGCCAGTAATGATAAGCGGGCGGCGCTATGTAGATGGCGGCGTCATTAGCCCCGTACCGGTTGATGCCGCTAAAGAACTTGGAGCAGATTTTATTATTGCTGTGGATATTTCATCCAAAGCCAACGGTAAAAACACGCCCAGCAATATGCTTGGCATCGTCAATCAGGCCGTGATGATTATGGGGCAGAAATTAGGCGAGCAAGAAATGATCCGCGCTGACGTGATCCTACGCCCTAAAGTCGGAAAAATTGGCCCTGCGGACTTCGATCAGAAAAACGTGGCCATTTTAGAAGGCGAAAAAGCCGCGCTAGCTTCTATTTCTGACATCAAACAAAAAATGCTAGAAAAACAAAAAGCACTGGCAACGCTAAGCAGGTAATACCCCCAGAGCCATACAAAAGGCCGTGCAGAAAAACAATTTTCTGCTCGGCCTTTATCTTTTTAAAATCCGCTACCCACAGCTAAGGCCACAGACAAAGCTGCTCTGGCTGCACCCTTACCTCCTCAAACCTTGCCCCCACCCCAAGTAGGCGCACTGGTTTTTTACCCCGCTCAAAGCCCTCTGCCAATAACAGCCCAAATGTTTCGATCGAAGGATGTGGGCAAACGCACTCAACCGTGGTTTGGCTAAAATCATTAAATTTTATTTTTACAAAGGCCTTATGCTGGCGATCGCCACTGGCGCGTTGCATACGCTGCTGCCAATCGCTCACTAAAGCCGGCAAAGCTTGGTAACAGGCAGCTAAATCAGGCAGATCATGATTAAACGTGTTTTCTACAGAAAGTGATTTACGCCGCTCATCCGCAGCAACTGGGCGCAGATCAACGCCTCGGCATTGCTCAAATAACTGGCTGCCAAACTTGCCAAACTCACGCAATAATCGCTCTAGTGGCCAAGCCTGTAGATCAGCACAGCAGTGCGCGCCCTGCCTTGCTAACCGAGCAGCCGTTACCTTGCCAACGCCCCATAGTTTTTTCAGCGGCAGGCTCAGTATAAAAACATCAATATCCTGTGGGCGAATCACAAACTGGCCGTTGGGCTTGTGCCAATCACTGGCAATCTTAGCCAGCAGTTTATTGGGTGCAATCCCAGCACTGGCGGTAATGCCTACTTCAGCAGCAATACGCTCACGAATCTCCAGCGCCATTCTAGAAGCACTACCTTGGCAGTTCGATAGGCCCGTTACGTCTAAATAGGCTTCATCTAAAGATAAAGGCTCGATTCTATCGGTGTAGTCTGCAAAGATGCTTCGCATGGCCTGCGATGCGGCGCGGTAACGAGGGAAATCAGGAGGAAGCAGAACTAGATTTGGGCAGGCTTGCTGCGCCCGATAAGTTGACATTGCAGAATGCACGCCAAACTTACGCGCCGGATAGTTACACGTTGCAATCACACCGCGCCGATCGGCAGCCCCACCAATAGCCAGCGGCACATCGCGCAAAGCTGGCTGATCACGCATTTCTACCGCAGCGTAAAAGCAATCGCAATCAATATGGATAATCTTGCGCTGGGCGTACACGGCATAATCCAAGAGGAATCTGTGCCGTTATTGTACGATCGTTCTATAAGAATGTCAGCATGATCATCATTGATGCTGATGTAAGGCTAATAAATCGAACAGCTGAGGCTCAAAATACTCGCCTTTTTCATCCCAATGCCGCAATTGAAAAGCGAGTTTTTCTAAAGAAACTTGCCCAACAGCAAAACGATCACGCGTTCTTTTAAGCTGCTGTGCCTGGCCCAGATAAAAAGCGCGCCGGTCTTCTACTTCTTTTCTTTCACGCTGATGCGCCCCGCGCGACAAATGTAGCCAAATCACTAAGGGCGCGGCTACCCACCACCACTCCATAAATAAACTAATCAAGGCCAACAGAGACAAGCCCACATACCAGCACTGATCTGCAAATTCAAAATTTGGTAGCCAGTTAGACAAAGAAGGCCAACGGCGCTTAAGTAAAGAGGCAGTCAGTTGATCATCTAATGCATCATGTTTTTTACGTGCCAGCCCAGTATCCAATGCCAGCATGACATACCACTGAGAAATCAACGGGCAATGCAGCCAAGGGGACGCAAGATAGCGCTGCATATGCTCGCTTAGCTGCACTCGAAAAGCTTCACTTAGCAAGGGTGGCACGCTATCATTTTGCGATTCAGCATGTGAATGCTCGACCAGCAAAGGGTAACCGGCCACGTCGGTCAATTCACGACGGCGGTTAGACAATAAATCAGGCGCTAACGCTAATTCGGGGTGATCTAGGCGAACATAATGAAACAGCAGTTTTTCCATCATGGAGAAATCAGGCGTCTTACCCTGCTCGTTTTTTAGTTGATCACGTAAACGTGCGATTTCCTCGGTAATAGCGGCAGCAATTGGCGCAGCCTCTGGCACCCAAGCAAAACGTAAGAGGTTTTCTGCCTTGTAAAAGGCTTCTTCGTATTGACGAGCATAGCCGTCGTAATACATGCCCATTGCTTCAGCATCACGCGTTTTATCACCGGTTAATAAGGGCGGAGTAGGAGGAGAGCGCTTTAAATCCAAACAAATACGATTTGCATTCGTTTCCAGCTCTGGCGCAATTCCTGCCCGAGCAAATAGCGGATCAAGCTCGCGCTTTTTTTGCCGAGCCTGCTCCAACGCCTTCCAAACACCCCATTCCGCCATTATTTTCCTAATGCTTTAATTACATAATTATCAAAACAATTAAAACCGTGATCACTCACGATATAGCTAGCCTTTTAAGCATTACTCAATTCGGCAAGCTTGTGCAAAATCTAAACGTGGATTTCTAGGGTAAAGCTGAGCCTTATCGCCATAGCCTAAATTAATTAAGAAATTAGCCCGCCACTGGCTGCCGGCAAAAAATGCTTCATCCACTTTAGCTTGATCAAAGCCTGACATTGGGCCGCAGTCTAAACCTAATGCACGCGCCGCCATAATTAAATAAGCACCTTGCAAACTGCCATTTCTTTGCGCCGTACTATTAATTGCCGCTTCATTGCCAGCAAACCAGCTTTTGGCATCCGCTTGCGGAAATAGCGCGGGCAGTTGCTCATAAAACTCTAAATCATGCGCAACGATAACGGTAACAGGGGCCAACATAGTTTTTTCAATATTGCCTTCGCTCAAGCTTGGCTTTAATTTAGCTTTTGCCTCAGGCGATTTAACAAAAATAAACCGTGCAGGAGCCGCATTGGCTGAAGTAGGCGCCCATTTTAGTAAATCATATAACTGCTGCAATAATTCATCACTCACCGGCTTATCTTGCCAAGCATTGTGGGTGCGTGCTTCGGTAAATAGTTGTGCGCATGCTTTTGCATCGATACTCAAAGTCATAGTTTTTTATCCTTGCGTTGTAAACGAGACTCCAAAGCCTCACAGAGTTTTTCTAAAATACTGATCCGAGCTTGATATTTATTATTGGCCCCAATCATATGCCAAGGTGCACTCAAGGTATTGGTGCGATCAATCATATCGCTTGCTGCCACGATATATTCATCCCATTTATCACGATTACGCCAATCTTCATCGGTGATTTTAAAGCGTTTAAATTCAATTTTTTCGCGCTCTTCAAAGCGCTTTAATTGCTCTTCTTTACTAATGGCCAACCAGAATTTCAGCACAATGCTGTTCGCAGCATCTAGCTCGGCTTCGAAATCGTTAATTTCGTTATATGCACGCATCCAATCGGCCGGTGGGGCAAAGCCCTCCACCCGCTCCACCAACACACGGCCATACCATGAGCGATCAAAGATAGTCATGCGACCATGCTGAGGAACATGCCGCCAAAAGCGCCACAAATAGGGCTGAGCGCGTTCTTCCTCAGTAGGAGCGGCAATCGGAATCACCCGATACTGCCTTGCATCTAAGGCGGCAGTGATGCGCCGAATACTGCCCCCTTTGCCCGCAGCATCCATACCTTCAAACACAAGAGTGACCGACATTTGCTTAAATTTAGGATGCCGAGTTAATAAATTTAAGCGCCCTTGTAAATCCTCTAATTTTTTGCTGTATTCAGCCTTGCTTAGATTACTGCCCAATTCTAACTTATCAAGTAATCGCAACCCATCGATTGAAGGCAAGAGTGGCGCTGCTTCAACACGCTTTTGTTTTGGCGTATCTCGTGCTAAATGGTGTTTGATTGCTTCTTCAATTTGCTTACCCACCGTTAGAGAGCGATAGTTTGCATCGGTGCCTTCAATTACTCGCCACGGCGCATCGGCTAAATTGGAGCGCATCACCATCGCCAGTTGCGCTTCCATAATCTGATCGTAATGCTTTAAAAACTGCTTATCTTGCTCGGTGACGCGCCAAGCGGTGCGATCGTCGGCTTCTAGTTTTTTAATCCGTTTTTTAAGCTCATCTTTAGGCAGATGCAGCCAGAATTTCAGGAGCAGAACACCTTCATCGGCAAGCATTTTTTCAAAGCGGGCAATGCGCTCTACCTCATGCTCAAAGCGATCTGCATAACCACCTTGCAAGTAATCCCACATTGGCCCCGCATACCAGCCACCAAACATCAGGGCAATTTTGCCTTTGGGCGGCAGTGCACGCCAAAAGCGCCACATGGCTGGCCTTGCCAGCTCTTCATCGCTTTTTATCCCAAAGGCATGACTTTCAATCAGCCGTGGGTCGAGCCATTCCAGTAATAAATTAGCCGTTTCTGCCTTACCCGCAGTGGGCACGCCACCCAACAAAATCACCACGGGGAAATTAGCCTGCTCTTTCAATTGATATTGCACAGCGAGCAACGCTTCGCGCAATAAAGGTTCTTGCTCTTTATAAACGGCTTTCTCTACTTTATGGCCTAACTGCGCAGATTCAAACATGCCCTGATCCCAGTGTTGAGTAAGCTCATTATCAGTCAGGAGTACGGAACTACACCAGTCCCAATATTACATAACTTAAATCAGCAGGCTACAGACGAAAAAAAAGGAAGCAAGCTTCCTTTTTTGCACCACCACAAAGCGGTTTAAACCGAGAATGAAGAACCACAGCCACATGTAGTTGATGCATTCGGGTTTTTAATGGTGAACTGCGAGCCTTCAAGGCTTTCCACGTAATCAATCTCAGCGCCTACCAAGTATTGATAGCTCATTGGATCAACCAAGAGAGTGACGCCATTTTTTTCGACAGGGGTATCGTCTTCATTGGTGATTTCGTCAAAAGTAAAACCATACTGGAAGCCAGAACAGCCGCCGCCGGTTACAAATACACGAAGTTTAAGATCCGGATTGCCTTCTTCGATAATCAGATCGCGCACTTTTTCCGCAGCAGAATCAGTGAAAACAAAGGGGATTGGCATGTCGGTCACAGTGTTCATGGGACACTCCAAAAAATAGTTGACTAAAAGGATAAGGTATTATCTACCGTGCAAGCTACAGCGGTCAATCTTGGCTAGTGGTAACGGTCAATCTTTCAGCGTAGCCACGCTGGCTGGATCAACTTCTTCACGCTGGCCATTGCTTAGATGCAGCAATTTACCCTCGATCATTGCACCAGCGTGCATTTCTAATGTTTTATAACTTAAATCACCAATAATGCGTGCCTTAGCTTGTAATTCAACGTACTGAGTGACTTCTATCGGGCCGATAATTTCACCATTATGGATGAGATGGGAGCACTGTACGCTTCCTTCAATACGTGCTTTTTCACTGACGACCAAAGTGCCATTTTTAGCGTCACTCGCTGAAACACGGCCAAGCACCGTGCCGTCAATTCTTAAACCACCAATAAAACTAATATCGCCCGTCACCGTTGTGCCTTGGCCGATCAGACTATCAATTTTGGTCGAACCTTTTTTATTTTTAAACACGGTCATCCTCCTTTCTTTTGGCAGCTGGCAATCGCCTGCTTATTGCTCTCGGTAAATACACGCGCTTCAAATAGCTGCGGCACAGCCCCAACAGGCAGGGTCAGCTCGCCTTCTTGTCGCAGGTAATGGCTAAATTTTACAGTTAAAGGCTCGATCTGCTGACTCTGGCGTTTGCCGTGCTCTTGATATTGCACACTCGCTTGCATGCGGCCAACAAACTCAGTATTTCGATCCAGCCCCTGCACCAGTAAGAGTCGATAGCGCCAACGCCCTGCCCCAACAGATTGCAACTCGCAGGCGCTAAAGCTAACCGCTCGGCTACGATCATTGCTTTGCAATAGCGATTCAAAAAAAGCTAGAGTTTCTTGCTTGCTCGCCAACTCGCCCTGTGCCGCAGTCAAAGCCTGCAGCAAGCCATCGCGCTCGCCTTGCCCTACTTTAATTTGCTGCTCAAGTAACTGCTGTTTGGCCTGCACCGTACCCAGTTGCTCGGATTGACTGGCTAAACGTTGCATTTTTTCAGCAGCACTCAGCGCATTACGATTCAAGGCATATTGAAAGCCTAAATAGCCTCCCAAGCCCAACAACGAAATGCTCATACAAAGCATGAAAAGCATGCGTAGTAAGCGGCCACGCCAACCTATCACCGGCTGTAGCGACAAAGGCGCAGCAGTGAGCCGCGCACGTTGTAAGCGATAAAAGCGTTTGATTGGCACTTAAGGCAATAATGGAACGATGTCGAGACCCATGCCTTCAGGTAGATCGAACAAGATATTCATATTCTGCACGGCTTGGCCTGCAGCACCTTTCACAAGGTTATCGATTGCGGACAAGACCACCACAGTGTCGCCTCCTTGCGGGCGATGTACCGCGATCCGGCAGGTATTTGCACCACGTACTGAGCGCGTTTCTGGGTGCGAGCCAGTAGGTAACACATCCACAAAGGCTTCATTTTGATAACGCTGCTCAAACAAAGCTTGCAGATCAACATCTTTAGTGAGCTTTGCATAAAGCGTAGCGTGAATACCACGAATCAGCGGCGTTAAATGTGGAACAAAAGTTAAGCCTACCGAAGCTCCTGCAGCACGTGCTAAACCTTGGCGAATTTCTGGCAAATGCCGATGCCCCGCCACGCCATAGGCTTTGAAATTATCCCCAGCCTCAGCAAATAAAGAACCCACTTCGGCTTTGCGCCCAGCGCCCGATACGCCCGACTTGCAATCGGCAATCAGGCTTGTTGTATCAATCACACCCGCCTCAATCAGCGGCAAAAAGCCAAGCTGTACGGCGGTTGGATAGCAGCCTGGATTAGCGATTAAGCGTGCACCCTTGATGGCAGCACGGTTGATTTCTGGTAGTCCATAGACTGCTTCTTCAATTAACTCTGGCGAGGCGTGCTGCATGCCATACCATTTAGACCATTCGGCAAGATCTTTAATACGGTAATCAGCCGCCAGATCAATGACTTTAACCCCAGCATCGAGCAGCTCACGCGCTTGCTGCATGGCAATGCCATTAGGGGTAGCAAAGAACACCACATCACACTCAGTAAGGCGGGCTTCTTCAGGCGTAGAGAAGGCCAAATCAACCCAGCCACGCAGGCTTGGATACATCTCGGCCACTTTCATACCGGCTTCTTTACGTGAAGTCACGGCTTGCAATTTCACACCTGAATGACGGGCCAGCAAGCGTAATAGCTCTACGCCGGTATAACCCGTACCACCAACAATCCCCACCTTAATCATGTTTTGTCGTCTCTTTTGCTAGATTTGGCAAATACAGGCTGTATTTACCCGATAACAAGGGAATATAAAGCCGAACCTGTAAGCGCGTCTAGTTTGTAAGTGAATTTGTTTTACAACAGACTTTCTAAACTGCAGAAAACACAAAAGCCACCCGAGGGTGGCTTTTGTAGAAAGCAGTACCAGCGAATTAACGCTTGGAGAACTGTTTGCGACGACGAGCGCCGTGCAGACCCACTTTCTTACGTTCAACTTCACGAGCATCGCGAGTAACA
>NZ_JANXSO010000047.1 GCF_025352645.1 Iodobacter sp. | reverse complement strand
TCCTTCCCATCCCGAACAGGACAGTGAAACACCTTAGCGCCGATGATAGTGCAGATTACCTGTGTGAAAGTAGGTCATCGCCAGACACCTTATGTAGTAAACAGAACCCCCGTACTCGAAAGAGGCGGGGGTTTTGCTTTGCATGGAGGAAACTCAGTCTTAGTGTAATGAAACCTTCTGTAATTTGCGTGTGGGGCTACGTGATGATCGCTGAGTGAGATAACCCGCACGCAGACTGCTAACCCGACCTACGCCCGAGCGGGTTTACTCGCCGGTGTTGGCCATGCTCAGTGCTAGCTCGTTCTGTGCGGTGGGGGTGAATGGATGTAAATGGGCTAAAAATTGCTGGCTGGCTGCGGCCCATGAGAACTTTTCGGCGTGCTTGCGCACGTCTTCACGGCTAATTTTTAATGAATCAAGGCAGGCTTTTTGTAAGTCTTCACAGAGTGCTCCTGGGCCATCTTTACCTATTACATCGATGGGGCCAGTGACGGGGTAGGCGGCAACGGGGCAGCCGCAGGCCATGGCTTCAAGTAATACCAGCCCAAAAGTATCTGTTTTGGATGGAAAAACAAAGGAATCTGCTGCGTTATAAACTTTGGCTAATTCTTCTTGGCTTAATACACCTAGCCAATTGATGTCGGGGTATTTTAGGCGTAATTGAGTAGCGGCTGGGCCATCCCCGCAGACCCATTTAGAGCCAGGTAAATCGAGCTGTAAAAACGCTTCAATATTTTTTTCTACCGCCACACGCCCTACATATACAAAGATGGGGTGGCGAGTTTGTAGCCGATCTCTATCGCCTGGGCTGAATATTTTGAGATCTACCCCGCGTGACCACATCACCACTTTTTTAAAGCCGCGTGCTTCTAGATCATTCACCACCACGTGAGTAGGGGCCATGACTGCCTCAGCTGCATTATGGAAACGCGCTAGCCAAGCGTAAGTCCAAGAGAGGGGTATGCCAAAGCGTAGCTGAACGTATTCTGGAAAACGTGAGTGGTAAGCGGTGGTAAAGGGCAACTTATTTCTAATGCAATAGCGGCGTGCTGCTAAGCCGAGTGGGCCTTCAGTGGCTATATGAATAGCGTCGGGATGGAAGGCTTTAATGCGTTGGGCGATTTTTTTGCTTGGAAACAAGGAAAGTTGAATTTCTGGATAAGTAGGGCAAGGAATGGTGCGAAATTCGAGAGGAGAGAGCACGTCAACGATGTGTCCCAAGTGTTCTAGTTCTTGGCGCGTTTGCTTGAGTGTGCGCACTACGCCGTTGACTTGAGGTTCCCATGCATCTGTCACAATCAGAATATTCATGCTGCAATTCCTTCGAAAAGAGGAGGATGAGGAGCGTATAAATTGATCAGCTCTGCTTGTTGATCGATAAAGAATTTTTGCCAAGTAATAATGCGTAATTCACCATCCGCTAACTCAACTAAGGCGGTGAGGCTTTCTACCCAATCGCCGTCATTACAATAAAGAACACCATCAATTTCACGCATTTCGGCTTTGTGGATATGGCCACAAATGACGCCATCTAAGCCACGTTCTTTGGCTTCATTGGCGACCGCTACTTCAAAATTAGAAACAAAGCTAACGGCTGTTTTTACTTTATGCTTGAGAAATTGTGAAAGCGACCAGTAACCTAAACCTAAGCGGGCGCGAGCTCGGTTAAACCAATGATTCAGTTTCAATGTAATGGTATAGAGGCGATCGCCAACAATCGCTAGCCATTTTGCGCATTGCACCACGCCATCAAATTTATCGCCGTGTAGCACTAAGAAGCGTTTACCATTGGCCATGGTATGAATCACTTCATCCTCAATGATAATGTCACCAAACATGAGGCCCAAAAATTGCCGAGCACCTTCGTCATGATTGCCGGGGATATAGGTTACTTTGGTGCCTTTTCGGGCTTTTCTGAGGATTTTCTGGATCACATCATTATGGCTTTGTTGCCAAAACCAAGAGCGCCTTAAGGCCCAGCCATCAATGATATCGCCCACTAAATAGAGATGGTCTGAATCGCAGTGTTTTAAAAAATCAAGTAGGTATGCAGTTTGGCAGCCTGAAGTGCCAAGATGAAGGTCAGAGATCCATATACTACGAAACTTGAGAGTGCTCTCCGACATACGAGTAACTCAGCTAGGTGATTGGGTAATAGTGCCGATGTTTGATGACAGATTCGGGTACTTTATGTGACAGCTTAATGTATTTTAAATTTGGCGCTGGCGGAGCTGCCGCCTGCGGTTCATTGTGGAGAGAGTATGTTAAAAAGAGAGCGCCCTAGCTCACCGTGCATCGCTGTTTGCTCAACGGCACTAGGGGATGAGATATGCCGAGGTTGTGGCCGGAGTGTTGTAGAAGTATCAACGTGGGTGATGATGTCTGAGGAACAGAAGGAGAAAATCTGGGCTCGATTAGAGGAGCAATGGCGGCTAGGGGGAAAAACTGCACCATGGCTTAGATAAACTTATTTAATACAAAGATATTTTTTATCCATGAAATGCAAAAAAACACACGGAAATTAACTCGCTTTTTGGTCGATTCCCATTATAAAAATGCTTATTTTCATGCCTTTCGTGGGCTCACTTTTAGCTAAATATCCATGATATTTAATATGGCCACGGCAGTTATCTTGACCGTTTAAAATTTAATTACGTCGCTCCCACACGCCCAATTCCATGCCGTTTTCTGCCAGCAGTACACGCCACGCGTATTGTGCATCAAGTTGTTGGCGAAGTAAGGCAAAGGCCGCTGGGGCGCGGGCTTGATCGAAGCGGCTCCATACAATGTAGCGAATATTTTGGCTGACTAGCCAAGGCCCTGCATCGGGCAAGGCACCGTGGTAAAAAGCACGGATTTTACCCGCTTGGGTTTGAATAAAGGCCGCTTGATTGCGCCAAAGACTTTCATGATCTGGCCAACCTAGGGCGGCGGCTTGGCCACTATGTAGGGCAAAGGCGCTGGCTGCGGTGTAGGAGCCAGCATCTAATCCCTCTAATACCAAGCCTTTCTCGGCACTACGCAGGTGTTTAAGAATGGCCTGATGGGCAATATCATTTTTTAACCAGCCATCTCCGGCAAATTGGCCAAGGCTGGTTTTGGGTTGATAAAGCCAATATTCCGCTTGCGGTAGCGCATACGTGCAGACGGCAAGCAAGGGGACAACAGCAAGGCAACGCCTCCAGTAGGCTTGGCTGCTTAAGGCCATTGAGCCCAGTAATAAGAGTGCTGCAGGATAAAGCCAAGACCACCATTTTAAGGTGGAATTAAACCGGTTATAACTGCCAGAAAGGGGATCATCGATATAGATTATTTCCATGGCAGCAAGTAAAAGTAATACGCCTACGGCGCTCCACAGTGCGAGTCTGTTTTCTTTTCCTTGGCTGAGGGCCAGGGCGGCCAGCCATAACACCGGCCACCAAATAGCTAAGCCTTGGCGTAATGGGGTGTGATCTTCGACGGCAACAAAGGCAAACCCCGCTGAAAGCGCATTGGGTGCATAGCTATTCATAAAGGGGTAAAGCAGTAGCAAGGCTAAGCTTGCGCCAAAGATTAGATATTTTAAATAGCAGCTTTGCCCTGTGCAGCGGCGATAGCCACACCATGCTAGTAGCAGCAAACCTTGCAAGGGCAGATTCCAAGCATTAATGGCCAAGAGCAGGGGCACGCTTGCCCCAAGCGCTATAGAAAGTGACTTGGTTTGTTGCGTGTTTTCTAATTTAATCATCAGTGCTAACGCAAAAAACAGCAGCGCAAATCCTGCCAATGGCGGATGTAAATCACCGAGGTAGATATAGTAAGCTAGCGTTTCAAGGGGTAGCTCACGTGCTGTGCCCTCTACGGCTTTAGGAAAAAGGGCCGTGCCGACGGAGGTATTGATTTGCTGATCATACAGCCCTACAAAGCGGGTATTGGCCCATAGCTGATTTATGGCGGCTTGCGTGCTAGCAATTGGGCTAGAGTCGGTTTCTGCGTAAAGTATGGGTAAGAGTGGAGAAACGCCCGTACCACCGATTAATAAAGCAGCGATGACAAGGGCTTTTTTCCAAGTTGCTGAACAAAAATGGCTAATAACAGTCCAAGCTAAGCTGATGCTAAAAGCAATCGCTAAGCAAAAACCTAGATTCATGGCTAAGCCAGCAGGGATCGCGAGTATTCGGCCAGCTAATGCCGTGGCGTAATGTAAGAAGCCGTAATAGATATCAAACTGGTAACCAGGCAGCCAAACATCGCTGGGAGGAAGGCGGCTGCCACTGATGTAATTAGAAACGAAGGCTAAGTCGGTAAGATGCTCAGATTGGCCATCAATATCAGGGAAGGCAAAGCGCCAAGCAAAAACATAAAGAAAAGGTAGCCAAAAGGGTAGCTCTGAGCGCCAGCCGCCTGTTTTCCAGTGCTTGGATAGGATTGCAATACTGCAAAGTGTACTCAGTGGCCAAACCCAACTGAGCGAGCCAAGGCCCACGAAATGCTCAATAAAGAATAAGCTGGTGATCAGTGTGAGCGTGCCGCAGGCTCGTGAAAGCTGGGTGTCAGTAAAGTAATAAGTAAATACGCGGCCTAATCCTGCTAAATTTATAAGCAGAATAAAGACCGTTAATACTAAGTAAATCAAATACATATGGCTCTCCCGCATCGTCATCAGGGTGATGATCTGATTTTATTGGCTTGATTGTACATAAACCATCAAATGAAATGAGCTAATCTAGCTGCCTATTTTTTGCAAGAGCTGCAGAGCGAGTAATGCGAAATTGTAATAAATGGGAAAAGGGAAAAGATGGCTTGCCAACGATACGTGATTCCCGTTCAATTCGTGCTGGATTATTAAAAGCAAGTCATGTTGAGCTAAGTATGAGTGGTTTAAATCTCTGTATTCTAGGTGGCAGTGGGGTCATCTTTAATATGCTGTAATGTGGCGTTTAAACTAAAACGCTCTTATATGAATGATATAAAAAGAGTCCTGAATGGAAAAAATATTAAAATCAATGCAAGTAGCAACGGTAGAGCAAGCTGTTGAGCTACTCATCAAGCTGATTGCTGCATTACGCCCCGCTAAACTGGATGACACCACACAAGCGATCAATAATATTCAATCGCTCTGTTATTTACTTGAGCAAAATATTGAGCTGCGCAGCGGATTACGCCGCCACTTATTGCATATATTATCGACCAGCAAGCAGGTTCACCTTTATACCGACACGGGTATTCTTTCCAATGAAAGTCTTTATGATGCATTGGTGAGGCGAATTGGTCATCGGCTGTTGCCTCCAACTATTAATTTAGCCTCGTTAAAAGATTTATTTGCTGCAGTATTTAATCACCCAGAGGATCATGTTTGGTTTGGCAATGTACCGCATGAAATTTGGTTTGATTTAGGCAAAGCACTGCATTTTCACGATGAAACGGATCGTGACAGTATTAATCGCACCTTGGTACAGATGTTAGAAGCGATACAAGTTTTGTCTTGCCGAGTTTCTGCGATTGGGCTTGAGCCGGAAATTGTTAAAAATCATCCTGATATTGAACGCTTTGAATCTCCTTTTGTGCGGCAGAATGTAGAAACATTAGCGTGGATAGAGCGCTATCGCCAAGATTTAATTCATGATGGTAAGCCTAGCGAAGATGATTTGCAGATTCGGGTATTACTGGCTCAGTGCGAAGACGTAATTGCAAAAGTGCGTAAAAACGCAGCCAAGCAGGGTGTGTCGGTTAGCCTTACCTACTTACTGATTCGATTGCGGCAGCATATCGATAGGCTAAAAACGCTATTAACTTTAGCTAATCCTGAGCCATCAATAGAAAAAGCAAACACGTTACTTAATACCCTGCATGCTTTTGTGCTGGCAGAGAATCGCAAATATAGCTTAAGAGATTTATTTGCCGAAAATACTGAATTGCTGGCCTTGCAAGTCACTGAACATGCTAGTCATACTGGCGAGCACTATATTGCTGAAACACGCCGTGATTGGGCTGGGATGTTTAAATCTGCAGCGGGTGCAGGAATAGTGGTCGGTTTTATGGCAATGTTTAAGATTTTAATTACCAAGGCGCATTTGCCTTTAGTATTAGAGGCGATTGCGTTTAGTTTTAATTATGCCTTTGGTTTTATGCTTATTCATATGCTGCACTTTACTGTGGCTACTAAACAGCCAGCAATGACTGCGGCTAAAATTGCTGCATCAATTCACTACTCTTCTAAGCAGAAAGATAGTTTGAGCGAGCTAGTCGAGCTCATTGTTAGTGTGTTCCGAACTCAGTTTGTGGCTATTGCAGGTAATGTATTACTGGCTATGCCAGTGGCCTTACTATTAGGTATGGCTTGGCAGTGGCAGCTAGGGGAGCCCTTTATAGGCGTAGAAAAAGCTGAACATTTGCTACACGATTTAAGCCCGATTGCCAGCCTAGCTATTTTTCATGCTGCGATTGCTGGCGTGTGCTTATTTATGTCGGGGCTTATTTCAGGATATTACGATAATAAAGCGATTTATAATGAAATTCCTGCGAGAATTGCGGCGCTACCTTGGCTAAAACGGTGGTTTGGAGAAGGCCGGGCGAAAAGAATGGCTAATTATATTGAGCATAATTTAGGTGCTTTAGCGGGTAATTTTTATTTTGGAATTATGCTAGGCTCTATTGGCACTGTGGGTACTTTGCTGGGTTTGCCTATTGATATTCGCCATATTACTTTTTCATCGGCTAATTTTTCTTTTGTACTTGTTGCTCAGAACTTCCAAATGAGTTGGCAGATCGCAGTGATTTCATTACTAGGTGTGGGCATTATTGGTATGACCAACCTTGTGATCAGTTTTTCTTTGGCGCTTTGGGTGGCATTACGCTCACGTAAATTATCCTTTAGGCAGACTCGGCCATTATTGGGCCAATTGATGCGGCGTTTTTTAAAGCGGCCTGCAGATTTTTTTATTCCTACGAAAGATGATACATCGAGTGAAACAACGAGCAATGGGCATTGAATTCATTATAGATGGCTTGGTTAAGAATGGCTTTGCCGTGTTACCGCAGTTTTTAAAGCCGCATGAAGTAAATGCACTTGCTCAAGTCATGCGAGAGCGAAAAAATTTATTTCATCAGGCTGGAATTGGCCGTAATGCAGGCCATGCCGTGCTTGAGCAAATTAGAGGGGATGAAATTTGTTGGATTGAGCCAACAGACCCTCTGGCGGCTACGGCATTAGCGCAGTTAGCTGAATTAAAATATGCGCTGAATTCCCAGTTATATTTGGGCTTGGATGAGTTGGAATGTCATTTTGCTATATACCCAGTTGGTAGTTTTTATAAGCGCCATTTAGATCAGCACCGTGGAGAAGATACTCGGGTTGTGACCATCGTTTTATATTTAAACCCAGCATGGCAAGCTCATGATGGGGGTGAATTGCGTTTATATTTAGGTGAGGAGCAATATATGGATATTGCTCCTGTGGGTGGTAGTTTGGTGGTATTTTTGTCTAATCAATTTGAGCATGAAGTCTTGGTTTCTAAGCGAGAACGCTTGTCACTTACAGGGTGGTTTCGCCGCCGCCTTATATGATTCAGTTCATAGGCCATTTCATTGGCACGTATTACAATGGTGAAATAGCCACATCGGGGCCGCCATTTGGGGAAGTAGTAATCATGCTGCATCATAATGCTCGCCCTATTCATTATATGGGTGATATGTGAGTCTTTTTCGTCGTTGTTTTATTTTGATATTGCTGTTAAGTAGCTCGCCTAGCTGGGCTATTTCGGTTTTATTTATTAATCCAGGCAAAACTAGCGAAGCATTTTGGGTAAGCGTAAGCCAATCTATGGCTGCTGCTGCGCAAGATTTAGGCATGGAGCTGCGTATTATTTATGCTGAGCGCGATCATTTGCGCATGCCTTTATTGCTACAGCATGCTATTGATCAAGAGGCAAAGCCGGATTATTTAATTGTAGTGAATGAGCGGCAAATGGCCCCACCATTATTGGCGATTGCAGAGCGCGCACATATTCCTACACTGCTAGCATTTAATGATTTAACCTCGGAGCAACTCATGCAATCAGGGCTGCCTAGGGAAAAACTAAAATACTGGATTGGTAGCTTAACATCAGACAATCGCCAAGCAGGCTATTTAACCGGCAAGACATTATTAAAGCGTTTGGTGCAGAGTAAAAAACCTGCCGCAGATGGCCGATATCAATTGTTGGCCATGGCAGGAGATAAATCTACTCCCGCATCTCAAGAGCGTTTACTGGGTTTACAAGATGCACTGCAAGAGTTTCCCAATGTAGAGCTTAAACAAGTTATTCACGGTAATTGGAGCCGTGGCTTGGCTGCGGAGCAAATGACCGTCTTATTGGATCGCTATCCTGATTTAGCTGCAGTATGGTGTTCTAACGACCTGATGGCTTTTGGGGTGTTGTCTAGCTTGGAGCGCCGTTATGGGCGTGACCAAGCTGTTTTAGTCTCAGCAATTAATCATTCTAATGATGCGATATCAATGATAAAGAAAGGCCGTTTGACCGCTTTAGCGGCAGGGCACTTCCTATTAGGCGCATGGAGTATGGTGCTGCTGTATGATTATGCACATGGCTATGATTTTGTCGCACAAGGTACACAAATACAATTGCCTATGTTTAGCATGGTGAATGCAAATAATGCGGATTTATTTTTATCGCGCTTTAGCCGTCAAGGTTTAAGCCTTTATGATTTTTCACGTTACAGTAAAGCCATTAATCCTAAAATAAATCATTATAGCGGGGAATCTTTCGCTACTTTGGATGCTTGTGTTTCGACTAGAATAGCTGGAAAAACAAATAAATCGAGGGCTTGCACGCAGGATAGTAAGCTGCTTATTGCAAGGAGTAGTATGAAGTGAGTGGCCATTCTTCGGCGAAGCTATCCAAATCAAAGCGAAATTTTCAACCGATAGCGAAGCGCTTGAATAAAGTATTACTACGGATTGGCATATTATTTATGCTGATTCTGATTGTTGCGTATGCAGGAATTGTTTATTTTGATATTTCATCTGGATTACGCTCACGGCTCAGCAATACTGTACAGAATCATGGTCCACGCTTAACGGCGGCTCTATGGGATATTGACCCAATTACGATTAATGAAGAACTCGATACGTTGGCGGCCTTACCCAGTATTGCTGGCGTAGTGTTAATTACGCCAAGTGGTGCTCGATACGAGCGCGGCTTAAGCCAGCGGGTTGAAAATGAGTTTAGCTATTCCGTTGCATTGGTGCATAAAAATAGCAGTAATACGGTTGGCACATTAAGTCTTATTGGCGACGCCTCGGCGGTATGGTCTCAATTAGCATATCGAGTACTGCCTTTTTTTATTGCACAAATTATTCTAGTGCTGGGTATTCTATTGGTTTTGCAATGGTTATTACGCCGTGTTGTGGTACGGCGTTTGGATGCTTTGGCTATTCATACTCATTTATTGCAAGCAAACCGCATAGAAAACGCACCCGCTCCCCCTGCTTTTTCTACCGTGGTACAAGATGAGCTAGATTGTTTATTAGAAGGCTTTGCATCCTTACAAGGTAATTTATTAAAAAATGAGCAAGAGCGCGAGCAATTAATTCATGCTTTGGCAGAAAGCCGTGATCAATTAGAGATTGAAGTGGCACAGCGTACAGGTGAAACGCTTTATTTATCTGGTTTTTTGCATATGTTATCTAAAGATGCTCAGCGTTATTTGGAGTTGCCATTAAATCAGGCTCAATTTGGATTAGAGGAAACATTGGCTCAAACAGGCGTACTGTTAGGGTTAGATGCTTTAGTTGCCGTGTGTTTTTCAGATGATGTTTTGCCAGAAGAGGTGTATTTATGGCATAAAGAGGGGCGTAAGCTTCGTGCTGATTTTATATTAGGGCGGCGTGCTTTATATCAGCTTAGTGAATACAATTTAAATATTAAGTCAGTGTTTTTTATTAATAGTGCGGATGAGTTAGATGCAAGCTGT
The DNA here is from genome assembly GCF_025352645.1 of Iodobacter sp. Classification (GTDB taxonomy): domain Bacteria; phylum Pseudomonadota; class Gammaproteobacteria; order Burkholderiales; family Chitinibacteraceae; genus Iodobacter. Next base: position 10,389 of record NZ_JANXSO010000047.1, on the reverse strand, counting down.
GGTGAAGCAGTGCTGTGCCGAGATTTAAGTCTAGCAAAATTAGTGGCTTTACCTTTTGATTTTAATGCAGAGCGCCTTGGTGTTTTATTTGTAGGTTTGAAAAACCCTCATCGGCAGTATTCTAAATTAGAAATGCGTATCTTACCAATGGTGGTGGGATTGTGTTCCAATGTATTAGCACATCATCGCCAACAATTGGCTTTGCAGGCGGCTAAAGAGGCTTTACTTGCCGCCAATGCAAAATTGGCATTGCAGGCTAATCACGATGGCCTTACTGATATTGCTAATCGCCGCGCTTTTGATGATTGCTTGTTGCAAGAAATGCGTCGAGCAACCCGCAGTGATAAGCCATTATTGCTGATCATTTTAGATGTGGATTTATTTAAACAATATAATGACTCCTATGGGCATGGCGAAGGAGATATTGCGCTAAAGAAAATTGCTGCCGTATTGGCGCAATTTGCCGAGCGAGCAGGGGATTGCGCTGCTCGGATTGGCGGTGAAGAATTTGCACTATTATTGCCTCAGACAGATATGCGTATTGGAAAATCATTGGCTGAACGGATACGGCTGGCGATTATTAAATTGGGCTTATTGCAGGCAGATGGCGGGCCTCTAACCGTGAGTCAGGGGGTGGCTATTTTTTTAGGGGATGAAGAAGCCAGCCCTGCTGACTTCTTACGCATGGCAGATCAAGCGCTGTATCGTGCTAAACACGGTGGGCGTAATCAGGTGAATATTGCCAAAATGCCTAGCGCCCCAAGCGCTGGCACACTGTAGAAACGGCACCGGCAGCATTGAGGGTATAAAAATGCAAGCCGGGTGCGCCTCCTGCTAATACACGGTCAGATAGTTCGGTAACGAAATCAAGGCCAAAAGCACGAATAGAGGCGGTATCGTCGCCAAATGCTTGTAAACGTAGCCTTAACCAGCGTGGAATTTCTGCGCCGCACATTTCAGAAAAACGAGCTAATTGGCTAAAATTTTGGATAGGCATAATGCCTGGCACGATAGGAATATTGATGCCGCGTGCATTCACTTCATCCACAAAGCGGAAATAGGCGTCGGCATTAAAGAAGTACTGTGTAATGGCCGAATCTGCCCCTGCCCGTACTTTATTTACAAAGTTACGAATATCGGCTTCGGCGCTTTGAGCCTGCGGGTGAAACTCTGGATAGGCTGCCACTTCAATATGAAACCAATCTCCAAACTCTTGGCGTAAAAAGCTGACCAATTCATTGGCGTAACGAAACTCGCCAAAATCCCTCATTCCTGAAGGGATATCACCACGCAAGGCCACAATATGGCGAATGCCGTGGTCTTTATAGTTTTGCACAATGCTGCGGATACTTTCTTTGGAGGAGCCCACACAGGAAAGGTGTGGCGCTGCAGCGTGCCCTTCTGATTGGATGTCGAGCACGGCATTGAGCGTACCTTCTTGCGTGGTGCCGCCTGCTCCAAACGTCACGGAAAAAAACTCCGGTTTAAATTGGGCGAGCTGCCTGCGCGTATTGCGTAGTTTTTCTGCACCTTCGGCGGTTCTAGGCGGGAAAAACTCAAAGCTGATAGGGGAAGGCGTCATGTTTTTTTATCCAAAGCACTAATCGATTCATCTTAACATTGTCGCATTAGAGATTGCATGCAGGCTATTCATTGCAAAGATGAAAGATATTAATAATTTTCGCGGGAAATGGGCTCGTCATATAGATGATGCTGTGGCACGTTTAAATAAATATTTTTTTATATTCAAAGGCTTACGTCTTTATTGACTTGTTGTATGCTGACGTCGTGCTTAAAATTACTTCATAGAAAGTAGTGGGCACTTTCAATATACTTAATAAGGATGGAGTTATGACTAAAAAGACTAGCAGCACCCGTATTGCCATGTTAATTGCCTCGCTGATGCTGAGTTTTTCAGCATTTGCTTTGGATAATTGGCAAGAAGGTAACACTTATAATAGCGGCACACAGGTGGCTTATTTGGGGAAAACCTATCAGGCCCTTGTGACGCACACTGCCTATGTGGGTGCCAATTGGAACCCCGCAGCAGCGCCTTCTCTATGGAAGCTTGTTGCGACTCCAACTCCAACTCCAACTCCAACTCCAACTCCAACTCCAACTCCAACTCCAACTCCAACTCCAACTCCAACTCCAACTCCAACTCCAACTCCAACTCCAGGCACCCTAGCTAAGCATGCTTTAGTGGGCTATTGGCATAACTTCACCAATCCTGCCGGGGATACTTTCCCGCTGGCCTTGGTGAGTGATGATTGGAGTGTGGTGGTAGTAGCGTTTGCAGATAATGCAGGTGGCGGCACGGTGGCGTTTAATTTGGATAAAAACGCGGGTGGCGAGGCGAAATTTATCGCCGATGTGGCCAGCTTAAAAGCCAAGGGCAAGAAAGTGGTCTTGTCTTTAGGTGGGCAGGATGGCTCGATTACGCTGAATAATGCCTCGGATGTGAGCCACTTTGTGGATAGCCTGTATGCCATTATCAGCAAGTATGGTTTTGATGGAATTGATTTAGATTTGGAAGGCGGCAGCGGCGTATCCATTGGCGCACCGATTATTAATAATCTCATCACGGGAGTGAAGCAGCTTAAAGCCAAGGTAGGGCCAAGCTTTTACCTATCGATGGCACCCGAACATCCTTATGTACAAGGTGGCTATATTGCTTACGGCAGTATCTGGGGTGCTTACTTACCGATTATTGATGGCCTTAGGGATGAGCTGACGGTATTACATGTGCAGTATTACAATAATGGTGGCTTCACCTCACCGTATTCTACCGCCACGCTAAATGAGGGCACGGTAGATGCTTTGGTGGCGGGCAGCATGATGCTGATCGATGGCTTTGCCACTAGTTATGGCACGGGGTGGGTGTTTAAAGGCTTACGCCCAGATCAGGTGGCATTTGGCGTACCGTCGGGGCCACAATCGGCGGGGCGGGGTTTTGTAACTGCCAAAGTGGTGGCTGATTCACTGAGCTGCTTAACTCAATTAAAAAACTGTGGCAGCATTAAGCCCACCAAAGCTTATCCAGATTATCGAGGCGTGATGACTTGGTCGATTAATTGGGATAAACACGATGGCTATAACTTCTCTAAACCTGCTGCGGCGGCCTTAAAAATACTGCCGTAAGCGTTGCAAAGGCACTGAAGCGATCTACTGGCATAGAGATCGCTTCAGCTTTGCATTAAACGCAATATTGAGCGAGCTTGCTCTCGCTCACAAAGTGATTGCCATCGCCTTGCAGCTTAATAATGCGCTGATTGCGTTTCACCTCCCAATCATCTACCGGATAAGTTTTTGCCCAAGCGCACATCAGCTGCTGATCTTGCTTGGATAGGCTGAGTTGATAGCGCTCATACATATAGAAATGAATTCGCGCAATGCGGCCACGTACTTCCTCCCTAGGCTGGGCTTTTTTATTTTTAAAATCGACAATGGTTTTGCATTGGCCATACATAGGCTCAGGATTACGCGTCCATGCGCTATAGGCAAAGTTGCTGCGATCGCCATTTACCTCGCCGACTGATGGCACTAAATTCACCAAATTTCCTTCGGCGCTTTTAAATTGCGGATCATTATCGCTACAGTTTTTGCGCCCGCCATTTTGCCAACATTGCCGCTGGTGGCCTAACACCCAAGCCGGAACCACATGCTCCCATTCCAAACGCTGGGCGCGGGTTTCGCTTTTTCTGGGGGTGTAGCCACAGCTGGCCAAGTCCATTTCTTTGCCCTTATAGGCGCAGCCACAGTAAAAATCGCTTTCCATACCGCGAAACACATCCGGTAAAACTTGCTTGGCACGATTGAAATCGCGCTGGCCAACGGCGGTACGGCCCGTGACTAGCTCTACGGGATCTAATGAATTGTTGTTTGGATCGGGTGTTGGCGCTTCTTCATTTTTAAAGACTTGACTGAGGGCGATTTCGCCGAGCTTGGCTAAGGTTTTAATTTCTTTGCTGTGCACTATTTTTTCGACTTGAGCAATATTACTATCGTCACAAGCACTTAAAAAAAGACTGCAGAATAAAACAATAATTGAAGTGGTGTGCGGGGCATACTTTTTATTGAACTGCATTACTTACACATATTCCTATATTAATTTAAGGCCGAGCGATAGATTGCAAGTGGCCAATGACCATTGCCATTTTATTAGATGATGTTTACAAGAGGGATATTATCAATGTCTTGCTTTTAAGCTCTGACCTGAATAAAGCGCTGTTTAAATAAAAAACCTTGCACCATATCTACATTTAGCTGGCGGGCAATTTCTAGTTGTTCTGGTGTTTCTATACCTTCTAATACAGTACGCTTGCCGGTATCTTTAGCATAACGAATAAGGCTTTCTAAGGCCATGCGATGATTGGGTAAATAAAGCTCATTAAACCAACTGCGATCAAACTTTAAGCAATCTACGGTAATTAAAATCGGGAGGGATAGCATTGAATGGGGGGAGCCAATGTCATCCAATGCTAGCTGGATATTTTTTTCATGGAATGCTTTGGCCATATTAGCACTTTGGCGTGCATCAGAAATATCACTATTTTCGATTATCTCTAATACAATATCACTACGGCAATGAATAAGAGAGAGTAAAGGATTTTCTTCCCCAGCAATATCGGCTACGGCGTAAGCATCAGGGTCTAGATTTAAAAATAACTCCCCAGCAGGAGCGTTTTCTAATTGCAATTGCTTCATACAATATTCCACTTGAAATAGCGTCAGTGGGCTATGGTGTAGCTCATTAAATAAATGATCTGTGCGCAGCAATTGCTCGTCGGCGCGATAAAAGCGGGCTAGGGCTTCATGGGCGATTGTTTCTAAATTGTGCGTATGAATTAATGGCTGATATTCAACGCCAAACCGTTGCTGTTGAATCACATCAAGCAATAGGATTGGGGATAATTTAGGCATTGCTCTTGTTTTTAATGAGAATAGTTATCATATTTTATAATGACTTAGTAAGGCTATGGGCAATAAAATATTTTCTTTTTTTGTCAGTTATTATTGAGGCGTGAGCATAGCAGCATGCAACACGCCCAAAAGATGCTATTGATTTATCAAGTAAAAAGCGGTGTCAGTAAGGGGGCAATTAACACCATAACTACGCCTGAAACCATCATGGTGATACAGGCGACTACCCCTTCTTCATTGCCAATTTCCCTTGCCTTTGCGGTACCTACGGCATGGGCTGCAGCACCAAATAAAGCGCCTCTGGCTAAGCGGGAGCGTAGGGGTAAAATCAGCAGCATAAACTCACCAAATAGCATGCCCATTAAACCGGTAATCACGACAAATAAAGCGGTTAGCTCCGGCGAGCCTCCCCAAGTGCCAGATACTGCGAGGGCAAAGGGGGTGGAAATTGATCTAGGTAACAGGCTGCGAGTGAGCTCTGGCGATAAATGAAATAACTTAGCCAATAACATACAGCTAAGTAGAGCAGTAAAACAACCGGCAATTACGCCTGCAGATAAAGAGAGCCAATGCTTAACCATTAAAGTGCGGTATTCATAGAGTGGCACTGCAAAAGCAACGGTGGCAGGGCCAAGTAACCATAACAACCAGCGGGTGTCTTTATAATAAACCTCATAAGGGATATGGGTGAACAGCATAAAGACAACCAGCAGTGTAGGCGTTAGAACCAAGGGGGCAAGCCACCAGCGTGTATAACGCGCATATAAATATTTGGCCAGCACGTACGCGCCAATAGTCAGTAGAAAGCAAGTAAGCGCAATAATACTCATGATGCTGATCGCTTTTTGACACGGGCCAAGCGTAAGCGGTGTTCCCATTTAAAGCAGCGATCAACCACAGTAGCCGTTACACACATGACTAAGGTGGTGCCAAGAAAAATCACCACCAACAACTGCCAACCTTCGGCGATAAACAAAGCTTTATATTTGACGAGGGCCACCACGGCGGGTACAAAAAAAAGCAGCATTTCTGCCAGCAGCCATTCTGCACCATCCTTTACCCAATTTAATGGTGCACCCAGTAGCAGTAACACAAATACAAAGCCTAAGCCCAGCACGCCTCCTGGTACAGGTAAGTCTACTTTTACGACTAGCCAATCAGATGCTAGCCAAATTGCAATCAGTAAGCCAATTTGGGCTAAAACACGGGTAAAGGAAAACAGCTTGCTGGCCACCACATACACTCCTGTCATATTGGGGCTTATTTTACGCGCATTAGATTGATCACCTAAATGACTTATTGCCATCGCTAAGGCTTAAGCCGCTATATGAGTGACAAGGGGCACGTATCAGGCATTCTGCTCTTTTATCCCATAGGCAGCTGCAAAGACAGGGCTTAGAATAGAGCTTATTTACTGAAAAATGGGCATTATTTAATGAGCAGTCTTATCGATACAGGCTTCAAGCGCTGCTTACTGTTTTTTGTTTTATTACTGGGCATCTGGGGCGCGGTGGGGAGTATGTGGCTACCTCACTGGGCACAGCCACGCTTAGAAAATATGCTTTCTTCAGTATTGCATAGAAATGTCAGTATAGAGAAAGTAGATTTTAACCCCTTTACGTTGCAAGCCACTTTGTATAACGGCAAAATTACTGATGGCAAAACACCATTTGCACAATTTAAAACTTTAGCACTAGATATTGAATGGGCTTCCTTGTGGAGGAAGGCCCCTATTATTAATGAAATAACGTTACTTGAACCACAGATTAATATTGTTCGCATCAATGATCACAAATATAATTTTTCTGATTTACTAGTAAAAGACGATAAGACAAAAAAAGATGATAACTGGCCAAAATTTTCATTAAATAATATTAGAGTTGTAAAAGGGTCGCTTAATTTTGACGATCAACTACTGCATACCCAGCAAAAACTCAGTGACTTTCAGCTAGCATTACCCTTTGTTTCTACTTTAGAACATCGTGTTAATGAATATATTCAGCCTAGTATGTCAGGTAAAATTAATGGCGCTCCTTTTAATATTGCAGCAACAAGTAAGCCATTTACTCGCGAAAAAGAAACACGTTTATCATTTTCTCTAAATAAATTAGATATAAATAAATATGTTAACTACATTGTACTCCCTGATGAATTAAGACTGCTATCTACCCAGGTGTCAGGGAAAATTAATATTGTTTTTAATATGGAAAAAGACAACTCAAGATTCGTGCTAGAGGGGCCACTACAGTTTGATAATGTGAATATAGAGCAAGCTAAACAGCCTTTTGTAAAAATAAATCAACTAACCTTGAAGCTAAAAGATTTTGAGCCACTCGCTGAAAAATATCGCTTTGCAGATATTAAAGTTGATGCTTTAGATATAGTACTGGAAAAAGCCCTGCAGCTAGTTAATAAGCCTGCAAGCCCGCCTACAACTAAGACTAAAATGCTGCTGGATATTGGCCATTTCCAAGTGATTAATAGCCGAATTACTTATCAAAATTTTATTTTTGATGCAATTAAGTTTGATGTACATGGCTTTGTTAATCAGGGAAATAAAAAACTTCCTGTAAAATTGGCCGTAAATAGCCCCGATGGGGAACAGCTATTGGCTGACTTAAGCATACAAACTCATCCATTTAGCTTGGCTGGAAAAATAAATGCTTCAAAGTTAAAGCTGGCCCATTATAACCAATATCTTGCGCCATATTTCAAGGGTGAAATAAGTGATGGTTTATTGAATATAGCAACAATAGCCTATATCAGTGTAAATCCACTTATTTATACTTTAAAAGATACCGATGTAGAATTAAGTAATCTAGCGCTACAGCAAGCAAATAAACCTTTATTGCTAGTTAATCAGCTAGCTATAAAATCACTTGAGCTAGATTCTGTTCAGCAATTAATAAAAGCGGCAAGTATAGAAAGCAAGCAAGGGCAATTAGAGGCTCAGTTATTGGCTAATGGGCAGTTAAATTTAGCAACACTTATGCCGGAGCCAGCTACTGCCGCTACGCCTGCTGCACCATGGCGGGTGCAAGTTGAAAAAATAGACATTAATGATTGGAAGCTTGATGTCGCTGATAAAAGCTTAGCACATGCTCCTACCATTTTTATACGTGATATTGCTTTGGGTTTTGATCATTTTGATAGTAAGCAAGGTAGCAAAGGTATATTAAGCTTAACGGGAAAATGGGGAAATAAAGGTTTAATTAATATAGCGGGTGATGTGACTCCCTTGCCTTTTGCTAGTAAAGTGGCGATTGACGTGCGTAATGTTGATGCCACTTTTTTACAACCCTATTTTACTAAATATATCAACGTATCTTTGGCTAGAGGTTTTTTAAATGCTAAAGGGGAGTTGCAAGTCGTTACTGAGCCTAAACTAAATGGGCGCTATCGTGGTTTACTAAGTGTGGATAACTTCTATGCCTTAGATAAACAAACCTCTACGGCTTTTTTAAAATGGAATAAATTAGGATTTAAAGGCGTTGATATTGCTTTATCTCCGTTGCGCGTTGATATTGCTGAGCTTGCTTTAGATAATTTTTACTCTCGATTGATTTTGTCACCTACTGGGCGTTTAAATTTACAAGATATTTTGGTGCGTGGTGGTAAGCAAGTATCGGTTGCCAATGTGCAGCAGGCGAGTTCAGTCACGGCAGCTGTTCCTGTAATTAACAATACAGCTTCTTTAGCGCCAATCAATATTCAGAAGATTGTCTTTAGTAATGGGGATATTCGCTATAGTGATTTCTTTATTAAACCTAACTTTACCGCTAATTTAACCGGCATGGCTGGGGTGATTAATGGCTTGTCTAGTGCAGACAACGCATTGGCACAATTAGATCTACATGGATTTGTAGATAAGGTTGCACCTGTTAAGGTAAGTGGGGCGTTTAACCCATTGGCTAAGAAAATATTTCTTGATCTTAAAGGTGGAGTGAAAAGTTATGATTTAGCTTCTGCCTCAACATATTCCAGTAAATACGCTGGCTATGGGATAGAGAAAGGCAAGTTATCTATGGATATTTCTTATAAAATTGAAAATAATAAATTATTATCAAATAATAAATTATTTTTAGACCAATTTATTTTAAGTGATGACAGAATAGCGAGTGAAACCGCAACTACGCTTCCCGTTAAATTAGCGTTGTCATTATTAACGGATCGCCGAGGGCAAATTAATTTAAATATCCCGATTGAGGGCTCTTTAGATGACCCTGATTTTAGTGTCAGTGGAATTGTTTTACAGGTCATTTCTAATCTTATGGAGAAAATGGTGACCGCCCCCTTTGATGTATTAGCTAATAGCTTTGGAGGGGAAAATATTACGCTATCACATATTACCTTTATTGATGGTAGTGAAAAAACAGATGAGATGGCTATAAAAAGTATTAAGAAGTTAGCTGAGATACTGAAGGATCGCCCAGCTTTAAAACTGGATATTCGAAGTTACTTAGATCCAATTATTGATCGAGAAGCGTTAAAGAAGAGAATCTTACAAAGAAAAGTACTTGCTTTAAAGTTGGCAAAATTATCAGAAAACGCTCAATATCTTGACGATGATAGCCAGTTAGCACTGACAAAGGATGAATATCCTTATTTGCTAGAGCAGGCCTATAAGAAAGAAACCTTTGCAAAGCCGACTAACCTGATTGGCTTTGATAAATCGCTCTCTATTGTAGAGATGGAAAAATTAATGACCGAGCATATCGAGGTAAAAGATGATGATCTATACGCTCTTGGCTTGAGGCGTGCTTTATTGGTGAAAGCGGCCTTACTAACCGCAGGGGTGGAGGAGGCTAGGATGTTTGTGGTTAAAGCCAAATTTAATAGCAGCCAAGATAAAAAGTCACGGGTGCAGTTTGATTTGAAGTAAGCTTTTAAAATGAATAGTCGTTGTGCTGTGATAGGTAGCACAACCAACAAAGACACACAAATAAAGGGTAATCCTATCAACTTAAGGGCACTGTGGATCGTTAAACCTTAAGCGATTAACTTAGATCTATCTATTGCAAGCGTTGAAACATCTTAGGGCGAGTGAAACCCGCATTTTTTTCAGCATTACTCGGTTGCACCGGCCCTAAGAATGGCAGATTGCTTAAGTTGATAGGATTGAAATAAGGGGTGGAGTGTAAAAATGGAAAGCAATATTCTCTTTCTAATGCGCTCGCGTACTTTGTGTTTTTTGTATATCTAGAGAGTAATAGTGTTGGTAATAAGGCTTTATGGTGCGCTAGCACGCCCCCTGTGTCAGGATAGTTGAGATACTCTCTTTTCAGGGATTCCAACTTACTCAGGGGGCTGGTTACTCATCATGTCGCGGTAATCCCCCCGTTTTTAAGCTCACTTAAAAGTAGAGGCTAGGCATGTAATGCCAGTTTTTGTTTCGGGGTGATGCCGCCCAATCCCATATGCGGACGTTCGTTATTGTAAGTCCAAAGCCATTGCGTTGCGGTTTCT
>NZ_JANXSO010000001.1 GCF_025352645.1 Iodobacter sp. | reverse complement strand
GGATCAAACTCTTTAGTTTAATCGCTAAGCTAGTACTTACTGGCTTACTTTATTCAGAGCAACCATCGCTGGTTACTCCTTACTAATGCAAGCACTTGTTTCGCTTCCGAATCAAGCACTCACACTCATCGACTGTATTTTTTTAAAGATCATTCGCTGCGGCTTGAACACTGTGTTGCTGTGTTGCTGTGTGTGCTGCAGCGAGAGGCCGAAATATACGGGGCATCACTGACTAGGTCAAGCAAGGCTTAAGAATAAAAGACTAACAAATAGATAAGTCGCTGTTTTATATAAAAATCAAACTTATGCACTCCAGCACAGCGCAAGCAAATCACTAGCTGCGGCCCGATATATCCCATACCACGCTAAGCTATTTTGCTTTTTATACTTTAGTAAATAGCGCAAACACGGCTTTCCCTGCTTGACATCAAGCCTAGAATGAGTAAATGTATATACAATTACTCACCATACAGAGTCCACATGAGCCAGCCTACCGAATCGCTATGGATTAATGCCCGTCTTGCCACCATGGATCCGCAACAGCCAGCGGCTTATGGCGTTTTAAATGATCACGCACTATGGATTCGGGGCGAAGAGATCTATGCCATCTTGCCGCAGGTAGAGGCGCTAGCTGAATTTGGCTTACGTGGTGAAGTACTTGATGTGGCTGGCCTATGGATTACCCCTGGCCTGATCGATTGTCACACCCATCTGGTGTACGGCGGCAACCGCGCCGCAGAATGGGAAAAACGCCTGACCGGCGTGCCCTACCAGCAGATTGCCAGCGAGGGAGGTGGGATTGTTTCTACCGTTAATGCCACGCGTCATTTATCGCAGGCCGATTTATGTGCAGCTAGCCTGCCACGGCTGCAGGCTCTAATGGATGAGGGCGTCACTACGCTGGAAATTAAATCTGGCTATGGGCTGCGCCTATATGACGAGCTAAAACAACTGCGCGTAGCAAAATCCTTTGCTGACAACTATCCAGTAGAAATTGCCACCACTCTACTCGCTGCGCACGCTGTGCCATCTGAATTTGCAGGGCGCAGCGATGCATATATAGATGAAGTGATTTCGCGCATCCTGCCTGCCGCCGTCAGCGAGGATCTGGCCGAAGCGGTGGATGTATTTTGTGAAGGCGTTGGCTTTAGCCCCGCGCAAACTCGCCGCGTGTTTGAAGCCGCAAAGAAACACGGCTTAAAAATAAAAGGCCATGTAGAACAACTATCCAATCTGCACGGTGCAGAGCTAATAGCCGAATTTAACGGCCTATCCGCCGACCATATCGAACACCTCGACGATGCAGGCATTGCCGCGCTGCAGGCCGCTGGCACGGTGGCGGTGCTGCTACCCGGCGCATTTTACTTTTTACGCGAAACTCAGAAACCACCGGTTGCCGCACTGCGAGAAGCTGGCGTACCGATGGCGGTATCAACCGACCTGAATCCCGGCACCAGCCCTTTTGCCTCTATCCGCCTTGCCATGAATCAGGCCTGTGTGCTGTTTGCCCTTACCCCAGAAGAAGCCCTCACCGGCACCACCCGCCACGCAGCTCAAGCACTGGGGCGCGCAGTGACACACGGCCAGCTAGCAGCAGGATTTGTCGCAGACTTTTTAGTCTGGAATATCGACCACCCAGCAGAAATCATCTACAGCCTAGGCACGCCGCTACTCAAACAGCGAGTATTTAGAGGCTCTTTTTAACAAACACCCAAACCTTGAACCACGGAGATAAGGAGAACACGGAGGATCACGGAGAAAAACATTACAAGTCAGGTTTCCTCCGTGAAACTCTGTGTTCTCTGTGTTCTCTGTGTCCTCTGTGGTTCAAGATTTAGGTTTACTGATTAGGATTAAAAACCATGACCGTCTGGACTGGGCGTATTGATACTGCTGAAGGCGATGCGGCGCGGCGCTGGCATCAAGTGGTGCAGCCCTTAGCTGTAAATCAGCCTGCAGGTATTGCACTACTTGGTTTTGCCTGTGATGAAGGCGTACGCCGCAATCAGGGGCGCGTCGGTGCCGTGGCTGGGCCTGTGGCTTTACGCAAGGCGCTGGCGAATCTGGCTTATCACCCCACTCTACCGCTTTACGACGCTGGCGATGTGGCCTGTGAAGAGGGTGATTTAGATGCCGCCCACCAACGCCTTGCCACTGCGGTGAGCCAACATATTCAGGCCGGTCATCTATCACTTGTGCTGGGTGGCGGACATGAAACGGCTTACGGCCACTGGCTAGGGATTGCCAACGTTTACCCAAACCAGCGCATCGGCATTGTGAATTTCGACGCGCATTTTGATCTGCGAGAAGCGGCGGAGCCCACATCCGGCACGCCCTTCGCCCAAATCGCCGCTGCATGCGCCAAACGTGGGCAAGATTTTCACTACCTCTGTATGGGTGTGGCCGAAACGGCTAATACCCAAGCGCTGTTTGCCACAGCAGAACGGCTCAAAGCCTCATGGCGGCTCGATACCGACATGACGCCGTGGCAGCTAACAGAAACACAGGCTCAGCTACAAAGCTTTATCGATCAAGTCGATGTGGTGTATCTGACGATTGATTTAGACGTATTGCCCGCAGCACAAATGCCCGCCGTCTCTGCCCCCGCAGGCTTTGGCGTGGAAATCAGCGTGATCGAGCACCTTAGCCGTCTGCTGGCTGCCAGCGGCAAACTAGTTGCTGCTGATCTGGTGGAATTCAACCCGCTGTTTGATACCGACAGCCACGGCGCAAAAGCCGCCGCCAGATTGGCATGGGCGATTTGCAGAGATTTTAAGCATTGATAAACGTAGGGTGGGCACCTGTGCCCACCCTACAAATTACTGACCTTTCTTCACCAACTGGAGCCACACCATGACTGACCCACGCCATGATCCTTCCCGCGTTATTCGCGCGCCACGCGGTAGCGAGTTGACTTGTAAAAGCTGGCTGACTGAAGCCGCTTTTCGCATGATTCAAAATAATCTCGACGCCGAAGTGGCCGAGTATCCGCAATCCTTGGTGGTTTACGGCGGGATTGGCCGTGCGGCGCGTAATTGGGAATGCTACGACAAGATTCTGGAAGTGCTGACTCGGCTGGAAGACGATCAAACGCTGCTGATTCAATCCGGCAAGCCGGTGGGCGTGTTTCCATCGCACCCTGATGCGCCACGCGTGCTACTGGCCAACTCCAATCTGGTTCCTCACTGGGCCAATTGGGAGCACTTTAACGAGTTGGATAAAAAAGGCCTAATGATGTACGGCCAGATGACTGCGGGCAGCTGGATTTACATCGGCAGCCAAGGCATTGTGCAAGGCACTTACGAGACTTTTGTGGCCATGGCCAAGCAGCATTTTGGCGGCGTTGCGCAGGGGCGCTGGGTCTTGACCGGCGGCTTGGGTGGCATGGGCGGCGCTCAGCCACTGGCTGCCACCATGGCTGGCTTTTCGATGATTGCAGTGGAATGCGATGAAACCCGCATCGATTTCCGCCTGAAGACGCGCTATGTAGACCGCAAAGCGACCACCCTTGATGAAGCGCTAGCCATCGTGGCCGATGCAAAAGAGACCGGCAAGCCGGTATCCGTTGGCCTATTAGGTAATGCCGCTGATGTGTTTGCCGAGCTGGTTGCCCGTGGCATTACCCCCGATGTTGTCACCGATCAAACTTCAGCGCACGACCCCGTACACGGCTATTTGCCACAGGGTTGGGATATTGCCAAATGGCGTGAGGCACAGAAATCCGACCCAGCTGGCGTGACCAAAGCTGCCAAACAATCGATGGCCAAGCAAGTGCAAGCGATGCTGGATTTACAAGCGCGTGGCGCGGCAACGGTCGATTACGGCAATAACATCCGCCAAATGGCGCTGGAAGAAGGCGTAACAAACGCATTTGACTTCCCCGGCTTTGTGCCCGCCTATGTACGCCCGCTGTTTTGCGAAGGCATCGGCCCTTTCCGCTGGGTAGCGCTATCGGGCGACCCGGAAGATATTTACAAAACGGATGCCAAAGTCAAAGAGCTGATCCCGGATAACCCACATCTGCACAACTGGCTAGATATGGCGCGTGAACGCATCGCCTTCCAAGGCTTGCCAGCGCGTATTTGCTGGGTAGGCCTAAAAGATCGCGCCCGCCTTGCGCTGGCCTTTAATGAAATGGTTAAAAATGGCGAGTTAAAAGCGCCGATTGTGATTGGCCGTGATCACCTCGACTCTGGCTCTGTGGCATCCCCAAATCGTGAAACCGAAGCCATGCTAGATGGATCGGACGCCGTATCCGACTGGCCGCTCTTAAACGCGCTCTTAAATACCGCAGGCGGCGCAACCTGGGTGTCGCTCCACCACGGCGGCGGCGTAGGCATGGGCTTTTCGCAGCATTCAGGCGTAGTAATTGTAGCTGACGGCACGGACGCCGCAGCCAAGCGCTTGGGCCGCGTATTGTGGAACGACCCCGGCACCGGCGTCATGCGCCACGCCGACGCAGGCTACGATATCGCCAAAAACTGCGCCAAAGAGCAGGGCTTAGATTTGCCGATGCTGAAGTAAAAGGCAGCGTTGCAAACCCTAAGATCTGTAGACACAGAGCACATAAAAAAATGTAGGGTGGGCACGATTTTGTGCCCACGCGTGGCGAGAATTCGTGATGACGCGTGCCATGGATTCATCTCCATAAGCGGCAAATTTTGCCACCGCCCCGTGGGCACAGGTGCCCACCCTACATACCCTTGCCACATAAAATACAAACACACTGGATAAAGAAATGAGCACATTCACCATCAAACCAGGTCAGCTAACGCTAGCGGACTTACGCAAAATTGCCCGTAATGACATCACCACCCTGGCGCTGGATGTATCGGCCCATGCTGGCATTGATGCCGCCGCCGCTACCGTGGCACGCGTTCTGACTGAAGGGCGCACGGTTTATGGCATTAACACCGGCTTTGGTTTACTGGCTAGTACTAAAATCGCGACGGAAGAGCTGGAGCTGCTGCAACGCTCCATCGTGCTTTCGCATGCAGCGGGCATTGGCAAGCCGATGGAAAACGGCACCGTGCGCTTGCTGATGGCGCTGAAAATCAACTCGCTGGCGCGTGGTTTTTCTGGCATTCGCCGCTCAGTGATTGAAGCGCTGATTACCCTGTTTAACCATCAAATTTATCCAGTGATTCCGCAAAAAGGCTCGGTAGGTGCTTCAGGCGATTTGGCACCGCTATCCCATATGAGCGCGGTTTTAATTGGCGAAGGCGAAGCGTTTGTTGATGGCAAACGTGTAACAGGCGCAGCCGCGATGCAAGCTGCTGGCCTTGCCCCCATTGTACTCGCCCCAAAAGAAGGCTTAGCGCTACTTAATGGCACACAAGCCTCCACCGCTTTTGCACTAGAAGGCCTGTTTGCTGCGGAAGATTTATTTATTGCCGCATCGGTAGCCGGTGGCTTATCGGTCGAAGCAGCTATGGGGAGCCGCACCCCCTTTGATGCACGTATTCATGCGGTGCGCGGCCATCAAGGCCAGATTGATTCTGCCGCACTCTATCGCGATTTACTTGGAAGCAGCAGCGAAATCGCCGAAGCCCACGCCAATTGCGGCAAGGTACAAGACCCGTATTCATTACGTTGCCAGCCTCAAGTGATGGGCGCATGCCTTACGCAAATCCGCAACTCAGCCGATACGCTGCTAACCGAAGCCAACGCCGTTTCCGACAACCCGCTGGTGTTTGCTGACGACAATGTGATTTTATCTGGCGGTAATTTCCACGCCGAGCCAGTGGCCTTTGCTGCAGATAATTTGGCCTTGGCCATTGCAGAAATTGGCGCACTGTCTGAGCGCCGCATGGCGCTGTTGATCGACAGCCACTTATCCAAGCTACCTGCCTTCTTAGTGAATAACGGCGGGGTAAATTCAGGCTTTATGATTGCTCAGGTCACCGGCGCGGCACTGGCTTCAGAAAACAAATCACTGGCCCATCCAGCCAGCGTGGACAGCCTGCCTACATCGGCCAACCAAGAAGACCATGTGTCTATGGCTACTTTTGCTGCGCGCCGCTTAAAAGACATGAGTGAAAATACCGCAGGTATTCTGGCGGTTGAACTGCTAGCCGCCTGCCAAGGCGTGGATTTTAGAGCGCCAGCAAAAGCATCGGCCAAGCTAGAAGCCGCCAAGGCCATCTTGCGCGCCGAGGTGACTTTCTACGATAAAGACCGCTTCTTTGCGCCAGATATCGAAAAAGCCGCCGCCATGATCAGCCGTGCTGCGTTTAATCACTTCAGCCTGCCAAACTTGCTGCCATCGGTTTAAGCACCCACCCACAAAAAAGCCCACTTTATAAAAGCGGGCTTTTTTTAATTAATGCTTATTACTACAACACACTCTTAGCGCACAGAAACCTCAACTCGCCGATTTTTAGGCTCGTACACCTCATCCGGTGTAGACACCAGCAAATTACGCTCACCGTGCGATTCGATAGTCATATCGTGATACTTCATCCCTTTTTCTTTTAACAAATTAGCCACTACTGTGGCCCGCACCAGCGCCAGTGCTGCATTATCATCGGCCTTGCCCATCGTATCCGTATGGCCAACTACAGAAACATCCACAACAGGGCGGCCAGCGGCTTCGGCGATAATTGCTGGCAACTGCCCTTCTGACTCTATCGTTAAAGTAGCATCAGACTGAAAATACAAAATAAAACGCTTAGGAATTTGGGGCCTTGCTGCCATGGCTTCACCAAAGTCTTTACGGATTTTATCTGCCGCAACTGGAGCTGGAGCCTGTGATCCATCCAGTAATGCGCCATCCCCTGCCGTTTTAATCAGCTGTTTACCTTTTGAGCCACTCACCGTTACCGCACCAGTATGCCCATCAGGGTTTTCTAGCAGCACAATATAAGATTCAGATGCGCAGGCCTGCAGCAATAATGCCAGCACGCTAGGGATAATCAATGAGCGAAAAATTCCAGCCACCATGCCTTACTCCTCAACTTTCAGCACAAATTGTGTGCCGCGCACGCCAATAATGCCAACTGGAGTGCTCACAGCAACGGCATCGGGCTGTAATTTAGCAATAATTCCGGACACATAATTCATTGTGCCCTTTGCTAGTTTGCCAACAAGGCTAAGCTGCCCCTGTGCAGGGGCATACAGGTATTCATCAACACTCATTTGTGTATTTGGGCCAAAAGACATAATGGTTTCATCTTTAAAAGTAATGCCCATGCTGCTTTTAGCACCAGTACGCAACACACTACCCTGCAAGACCGCTGTACCTGGCTCCGCCTTTATCAACACGCCATTGCTACTGACCGTAGCATCGCCCGTGACATTTTTCACCCATCCTATCGGCACCTCCCCAGCCCATAGCGCCGAAGAAAGTACGCAACTACTTAACACCACATACTTAAACATGATTTGCTCCCACTCAATCTACACCCGTGATTTTAAACTTAGCATACAATTGTAAGCAATCGTGTAGTGATTTCCCCCACCTCTGATAACTGTCTCACCACAGCGCGGAGTGTTTGTATTGAGCCGGTCTATGACCGTTTAACTATGCGGTTTACGGCGCTAACAAGCCTAGTTGCTCGATAGTAAAAAAACACACAAACAAAGCCCTGTCTGCTGGTTTTATTAGTAATGGCTGTTAAAATCGTCAAACTACCAGCCAATATAGATTTTATTAAGCAACTCGGCTAAAAATCAATAGACCTATGTAAGGATAGACTTAGCTCCATTAAAGCTATGCACAAATTCTCAATTCAGTCTGCCAATGTTTTTCTGCCTATTGCCGCGCTCATACTAGCTCTGGCAATACTTTGGGCTGATCTCACTCCCTTACAAACATTACGCAATCAATTATTCGATCAGTATCAACACGGGTCTGCTCGCCATAGCACTGGCTTAGCAGTGCAAATTATCGATATTGATGATGAAAGCCTAGCCCGCCTTGGGCAATGGCCGTGGCCGCGAACTCGGCTGGCGGCCATTATCAATAAGCTGCAAGAGGCCAAGGTAGCAGCGATTGGCTTTGACGTGGTTTTTGCTGAGGCAGATCACAGCTCGCCGCAAGCAATGGCTGAGCTTTGGTCGCTACAAGAGCCCTTGAAAAGCACGCTCACCGCGCTACCCAATCACGATACTATTTTTGCGCAGAGCATCAAAACCGCGCCGGTGGTTTTAGGACTTACCGTCAGACGTGAAACTGGGCCGGAGCAACAAAGCACACCACAATATCGTTATGTCTATGCAGGCCCAGAGCCCAGCCGCTGGCTGCATTCTTTTCAAAGCGCCATTGTTGCACTGCCCGCATTTGAGTATGCAGCCAGCGGCAATGGCGCACTCAACTTTATTCCAGACCAAGACGGGATAGTGCGCCGCATTCCATTGCTACTTAAACTTGGCAATAAGCTGGTGCCCTCGCTGGATGCAGAAGTCTTACGCGTTGCCCAAGGCGGGCAAAACTATATTATAAAAACGCTAGCAAATGGCCAGCCAGATACGCTGCGTATTGGCTCCTTTACCATTCCGCTAACAGAACACGGCGAGGCTTGGATTCATTATGCCAAGCCAGATCCTGCCCGCTACCTAAGTGCATGGAAGCTGCTAGCAGGGCAAATCCCAGCCCCAACACTTAAAGGGAAAATGATTTTAATTGGCAGCTCGGCTCAGGGGCTGATGGATTTACGTTTTAGCCCACTGGGGCAAATTATTCCTGGTGTTGAAGTACATGCCCAGATGCTGGAACAAATTAGCAGCGGCAGCGTTTTACAGCGCCCTGGTTGGGCTAGATCCACAGAAAGTATCATTAGCCTATTGGGAGCGCTCGCCATTGGCCTACTCACAATGAGATTTCGGGCGCTATTTGCGGCAAGCATCACACTAATTGGCTTACTGATCCTTCAACTACTTGGCTGGTATACCTTTCGCCAACACGCTTTACTACTGGATACGGTAACTCCAGCCTTGATCTTCATTACAACATTTACTCTAGGCAGCTTGATTCACCACTGGCAGAGCGAGCGCAAACAGCGCTGGATTAAGCAAGCTTTTTCCCGCTATGTATCCCCAAACCGAGTCAGCCATCTGATCGCCAACCCCGATTCAATGGCGCTGGGTGGGCGACGGCAAGAATGCAGCTTTATATTTACCGACCTCGCCAATTTCACCGCGTTAATGGAAAAACTCGACCCAGCTGATGCCGTGGCCCTGCTTAATGATTATCTGGATCAAATGATCGCCATTGCTTTTAAATATGAAGGCACACTAGATCGGATTGTGGGCGATGCATTGGCGATCATGTTTTCTGCCCCCGTAACGCAGGCCGATCACCAAAGCCGAGCGTTAAATTGCGCACTAGAAATGGATCTTTTTGCCAGCGATTATTCTGCCGCGCTCAATGCCAGAGGCACCCCCTTTGGCATAACACGCATTGGCATCCATTCTGGTGAAGTGATTGTGGGTAATTTTGGAGGGCGTACTTTATTTGACTACCGTGCACTGGGCGACGCCGTAAATACCGCGTCGAGACTTGAAAGCGTGAATAAGCACCTTGGCACCACCATCTGCCTTTCGCAGGCTACTCTAAGTGGCTGCTCGCATGCAGAAGTTCGCCCTATAGGCCGACTCATACTGAAAGGAAAAAGCCAACCACTACAGGTTTTTGAGCCAGTCACCAGCCAGCGAGTAGCCAACTATGCGCCGCTAGAGCAATACTGCAAGCTGTATCAGGCTATGGTTGATGGGGCCGCTACAGCGAATGATTTTAATCAGCTGGCACAGCAATATCCTCAGGATCCGCTACTCACCTTGCACCTTGATCGGCTTAGCAAGGGTGAGCAGAGCGATTTAATTGTCATGACGCAAAAGTAAGAGGCCAGAATGAGTAATTCAAAAATCAACCGCATTATCCATATCTTCAGCGAATCTTTTCAGCAAATGTCAGTTGATGTGCCGATGCCAGATATTGAACGGCTGGCCATTTTAGTGCACCGTGCAATGGAAAATACCACCCGCAAATATCACACGGCCGACCATGTATTCCAGCTTTGCGAAGGCCTACGGCCACGGGCACAACTTGCCGCACTGTTTCATGACTTAGTTTACTACCAGCTAGACTGGGGCTTCCCTCAGAACACCGGCGCACTTTTAAACAATATTTGCCAACTCAAAAACAATGAATTTACGCTGCCAGACCCGCTCCCCAATCAACTGGTCAGTATGTGTGCAGCACTATTTAGCTTTACCCCCGGCGGAGTGCTCCCTCCTCATGGTGGCATGAATGAATTTTTAAGCGCCGTGGTTGCCGTCAGCCTGCTTAAACCTTGGTTACCGCTCAGCGATCTAATCGCTATTGCGGCCTGTATTGAAGCCACCATTCCATTTAGGGATGATGCCGCAACCCAGCAACTCGCGGCACAAATCCACCAGCAAAGCCGCCAGCTACTCGGCATGCACGATGTAGAAACCTACGGCCCTTATGTTAATGAAGTCATGCAAGATGCCATTAGCCTTAGCAACCAAGACGTTATGGAATTTGCCCAGAGCCGCCCCAGAGTGTTTTTATCCTCTACTTGGCTGCTGATAGAAGAATCAAATGTCCCACTGAATGCTGTTGGCGCTTACACCCTACAAGACTATCGCGCGGCACTGCTGCGTATGGAAATATTTTTACAAGGACTAAAAGAGAAAGCCATTTTCCATCAGTATGAGCAGCAGCCCTCAAACGAAAATCTACAGCACTTACAAGCTGCCGCCCGCCGCAACATCTATTTTTCTTGCGATTTCTTGGCAGCCAAGCTCACCACCATTGCCATGCTTGAAGCGATTGCAATGGCAACAGGCGGGGATGGGCCAATATCGATGTTTCTGGGCGATATACGTCATAGCAATGGCAAACCAGAGCGTGCCGAAGACTACCTACCAGAAGCCAACACCGCAGCGGATATCAATCAAGAGCTATTGCAAATCTTTGATCAAGGACGATCAGAAGAAGCCGCGCTAGACCTAAACGCCTCCCCTGTTACCGCCTTTCTTTACCGCTGTCTAGGCCATCAAGGCACCTTGCAAGCATGGGGAGAGGCGCAAAAAATGTTTAAAGGCGAACTATCACCTCACATGTTTCTTAAAAGCCTTGACCCAACACTCGTCACATCCATGATCACCGCCTGTATGCATATCTCCCTATCTAGGCAAACAGCCATGCAGGCGCTACAAAACCACCTATTCCACCCTGAGGCCATACCACTTGGTAAACCATAAAGGAATGATTCCTTTAAGCCGTACGCCTTACTCACCAAGCTTACCCGCAAAAAAATCATCCCAGAACCACCATAGCGGCGCTGCTTGCTGCACCTAGTTCACTATTGAGCGCAGCAAGCAGCTACCCCTAGAATATTTTCCTTAGTATTTTTTATGCTCAGACTGGCATCAAATATTGAAAATGAGGGACCCTAAACTAGGGCCTGCTAGCGCTTCACATTGGCAACCCTAAATACGTACATGCCATGGCGATAACGCTTTCCTCATTCTGTTTTAATTTATCGTATAGACATGCCGCTGCTTGGTAATGTTTCAGTCATGCAAATGCACTCTCGACCCAATGTCGGCAACAATATAATCCTCGATCTAAATCCGCATGGCCTTTGATTGAATTACCTTTGCAGGGAGTCACAGACCACGCTCCCTGTGCCTCAATCTGCTGTCGTATAGACTTACTGCCCACTCTAAAGTCGGGATCCACCAGTAAAGCTTTGAAAATATTAATTGAGCTAAAAATTGCTCACGCCCAGTAAGCTTTTTCTCAAGCGCTTGCTCGCTATCAACAAAACTGAGTTGCCCTGACTTTTTTATAGGCGGCCCAGTGTTTGAAGCTTTAACTATTCTAGCCGCTGGCTTTGATCTGAGGCTTCTTAAACAGACAGTATTAATTAAGATCAATATAAGCGGGATATCTCCTTATCAATATTAAAAAATTTATTTAAATATGCCATTTAAATATGCCATTTAAATAAATCTGGAGCAGCATGATGGAAGATGCATCCATTACGTGCCACACCAATCAATATTAACTATATATGTCGTTCATCATCACTGAATAGCTATACACTATTGCCCTAGGATGGATAAGTAGACAAAAGATAAACAAAACGTATTATTTATGTTTTACATATAAATAAGCGCAGCTAGATGGATTAAAAATAAAATGTGCATCAAAGAAAAAATATAAACCTTCATTTTTACGCCGGTTCACGTATAAAATGACTGAGTTCTCGGAGGATAAGCAAGCCGTCATTCCTAATGACTTGCTGTTTTTCTAAATAAATAAGGCCATTTTATCTGACATTGGCCCATTCAACTTTTGAAAAATATCATCGCTGATTCAAATAAACGGTGATCAAGGTTATTTATGCTACGTATATTTATCGCAAGTTTATTAAGCGCTATCAGTCTGATGGCCCATGCCGATGTACTCGACACCGTTAAAGCACGGGGAGTTTTGATCGTAGGTATATTACCTGACAACCCACCCTTTGCCAGACGAAATGACAATCAAACCTTTTCAGGTTACGACATTGATTATGCATCATTCATTGCAAAAAGAATGGGCGTTAAACTACAAGTGCTGGACTTACACCCTGGCGAACGTATTGCAAGCTTGAAAGCTGGCAAAGTTGACATTTTAGTCGCCGCTTTTACCAAAACCCCAGAGCGTGAGCGCGAAGTCAGCTGCAGCCTTGGCTATTTTGTTGCAGCACAAAAAGCATTAAGCCGTAAAGGCCGTTACCCAACGTCCGAATCCCTTGCCAATGCCCGCCTTGGTGCATCCAAAGGGACAACAGGCGAAAGCGCCTCCCGTAAGCTTTACCCTAAGGCCAGCATCACCACGTTTGCAGACATCCCTGATGCAACACGCGCACTGGATCAAGGCATTATCGACGCAGTCATGAATGACGAGCCAACTTTGGCTGCGGCATTGAACAAAATGCCAAACAAATCACAGTACGAGATTTCTAATTTCTCTAACACCACCGAAATTCTGGCCATCGCTACTAAATTAGGTGAAAAACGCCTAATGAACATCGTTAATGAATCATTAATTGAATCAGAAAAAACCGGTGAAGCAGAGCAAATATTTAATCGCTGGTTTGGGCCACAAACCAACACATCATTCCCACGCACCTTCCGTATTCAAGGCTGATCAATTGTAAAAAACCGCTGCCAGCGCTAGCACACTAATGCGCTGCACCTTTGCGAAAAACAATTGAAAACCAGCGGCAGACCATCTCTTTGAGGAATGATCTGCCGCCGTAATAACTATCTATGCCCCGAATAAATAAGGCATCTAAACCCTGATGCCTTATTTCACCACGCTTACCAGATACGAATACGCTCCGAGCTTGGCTTATACATCGCGTCGCCTTCTTTTACACCAAAAGCCTCATAGAAAGCATCACTATTTACCGCCGCACCATTAGCCCTAAATTCACCAGGGCTATGCGGATCACTCAAGAGTAATTGCAAAGTCATCGGCTCGCGCATTTTGCTAGCCCAAACTTGGCTCCAGCCCAAGAAAAAGCGCTGCTCACCCGTACGCCCTTCAAGTTTAACTGCAGGCTTACCGCCCAAAGACAATTGATAAGCCTTATAAGCCACCGCCAAGCCAGATAGATCAGCGATATTTTCACCCAAGGTAAGTTGCCCATTCACATGCTTACCTGCAATAGGTTCATAGGCATCGTATTGAGCAACCAATTTACTTGTGAGTGCTTTAAAAGCTACGCCGTCTTGCTTACCCCACCAATTCACTAAATTACCATCGCCATCAAATTGGCTGCCTTGATCATCAAAACCATGTGAGATTTCATGACCAATTACGCCACCAATGGCACCGTAATTCACTGCATCATCGGCCAAAGGATTAAAAAATGGCGCTTGTAAAATAGCGGCAGGAAATACAATTTCATTCATGCTTGGATTGTAATAAGCATTCACCGTTTGCGGCGTCATTCCCCATTCTTTACGATCAATAGGCTTGCCTAGTTTTGCCACTTCACGCGCGAATTCAAAGCGCTGGGAGCGCTGTAAATTACCCAGCAAATCATCGGGTTTAATCTCTAGCGTAGAGTAATCGATCCATTTTTCTGGATAGCCAATTTTCACTGTAAATTTAGCCAATTTTTCCTGAGCCTTAACCTTTGTTTCTGGGCTCATCCAAGTTAGATCTTTAATGGAATGACGATAAGCAGCTAATAAATTATTAACCATCACATCCATTTTAACTTTGGCATCAGGTGTAAAGTATTTGGCGACGTATAACTCCCCCACGGCCTCACCTAAACTACTATTGGTAGCCGCAATGGCTTTTTTCCAACGCGGCTTTTGCTCCGGCACACCTGACAATGCTTTGCCATGAAAATCAAAGGCCAAATCAGCATAAGCCTTTGGCAAGGCATTGGCATATTGATCTAAAGCCTTAAACGTTAACCAAGCCTTTAAAGTGGATATGGGTGTTTTAGCTAAAATATCACCTACCGCCTTAATATAACTTGGCTGAGAAACAATGACAGGCTCCGCTTTATCTGCCAAACCCATCGCCTGCCAATAATCAGCCCATGCAAAATTAGGCGCAAGGAGATTTAATTCAAGCTGTGTCTTTTTATTATAGGTTTTATGCGGATCGCGATTATCAACCTTAGTCCATTGCACTTGCGCTAGTTCAGTTTCAAACGCCAGCAAAGCTGCGGCATCTACAGCGGATTCACCCGACAGTTTCAGCAGCTTCTCAAAATAAAGATTTAATGCCACGCGTGCCGCAACAAACTTAGCATCTGGCTTTGAATAATAATCACGGTCTGGCAGGCTTAATCCGGACTGATGGATATTAACAATATAACTCGTTGAGTTTTTTTCATCTTGCCCGATATAGGCAGCAAAAGGAGTGTGAATACCTAAGGACGTAAATGACGCCAATACTGCCGCCAGCCCTTTATTATTTTTAACACCATCAACCATGGATAAGGTTGCTTGTAATGGGGCCAAACCGCGCTGCTCGATAAGCCCTTCATTCATATAACTTTGATATAAATCGCCCACTTTTTTAACTGCAGAACCGGCTGCGCCCTTTTGGCCTGCTGCGGTTTCTACAATAGTGCGCACCTGTGATTCAGCAAGGTCTCTTAAAATTAAAAAAGAGCCATGTGATGGCTTATCTGCAGGAATTTCAGTGTTTTTTAACCAATTACCATTTACGGCAAGATACAAATCATCTTGCACGCGAACATTTTTATCGAAATGTTCAACATCCAAACCAGAACGAGATGCCGCGTGCGCCCCCAATGCCAAAGCAGCGCTAATAAGGGTTAAAACAAATTTTTGCTTCATTCAGAATCCCCATTGATGATTGCATCGCTTATTTAAAAGCGTTGCATGATAATTAGTTTAAGCAATCTGTGGCATATAATGCCCTAAGCCTGTCCGAGCGTGAAAGAAAATCAATAAAAAGCAATAAAAATACATCAGAGACGCCTTATATGCAGACAGATTGCTAAAGTTTTTACGATTTGCGTCGATACTTGGCATAATGACAGTAATAGCAAGTCACACTGGCCGGTGACGAAGGAAGACATACCATGAAAATCGACTCATCAAAACCACTCAACCCAACGCTCAGCCGCAACAATGATCGTGTTCCGAGCAACGGCGCGGCAAGTGCGGAGCGCAGCTCAAGCGTGGATAGCGTAACCATTAACCCACTGGCAGCTAAACTGAGCCAGCTAGAGCAAAGTACTAAGCCCACTTTTGATGCGGAGCGTGTTGAATCGCTTAAAAAAGCAATTAGTGAAGGGCGTTTTACCGTGCGTACCGAGGCAATTGCTGGCAAAATCATCCAGAGCGCACAAGAACTACTAGGCAAGTAAAATGATATCAAGCACGGCACTGCCGTTGAGTACTTTGCCACCGCTACTGGATCAGGCAAAATGCAGCATGCAAAACTTACTCAGCTTACTTAAAGAAGAGCAAGAGTATTTAATTGCCAATCAGCTAGATCAGTTGGTAAGCATCACACAAAAGAAACAAAGCACCGCGTTAGATGCTGAACAAGCGGGCTTAGCACTAAGCCTCTTTTTTGCCGAACAAGGCCTTAGCCCAAATAGTGATATAAGCGCATGGTTTAGTGCAGAGCTACCTAGCTCACTCATTGAATGGCAAGCTTTGCTAGAAGCCTCACGCCAAGCTGCAGCATTTAATAGCAGCAATGGCAAGCTTATAGAAACCCGTCAGCATCTCATCAATGCCTTTATGCAGCAGCTGCTAGAGGCCAGCCACAACAGCCCGCTGTATGCACCAGATGGTAAGCTCACCGCCTTACCCCAAGGCCAACGGCGCGACACGGCGTAGTAGCCTTGCTAATGCTAGTTTTGCGCCAGCAAACTACGCCCACCTTCAAAGCGCTGAGCAAAATACGGGCTAGCTAAAGATTCCACTCTAATTTTCCCCTTGGATGATGGCGCATGAATAAAGCGCCCATCCCCCAAGTAAATCCCCATATGTGAAAAAGATTTTCCTAAGGTATTAAAAAACACCAAATCCCCTGCTTGCAATTGATCCATTGCAACTGGCCGCGCTAAATTAGCAATTTGCGCCGCATTATGGGGCAGTACGGCTCCCACGGCATTTTTATACACAAAACTCACCATGCCACTGCAATCCAAGCCAGCTTCTGGATTATTCCCGCCAAATTGATAATTCACATCCAATAAGCCCAAGGCATACATCACCACTTCCAGCCCTGCGCCCTGCGCTTGGATATTATTCAATGATTTAGAGACGGGATAAGGCGTTTTATTTTTGGGTGGCGTGCTACTACACGCGCTTAAAAAGATAATCCCCAGCAATAGCATCTTTTTCAAACTCAACCCCTCCTTTGATTAACCATCAACAGGATATTCCGGTGTTGCCAAAATAAGTTGGTAAAATGCCAGATCTAGCCAACGACCAAACTTAAAACCTGATTCTTTAATCGTACCCGCATGGATAAAACCATGCTGCACATGCAGTGCAATGCTAGCGGTATTATCGCTATCGATTCCACCAATCAAAGTGTGATATCCCTGAGCCTTAGCTTGTTCAATAATAAGCAGCAATAGTTTTTTGCCTAGGCCTTGGCCTCTATGCTCTGGGTGGATATAAATAGAATGCTCAACCGAGTATTTATAGGCAGGACGCACACGAAATGCTCCATAAGATGCGAATCCAACTAAAACACCCGCATCATTTTCAATTCCCACCACGGGTAATTGATTGCTTTGTTTATCCTCAAACCAAGCCACCATGCTAGCCAATGGCCTTGGCGTGTAATCATACAGCGCCGTAGAGTTTGCAATAGCCTCGTTAAAAATATAAAGAATTTGCTCTGCATGTTGAGCAAAAGTGCAAGAAACGACCCGCATATTTTATTCCACTCACATTTAAATAAAAAAAAACACCTCAGGCTTGAAACCCTTGGTGTTTTTATACCAGACTACAACAAAATTAAGAATGTGAACGCTTATAATCTACATCACAATCTGTTAATACGATCACCCGTGGGTGCGTCTGCAAGAATGAAGCTGGCACTTGGGTTGTGATTGGGCCATTTAAAGTGCGATCGAGGATCTCCGCTTTTTCAGCGCCTTTTACCACTAAGAGAATTGATTTAGCGTGCAAAATAGAGCCCATACCCATAGTTAATGCGTGGGTTGGCACT
Organism: Iodobacter sp.; assembly: GCF_025352645.1. Taxonomy (GTDB): domain Bacteria; phylum Pseudomonadota; class Gammaproteobacteria; order Burkholderiales; family Chitinibacteraceae; genus Iodobacter. The sequence goes on along the minus strand of NZ_JANXSO010000001.1, from coordinate 19,959 downwards.
TCATCAATGCTATTAAAAAAGCGTTTATTTGCTTCACGAGTCTCTGGCTTTAAAGTCACTTTATGGGTAAAACGGGATAGCGCTTCATCTGGCTCATTAAAGCCAATATGCCCATTATGCCCAATGCCCAAGATTTGCATATCAACCAAGCCTTTTTGATAAATCAGCTCATCATAACGACGACCTTCTTCATCTAAATCTTCAGCATTCCCATTTGGCACATAGGTGTTTTCTGGCTTAATGTCGATATGATTAAATAAATGGCTTTGCATAAAGCTGCGATATGACTCTGGATGCGTCACCGGCAAGCCTGCATATTCATCCAAATTAAAGGTTGTCACTTCCTTAAAACTAACCAAACCTTGCTGGTAGCTTTTTACCATTTCCTGATAAATACCTACTGGGGTGCTGCCCGTTGCCATTCCCAAAATAGCATTGGGTTTTGAGCGCACAATAGAGAGTAATAAATCTGCACCAACGCGGTTTAATTCATTTTGATTTTTAAATTTATGCAAAATCATGATTGTAGGCATTCCGAAATAAGTAAAACAACCTAGATACTATACGCAGATTGATGACAGTTGTTGATGTAAAGCATGCCAAAGGCAAAAAATCAGGAAAACAACCAAGGCTGATCAATGCGGCGCTGATTTTCAAAGGCTTTAATTTCATCAGCGTGGTGTAAAGTCAGGCCAATTTCATCTAAGCCATTCAGCAGGCAATGCTTACGATGGCCGGTAACATCAAAACTAAACACCTGCCCAGATGGCGTGGTAACAGTTTGAGCATGTAAATCCACATTTAAGCGGTAGCCAACGCTGACTTCACTTTCCGCAAATAACTGATCCACCACAGCGCCGTCCAGCACAATCGGCAGCAGACCGTTTTTGTAGCAGTTATTAAAGAAAATATCAGCAAAGCTAGGTGCAATCACCACACGAAAACCGTAATCATCGATCGCCCACGGTGCATGTTCACGGCTTGATCCGCAACCAAAGTTATCTCTGGCCAGCAGCACTTCTGCCCCCTGATAGCGCGGGTAGTTCAGCACAAATTCTGGATTAGATACACGCTGACTGTTATCCATACCTGGCTCGCCGTGATCCAGATAGCGCCATTCATCGAATAGATTTGGGCCAAAGCCTGAGCGCTTGATCGATTTTAAAAACTGCTTAGGGATAATCGCGTCGGTATCAACATTAGCGCGATCCAGCGGGCAGACCAAACCATTAATTTGAGTAAATGCTTTCATTTATTGGCCGCCTTTTCGATGGCTTCACCACCTTTTTTAATATCTTTACCCACGCCCGACATGGTGTTACAAGCAGTCAGCCCTAGCATAAGAAACATGAGCAGCAGCGTTGCGATTCGTTTCATGTTGTTTCCCCTTAAGCCAGCTGACGCACGTCAACAAAATGACCGGCAATCGCCGCCGCTGCAGCCATTTCAGGGCTCAGCAAATGCGTACGTCCACCTTGACCCTGACGGCCTTCAAAATTACGGTTGCTAGTGGATGCACAGCGCTCGCCAGGCTCTAGGCGATCGGCATTCATGGCAAGACACATCGAGCAGCCTGGCTCACGCCACTCAAAACCTGCCGCAATAAAAATCTTATCCAACCCTTCGGCCTCAGCCTGCGCTTTTACCAAGCCCGAACCCGGCACCACCAGCACCAGTTTTACATTGGCAGCCTTAGTTTTACCCTTAGCTACGCCTGCTGCGGCGCGTAAATCCTCGATGCGTGAGTTAGTACAGGAGCCGATAAATACTTTATCAATCTGAATATCGGTCAACAGGGTATTCGCAGCTAGGCCCATATATTGCAGCGCGCGCTCATAGCTGCCGCGTTTTACTAAATCAGCTTCGCTGGCTGGATCTGGCACACGGCCAGAAATCCCCAAGACTTGCTCTGGAGAAGTTCCCCATGTGAGCTGTGGCTCAATTGCAGCGGCATCTAGCGTAACGAGCGCATCAAACACTGCGCCTTCGTCCGATACCAGCGTTTTCCAGTGCGCTACAGCCGCATCCCACTGCTGGGCATTCGGCGAATAAGGACGGCCCTTTAGGTAATCGATGGTTTTTTCATCCACTGCCACCATACCCGCACGCGCACCGGCTTCAATGGCCATATTGCATAGCGTCATCCGACCCTCTACCGACAAGGAGCGGATCGCTTCACCGCCAAACTCAATCGCATAGCCAGTGCCGCCAGCCGTACCCACCTTACCGATAATTGCCAAAGCCACGTCTTTTGCCGTAACACCACGGCCCAGCGCACCATCCACACGGATCAGCATGGCTTTAGATTTTTTAGCCACCAGCGTTTGAGTGGCCATTACATGCTCCACTTCAGAAGTACCAATACCGTGGGCAAGCGCGGCAAATGCGCCGTGGGTAGAGGTATGGCTATCACCACACACCACGGTCATGCCTGGCAGGGTTGCGCCAACTTCTGGGCCAACCACATGCACAATGCCTTGTTTCTGGTCTTTAAACGGGTAATAAGCCAGCGCGCCAAATTCTTTGATATTGGCGTCCAGCGTTTCCACCTGCAAACGCGAGATAGGATCTTGAATCCCCTTATCCCAATCATTAGTTGGCGTATTATGATCGGCCGTCGAGACAATTGAAGACTTGCGCCATAGGCCGCGACCCGCTAACTTTAGGCCCTCAAAAGCCTGTGGGCTGGTGACTTCATGCACCAGGTGACGATCTATATAGATAAGGCAAGTACCGTCGTCTTCAGTGCGAACGACATGCGAGTGCCAAAGTTTGTCATAAAGTGTCTGAGCCATGGCGATCATCAAAAAAAGTCAGGGTCTAAGAAACTAGCATAGAAGGCACTTTGCCACAACCGCGCAAGCAAGACTTATGCCGATGTAGTTTAAATAAACACATTACACATAACCCTGAAAAGGAAACTCAATGCACCGATCATTAATGGCCTTACTGCTGATGAGCTGTGGCCTGGCTAACGCGGCCTCTTGCCAGAGCGTGGCAGAAAACTTAAATCGCCAGTTGCGCCCAGCAACCAATGCTAGCGAGCTTACCGACATCCTAAAAAGCCTAAATCAAACCGGCCAGCTGCCCGCCAGATTTGTTACAAAACGAGAGGCTCAAGCCGCTGGCTGGCGACCTGGCTCTTCGCTCTGGCAAAGCCTGCCGGGAAAATCGATCGGTGGGGATCGCTTTGGCAACCGTGAAAACCGCCTGCCACGTAACCAGTACCAAGAAGCCGATTTAGACTATCAGGGCAACAAACGCGGCGCTAAGCGGATTGTCTTCAACAAAAACGGCCCGCGCTATATTACCGTCGATCACTATCAAACCTTTACCGAGGTGCCAGCATGTCAATAACTCAAAAAGTAGTACTCAAGCACCTCAGCAAACAGGCCGATGTTTACCAGCAGTTGGCAGAACAGCTCGATTTCTCCACTGATTTTGTGAACAACCTTGATGCTCTTTACGACGAGCTAAGCGGCAATCTAGAAGGCCCGATCCAAATCACCTGGCAAGATGGCGATGAAGCAAAAGCCGCGCTAGGAAGAGAAGATTACGAAGCGCTGCTAGCGGTATTTAACGACACCATGCTAGAGCGGGACGACTTCACTTTTATCCTTAAACCATAAGTCATTCCCCAAGCTCTGGTGATTTGGAATTCACTAAGGCGAATATAACGTTCACAGAACCTGCTATTTTGCACTGCAGCAAAACACCCCGCATCACGCAGATCGTTTTCCTATGCAGAATATTGGAGCGCCACCTTAAATTGACATAAAAAATAGGGGTGGGTCTTAATTTAAGCAGCAATAAGCCCAAGGCCACTTGCATTTAACAATGTAAATGGCCTTGGGCTTAGATAAAACAAGGTTTAAAACTCAGTCAAAAGTAAAAGTGTAATAGGCATCACCGGTTGTTTCATCCGTTCCCACCCTAGATACCAAAGACCAGCCTTTAGTGAGCTGCCAAGTAAACTTCACCGCATCACGCAGGCCGTTTACGCTCTTTTCTAGCGAGACTCTCACATTTTTGCCAAGCTGTTTGCCTACAGATACCACTTGGGTAGAGGTGCCGTCTTTTTCTTTTTGGCTGCTAAAGCCCACATCATCTAAGCCAACCTGCCCCAAAATACCTTCGGTAAAGCCAGGGCCACCATCACCTGAGGTGAGTAAGGCATTGGCAACTTGCAGCATGAGGGCACTGTCTGATTTCTCCATGCTATCTGAGCCATGCCCAAACAAGAGCCAGCTTAGCTTTTCATTATCTGGCATGCCAGGCTCCGAATAGAGCTGTACCCGCGGCCTTAGCGCTGAGCCTGATACTTGCACCCCTGCGGCAACCTCCTGCGCACGGCGCATGGCGAGAATATCTAGGGAGGGGTTATCGATTGGCCCCTGAAACGCGAGAATACCGCGTTCAATCTCTAGCTTCTGCCCATAGGCACTGTAAGTACTACGCACATTGCCGCTATTTTCGGCCACTTGTACCACGCCAGTGGCCGTTGGTGCTTGATTCGCTTGGGCGCGCAAGCGGAGCAAGCCTGTTAGGCGAGCATCCAAGCCATAGGCACGGAAGCGGAAATTATTTCCTAGATCAACATCCATCTGCAGAGAAAGCTTCGGCCCTGCATCAACCAATGATTTTGCCCTACCCTTGATCACTACATCATCAGATAACCGTGGCACATCATTGGATTGAAAGCGAATATCACCTTCATCCGCTCTCAGCCTACCACTCACGCTCAGCGCTTTGTCTTTAAGGCTAATATCACCTTGGCCCGACATCACCACTAGCATATCGGCCTTGCTAATCAAGGTGAGTTTATTGGCAATCACTTGCGCCGTGGCGCTTGGACTAGGGCCGGCCAGATCGAAACTACCTTTTGCCTCTAAGCTGCCCTGCCCCCCTTTAAATTGAAATTGTTGCAACACAACCTGCCGCTTATCTAGAGCGATTCTCACTTTACCATCCTGCAAGGCAAGACCCGTTGCCCCATCACGAATCGATAAATTATCACCATTCACAAAACCCACCCACTGCTGATCTGCTAGCAAGCCGGAGTGACGTACTTCAAAGTTGCCCTTACCGCCTAAGCTTAAGTCAGGCCCAAGTAAAGGGCCAAGCATGGCGAGCTTAGGCAAATCACCTTTCACAGAAATATCCACGGGAGCGTGTTCGGCCAAGCGCCAATTCACGGCATCCACTAAAGCTTTGCCACTGGCCTGCATCTGCCCAAAGCGGCCAGAGCTAAGATTGCCTTCCAGATTTATCATGGATTGCTTGGCATTGATTTGTAGTTTTAAATCTTGCAAATCAAATTTTTGTGGCGCGGCGCTCGCGTTTACGTATTTTAGATCGCCTGATTGCCGATGAATTTCCAGCATGCCATTAAGGCCACCCTTGGATTGCAAATTCCAGCGGCCACCCAACATCAAATTGCCGATCAGGTCTTTTCGCCCAAGCAGTGGTAGCCATTGCCCCACAGAAAGCTGCTCAAGATCACCTGCCGTATCCAAAGCGCCATCGTTCCAAGAGAAGTGCTTCAGGTGCAAGCGGGTGTCGCCCATCAGCAAGCGTGTATCACCAAGGCGTAGTAAACCTGCGCCCGCCTCTAAGGCAACAGGGCTGGCTAAATTTAAAGCCAGCGGTTGCTTAACTTGCAAAGCCTGCAGCACGCCACGCCATGCCCATTGCTCGTTTAAGCCCCCATCTAAAGTGGCGGAGAGATCAATCGGCTGCTCCTCTTTTTTGCCCTGTACCAGCAAGCTGGCATGGTGCTTAGCGCGGCTACCATCTACCTTAAAACTGAGCTTTTGCAGCAACACGCCCGCAGCTTTGGCATCACTGACTTCGGCACGAAGCTGAAATGGGCCTTTTAGATCAGATTGCAGTTGAGCATCAATCTGAGCTTGATTCACCGATACCCCAAACGGCGTTTGTAAGCTATTAAGCGACAACTGCGCGGCAATCTGCGGATTAAGCAGCTCGCCTTTTAACTGCGCGTCGCCACTGGCCTTACCTGCAAAGCCAGGGCCTAGCAGCTGGAGTTGCGGTAAATTAAGTTTAAGTTTTAAAGTGTCATTAGCACTCCCCAAAGCCCCATCGACATCCACTCGATTTGTGCCCAGTGCTAGCCATAAATCGGCATTGGATACGCGGGTTTCTTCTAGCCTTAACTGCCCTTTACCACTCAGTGCCTCACCGTTAAAACGGCTATTTTGCAAGTTGTAATCCACATCCGCCCGCATTACCGGCAGCAAAGCCCCCGCTAGTTTAAATTGCCCGGTGATCACACCTTTAGGACTATTTACAAATTCGGCAGGATTAATTCCAGTAAATTCACCATTAAGTTTAAAATCGTTTCTGGCTACGCCCTTGCTATCTAATAAACCAAACTCGCCCTGCAAAGACACGCTGCTATTAGCACGGAATAATTTAGCGCTACGCAGCGCAATACGGCGCTCGTGCTTAGGATTTAGCCAGCCCATGTCCAGATCAAATGCCACTTTGCGCTGCTGATCTTCCAATTTAGCCAGCACATCAGGAGCCAACCAAGGCCCGTGTAGCTGAATTGTTCCGCCTAGAGACGCAGGTGGCTGGTGCGACCATAGCTTGGCTGGATCTATCTTCGCCAACTCAAACTGCAGCTTCATTTGCCCTTGGCTCACCTGCCCAGCACCCTTAATCTGCCCTTGCCCAAGCAGGCTAAGCACTGCAGATTGAATCGTGAGCGCTTCTTTTAAATAGCTTAGCTTGCTGCTGATTTGAGTAAAAGGAAGCCCACCTTGATCGATCGTCAAAGGCATGGCGTTTTTGACTTCCAGCACGCCACTACCCGCCTGATCGCCCAGCGGAATCATCGTCAAGGTCACATCCAACAGTGCCTTAGGCAAGCTAGGCATGAGCGCCGCAGGGTTAAGCTGCTGCAACTCAATTTTGCCCTCGCTCAATAGTTGATAGGTGTAAGGGGCAAACACATCTAAACGCGCATTAATCAGCGCTTTAAGTTGCTCACTTTTAATATCACCCTGCAATTGCAATTTACGCAGCTCACCGCTCAGTTTTACTTGCGAATTCAAAGGTTTATTTTCAACCTTACCCTGCAGCGTTAATTGCCCTGAAGTCGTAAAAGGCTGTGCCCCTGCTAAGGCTAAGTCACCTTTTAGAGTGACATCAGCTTGTGGCAGTTTGAGCCGAAGCTGATCCAAGAACAACTGATGAAAGCTGCCATTACTTGCGAGTTTTAAACGGATTGATTCGATATCAGGTGAACCCTTGATACTTAAACGTTTAATACTAGCCCGATCAATATGCACGCCGATCGGCAGAGTAATACTCTCTGGCGGTGGCGAGGGCAGTTTATCCGGCGGGCTAGGTTTGATATCCAGCTCTAGATGCCCAATGGTTAAATCATCTAACGATAAATCCCGTGCCAATAAGCTATATGGGCTCCATGCTAGGCTTACCTTATCAATCGCCAGCTTCATAGCAGGGGTATCAACCACCAAACCACGCAGGGCAAAACTAGACCACAAAGAGCCATCAATGGCGTGCAATTTAGCCACACTACTGTGGTTCACTTGCTTAACCAGCCAATCACGCCCCATTTGTGAGTCAAAAAAAGCCAAAGTGCTCGTTAAGACAAACACCGGCACAATGAGTACAAATAACAGCAGGCCGATCAATCGGCGTAACAATGAGTGTCTAGGTTTTGGTATTACAGCGGCAACAGTCGGCTCAAGGCTATTGGGCTCCATTTAGAAAGTGACCCCCATCGTAAAATGAACTCTAAATTGCTTGGCCTCAATACCACGCGCCACATCTATCCCAATCATGCCAACTGGGCTCACCCAGCGCGCACCCACGCCCACACCTGTTGAGCCTTCCCAATCTTTCCACTCATCCGCCACCCCACCATGATCCACAAACACCGCTCCTAACCAATCTTTGTAAACAGGCTGCTGATACTCTAAAGAACTCACGGCCAACACCCGTCCAGGCACCGTGGAGCCGCCCAAAGAAATACCTAAACTTTGATAATCGTAACCCCGCACCGACGACGAACCACCGGTACGAAACAACCAATCTGTGGGCACATTAGTCACGTCTTTAGTAAATGTTTGCCCTAGCTCTAAGCGGCCAACAAACACGCTTTTTTTACCAATCGGAAAATATTGCACGCCCCGCCCATAAAGCTGAGCAAAGGTTTCATCAGATAAAACCCCTTTAATTGCTCCGCCCCCCTCCAAGGTAATCACATTACCTGAACGTGGGTTTCTGAGGCGATCAACATTGCGTCTAACCCATTGATATTTAGCGGTTAAAGACTGTGGATCAAACACCGTGCCATCATTAAGTTCACTGCGCTCGATTTGGTATTCCAACCTAATTAAACGGTCGATATTTTCTGAGGTACTGCTTCTAGAAACCCCTGTTTTCCATTTATCAATGGCTAAACTTTGAATATCTTCACGGGTATAGCTGGCATAAACCCTATGCTCATAACCCGAGGCAAAACGAGGGAAGGTAATCCCAGCACTTAGAGCCTGCTCTTTTTGTTCTAAGCGCAAACTACTGTCAAAAACCCATGCCCTATCCATTAAATTTAAGTAGCGATAGCTAAATGAGCCGCGTACACCGGTATTGGTGCTATAACCCAAACCCGTGCTAATTTTGCTTAATGGGGCTTCTTGCACCGTGACTTTTACCGGCGCAATAAAGGGCGGATTTTCAGGTAAATCTACATCAACCAAAACCAAGGAAAAATGTGGAAGATTTTGTAAATCGGTTTGCAGATCCACTAAATCTTTACGGCGATACTCTTCGCCTTCATGAAATTCAACATTATTGCGAATCAGTTTTTCTGGGAAGCGGGATAATCCACTCACTTCCAAAGGCCCATAGGTATAAGCAGGGCCACTATCTAAATCAATACTTAAATCCACCGTTAAAGCCTGCGGATCTACACTGGCTTCAGAGCGGATCATTTTAGCGGCGGGATAACGGCGATTAATTAATGAGCTTAATGCACGGCGCTTGCTATCATTCCAAGCACTTTGCTTGAATATACTGCCCACTGGTAAAGACCACGTTTGCTCACGCCGCTCAAATAGCCGCTGTACCCGCACCTCGTCCTCATCAATAGCGCCCATATAATTCACATCAATATCACGCACGCGACTGGGCTCACCCGCTTTAACATCTAAGCTCACCACGGCAGGCTGCACAGATTCATCTAACTTGGCATTCACCACCGGCGAAAAATACCCTTCTGTGGCGAGCAAACCCGACACCGATTCCGTAACCGAATCCAAAAGCCGCGCAAGCTGCTCCCGCGTGACGCGCCTTTCACGCTGCCAACGTGCTAAATCTAAGTTTTTTTCCAGCAGATCATGAAAATTATCAGTGGCGGTGATTTTTAAGACGTAGGGAAATTGGACGTTTTGCTCTGCTTCTGCAGGCGCTTCCACGTCGGCATACACCACAGCGGGAAAAACAAGAGTTAAAGCACACAGTGAACGAGCAAACATAAGCACAATATTCAATAAGATCAAGGCCACTACTTTACCGCATGGCAAGCGATGGTGGCATTTGTTTCATGCATAAGATCAAGCAAAAAAATACCTAGGGCTATTCTTACAAGTAAAAAAAGCCCAAATCGTAGGCAAAAAAATAGCCCAGTCTGCTGCGCAAAAACGCAGAACAGAACTGGGCAAAAAGAAGACTAGATGAAGAGTCAAAACACACTACACACACAACAACTTACTACCACAACAACTACATACTACTAAACCAGTAGATCAACGAATCAAACCTTGCGACTTCATCAACAAGTTTTGAGCGGCTTCGATGTTCTTAAAAATAATTTGCAAGGTACGCATAACAAGCTCCTTAGTGACTTGGGCCAGACATCTGTTCCCAATCAAGCAATGGAGCTACTTTAGCAAAACTACAGATCGCACGCAAGTTTTTTTGTAGTAAAACTACCTATTAAACGTCAAAAAAATATATTTTAAACTACATATTTAAACAAAAAACACAATAAAATCAATCAATTGAACGGTAATTATTAATAAAATATAAAACACAAAATGGTAGTATTACTACACAAATTCGCTTCTTAAATACAAAAAATGCCTTGGTTAACGGCTTCGCTCAACAGGCTTAAACTCTAATCTGTTCGCTCTACAAGTACGTCATCCCCATGTGTTTTTATCGGCAATCCAGAGGCTCTTGTACCAAACGCCAAGCGCAAAAAAGGACAAGCCATAAACCATGCATAAGGCACTCTAAACAACCAAGGCCTATCTACGCACCGCTTATGACTTGTCCTAAAAACTTTAAAAGACTGCTTACTTACCGAGTAGAGCCGCTTTCAAACCATCATTCACTGGCGCACGCCCCAGCCAGATCGATAACATCGCCGCAGCAAAGTCATCCCCTGTAATCATTGCATAGGTCTTGCCACGCACCGTAACCCGCGTTCCTTGGCCAGGCATAAAATCAAGCTGAATCACATCGCCCTTGGCGGCGGTTTTAACCTGTTTAAATACCTGCTCCAGCTCGGCAATTTTTGGTGCTAGTGTGGCTAAAACAGCCTCGCTTTGGTTAGCTTTCAAGCCATCCACAAAACCCTCGTGCATGGTGGCGGCAGAAACTTCACGCAGCATACGCAGCTCCATACGGCGTGGTGATGCGGCATTGACGACGGCGGAGGCATCTTGCGTTTTGCTCGGCACATACAGCGCGGCTAAATACACATCAAAGAACACTTTTTTACGCACGCCTGCACCGTTTAGCGCCAAAGACTGGCTGGCTAATTCGGCATGATCGGCAAGATTAATCCCTGCCACTTCCAAAGCCATACTGCTTTGAGTAGCAAGTACAAATGAAGCGGTCATTAAGAGCTTTTTCATTTTCTTTTACTTCCTTGCAAAAAAACCCACAGATTTTACGCCGTGGGTTTAAGGAGAGATGATCTATTGGTTTACAGCGACTGAATAATCCCAGCAGCGCCCATACCGGTACCAATACACATCGAGATCATGCCGTACTTACCAGCCATACCGTGACGGCGCATACCGTGCACGATGGTTGCAGCACGAATCGCACCGGTTGCACCCAGCGGATGGCCTAAAGCAATTGCGCCACCCAGTGGATTCACTTTGCTCATATCTAGGTTAAGATCACGCGCCACAGCCAGCGCTTGCGCGGCAAAGGCTTCGTTCAGCTCAATCCAACCCAAATCATCCAGCGTCAGGCCTGCTAACTTCAGCGCAGCCGGAATCGCTTCTTTCGGGCCAATCCCCATGATGTGCGCAGGTACGCCTTTTACGGCAAAGGTCACATAACGCGCCAATGGCACCAAGTTAAATTGCTTCAGAATACGCTCTGAAACCAAGATCACCGCACCTGCACCATCGGACATTTGCGAGCTATTACCCGCTGTGACTGAGCCTTTAGCCGCGAATACGGTTTTGAGCTTAGCCAAGCCTTCCATGGTGGTGCCAGCGCGTGGGCCTTCGTCGGTATCACAAATTTTACTAGTGACTTCAACTTCGCCGGTTACCAAATTTGGCGTACGCGCGAATACTTCTAGCGGGCTGATTTCGTCTTTGAATTCACCAGTGGCAATCGCATGCAAGGCACGGCGGTTGGATTCCACCGCAAATGCATCTTGGTCTTCACGGGAAACATTCCACTGCTCGGCTACTTTTTCTGCCGTCAGGCCCATGCCGAAAGCAATGCCTAGGTTTTCGTTTTTAGTGAAAATCTCAGGATTCAGGGAGATTTTGTTTCCCATCATCGGCACTTGCGACATGCTTTCTGTACCCGCCGCGATCATCACATCGGCTTCGCCCAAACGGATTTTATCCGCCGCCATGGCGATGGCATTCACGCCTGAGGAGCAGAAACGATTGATGGTTACACCACCGACCGTATCCGGCAAACCAGCCAGCAGCACAGCCATACGAGCAATATTCATCCCCTGCTCGGCTTCTGGCATGGCGCAGCCAACGATCACGTCTTCGATCAGCTTAGGATCAAGCTGAGGCACTTGGGCCAGCGCACTTCTTAATACATGGGCCAGCAAATCATCTGGGCGAACATTGCGCAACATACCGCGCGGTGCTTTACCAACCGGGCTGCGAGTCGCAGCGACGATATAAGCTTCTTGAATCTGTCTGCTCATTTTGAGCTCCTAAAGTATTAGATCGCCACAACATCCAAACCTGAAAACCTTAAACCTTCAACACGGAGAACACGGAGGAAAAGGAGAAAACCCACACATCTGTAACAACTCAAAATATAAAATGGAAGTCATCATGCTTTTCTCCGTGAAACTCCGTGCCCTCTGTGATCTCCGTGGTTCAAGATTTGGGTGTTGCAGCTTTAGATGTCAATTAGTTACGCAGCGGCTTGTTGTTTTCCAGCATATACATGATGCGCTCTTGTGTTTTGCCGGTTTTCAGCAGCTTCATAAAGCGCTCACGTTCTAGCTTGAGGATCCATTCTTCATCCACCAGCGTGCCCGCATCTACATCACCACCGGTCATGATTTCGGCGATATGGCCGGCAATCAGGTAGTCGTGCTTAGAGATAAAGCCGCCTTCCAGCATATTAATCAGCTGGCCCTTGATGGTTGCAGCGCCTGCGCGGCCCGCTACAGCAAATGATTTAGGCTTAACCGGTGCTTTGTAGCCTGATTCGCTCATGGCACGTACTTGCGCTTTAGCCACGTAGAGCAATTCATTCGGGTTAAACACAATAATATCGGAGCTACGCAGATAGCCGATTTGCTGGCCTTCTTCTGCACTGGTACCCACTTTCGCCATCGCAACCGACAGGTAGTAATCTTTCAGAGCAGCAACGATATCGCCCTTTGCTTCTTGCGAGGCACGCAGTGCAAATTCTTTACACCCACCGCCTGCTGGCAAGAGACCCACGCCGACTTCAACCAAGCCGATATAGGTTTCAAGGCAAGCCACAACGCGTGAGCAGTGCATTAAGAATTCACAACCGCCACCAAAGGCATAGCCCTGAGCCGCGCCAACCACCGGCACTGCGGCATATTTGATGCGCATACTGGCTTTTTGGAATTCGGCCACCATGTTTTCGATTGAAGCAAAGTCGCCAGTCATAAAGGCTGGGCCCATGCTCATCAAATCTGCACCTACCGAGAACGGTGCTTCTGGATGCCAAACCACCAAGCCAGCGTAGCGCTCTTCAGCGATCGTTACGGCCTGATTTACACCAGCCAGAACATCTGGGCCAATGCAATGCGCTTTGGTTTTAAAGCTGAGAACAGCAACGTCTTCACCAGGCTGAACCCAGAGACGAACGCCGTCGTTTTCAAAAATAGTTTCGCCATACACTGGTGCTGCATCACCGACTACGGTTGGCGGATAAAGCTGACGCTTATAAACCGGCAAGTTGGAGCGTTGTTTCAGGGCATTTTCTGCCGCGCTGAACGAGCCTTCTGGTGTGTGTACTGCATCACGCGAAGCCACCCAAGCTGGCAGAGCCACATCGCTCATCGCTTGGCCTGCAGCTGAATCTGCAGCAATGGCCGCTGCAATATCTTTCCAACCAGCGGCTTGCCACTGCTCAAACGGGCCTTGATTCCAGCCGAAACCCCAGCGAATCGCAAAATCCACATCGCGAGCGTTATCGGCAATAGTATCAAGGTGATAGCTGATGTAATGCCATACATCGCGCATGCAGGCCCAGAGGAATTGCGCTTCCGGGTGAGCGGATTCGCGTAATGCTTTAAAGCGTGCAGCTGGATCAGTGATTTTGAGCAGCGCTTTCACTTCATCGCTACCCTTTTGTCCACCGGCAATATATTCGCCTGTAGCAGGGTCAAGCATCAATACATCACGGCCCACTTTCTTAAATACGCCAGCCTTGGTTTTTTGGCCCAAAGCGCCGTTTTCAATCAGTTTTTGCATCCATGCCGGAACTGTGAAGTATTTGTGCCAAGGGTCTGACGCCAACTGCTCAGTCATGGTTTTAACCACATGAGCAAAGGTATCCAGCCCAACCACGTCGGCAGTGCGGAAAGTGGCTGATTTTGGGCGGCCCAAGCGTGGGCCAGTCAGATCATCAACCACATCAAAACGGATGCCGAGGCGTTCGGCGTGATAAATCGTTGCCAGCATGGAGAACACACCGATGCGGTTGGCAACAAAGTTAGGGGTGTCTTTAGCGCGTACTACGCCCTTGCCCATGCGGGTAGCAAGGAAGCTTTCCAGCGCATCCATCATTGCAGGATCAGTCTGGGAGTCCGCAATCAGCTCAACCAGATACATATAGCGTGGTGGGTTAAAGAAGTGAATCCCGCAGAAACGGCTGCGTAATTGCTCAGGTACACCACCTGCTAAGGAATTAATCGACAAGCCCGATGTATTGGAAGCCAGAATAGCGTGAGGGGCTACAAAAGGTGCAATCTTGGCATAAAGATCGAGTTTCCAATCAAGGCGTTCAGCAATGGCCTCGATAATTAGATCGCAATCTTTTAGTTTTTCTAAATCAGAGCCGTAATTAGCGGGCTCAATATGATCCGCGCGCATCGCTGAGGCTAATGGCGACGGTTTCATTTTTTTAAGATTGGCAATTGCTTTAGTTGCAATGCCATTTGCATCACCTTCTTTGGCAGGCAAATCAAATAAAACGGTTTTAATTCCCGCATTGGCAAGATGGGCAGCAATTTGCGCTCCCATTACGCCCGCGCCGAGAACGGCAACCTGACGGATATGCACGGTATTGGCCATGTTTAGCCTCGCTAAAAGGAAAGGAAGAGCGGCGAGAGCCGCCCAGAGTCAAACGAAACCTCCCCCGCTAAGGGGAGGGATAAACAAAAATCAGAAGCGGTAGTTCAATTGCGCACCAAATACATTGGCATAGGCAGATATATCTGCATTCGTTGTTACGGCATTGCTGCTATCAATATTCGCCATGCTTGAGTCTTTAAACTTCACATAGGTATAAGCCAAATCGACTGACATATTTTTATCGATTGCGTAGTTAAACCCTGTTGAGAACCAATAGCGATCGCTGTCTGGCAAGTTAGCAATACGATACTTCGCCTGATCTGCTGGCGATTGATCGTAAGCCAAACCAAAGCGTAATTTCAAAGGATCGTTATATTGATAACTCAGCCCCAAAGAAAAGCGATCCGTATCGCGCCACTTTTGTTCAATATCTGCATTAAAACCAGCGTCCGTTTTCAGAATTAAATCTTGAAATTTAGAGTGCCAGGTATGTGTCCAATCACCGGTTAATGCAAATTGGCTATTTAATTTTTTATAAAAGTTAATCGCAAATGAATCTGGTGTTTCTAAATCAACCGTACCATTTGAATTAAGCAATTTTCCAGCCACCGCAATACCAGGAGGGAAAACAGACGGTACGGTAAACTTAGTATCACCTTGCAGGCTATGGCTTAGGCTAGATCGATAAGCCGCACCAAAGCGCAAACTATCATCTACCTTCCAAGTGACACCCAGATTAAAGCCATAAGCCCAGTTATCGCCTTCGTAATCCATCGATCCATCAAGAGCCGGACTAGGATTTCCGCCTACGGTTAGCTTGCCTAAATCAATCATTTTCTTAAAGCGTGCTTTCATGTATTGGGCCGTGACACCTGCACCAACAGAAAACTGCTCGTTAACCTTGTAGGCAATCGAAGGATTAAGCGCTAGCGTCATTAGCTCAAGGTCGGTGCCGTTATAACGACCGATCCATTTTTCATCAAAATTTGTTTTATCACCAAATGGCACAAACATGGCCAAACCAACAAACAACTGATCATTAATCTGATGTGTCATATAGGTTTGCGGAACATAGACTGGCGCGGTTGGAGAACCACCATCATTCCCAGTAACAGTTTTTTTGCGGCTATTGGTCGCATTCAGATTAGAAAAGCTGATATGTGGATCAACTACGACTAAGGCACCAGAGATATTGGTGCCTGGTAAACGCGTCATCCCTGCTGGGTTGTAAAACAATACAGTAGCGTCTTCTGCCTCAGCAGCGTTTGAATTGGCAACGCCTTGCGAGCTGACGCTTTGCACACCAAAATGATAACCAGAAGCAAGGGCGTTGCCTGCAATGAATAAGCTTGCCACACCTAAAGTACGAATTGCCATACGAATAGTCTCAGACATCGTCTATCTCCAACGGCGGCCAATTGGCCTGTGATTTTATCCTAAGCAATAAAATTGCAACAAACCCCAAGTACTCTTTGGCACTTTCGCAGATGGTAAGCTGCCCTTACTCATCTCGCACATTTGGGCTTTATCGATTTTAGGACACTAAGTGGGTGCAAGCTTATTTTTATTCAAACAACTGTTTCAGCGCATTAGGGATTTCATCACGCCGATGAAATCCCTCTTTTTTTATGACACTGGACGAGTTTCTGTTGCTATTTTTACACTTTCCACCGCATTCACCTTAGGCGATGCCGCAATATCTAAGCCTTTAGGCTGGTTTAAAATATCGCGATGAATGGCGTTGTCATCAGAGAAGGTCAAAGTGGCATCAAAATCATCCACCATAATCACTTCACGGCGTAAGCGACGAGCGCGCTCTACAGCAGCAAATTCAGCCGTTGTAATCAAACCTGTGCTCAGTGCCTCAGCCAAACGCTCACCTGAAGTGATGCTCTTTAAAGTACCTTTGCGATGCGCGTTGCGCAGCTTACCTTCCAACGCTTCAGTCTCGATCACCGCTTTCAATGCATGCTCTAACACGCCAACAGGATCGTTTTCGTCTTTTGAGCGATACATGTATTGCGTCAGGCGATCACGGGCAACCGAAGGCTCCATCAACAGACGTGCAATCTTAGTGCCATCACTATCTGTTGCTGCTTTTAAGCTCAAGCCCAATGGGAACACCAGAGCGCGCATCAAGAAGGCGAGCGCACGGCTTGGATGATTGGCCATAAAGCCATCCATCGCGACCTGACAATCGTATAGCGCCGAATCAACCGCCCAAGCTACCAGTGGCAAGTCTTCTTTGGGTGCGCCATCGTCATTGAATTTTTTCAATGCGGCAGTCGCAATATAAAGACCCGACAACATATCGCCCAAACGCGCCGATAGTTTTTCGCGGAACTTCAAGCTACCACCAAGGGAGGCCATACCCATATCAGCAAGGAAGGCAAAAGCTGAAGAGAAACGCACTACATTGCGATAACGCTGCGCCATTGCACCGGACTTCGGTGAGCCAACTAATTTTGCGCCCGTCAAACCCATTACAACAGCGCGTACTGCATTGGATACCGCAAAGCCGATATGGCCAATTACTGCGGTATCAAAAGCAGGTAAATCTTTATTCATTGCCGCGCGTAATTCAGTCAGTACAAACGGATGGCAACGAATTGCTCCCTGACCAAAGATAATCATGCTGCGGGTTAAGATGTTTGCGCCTTCAACCGTAATGGCCACCGGAATCGCACCATAAGCACCCGCAAGGTAATTACGTGGGCCGGTACATACGGCTTTGCCACCGTGCACATCCATTGCATCGTTAATCACCTTACGCATGCGCTCGGTGTTGTGATACTTCAGAATACCTGACAGCACGGATGGTTTTTCGCCCATATCAAGGCCAGCCAACGCAAGGCGTTGTGCCGCATCCATCTGATAAGTCATCCCACCGATACGGCCCAGCGCTTCGTCCACGCCTTCAAAGCGGCCAATCGATAAACCAAACTGATTACGAATCCTTGAGTAAGCACCGGTGGTGTAAGAGGACACCATGCCTGACGCTACCGACATGGCAGGTAGAGAAATACAACGCCCTACCGATAAGCACTCAACCAGCATGCGCCAGCCTTGGCCAACGTACTCTGCGCCACCAATCACCCAATCCATAGGGATAAATACGTCTTTACCCCAGTTCGGGCCGTTCTGGAATACCGCTGTGCCAGGGTAATGGCGACGGCCAATATGTACGCCTTCGTGCTCAGTAGGAATCAGCGCGCAGGTAATACCGATATCTTCTTTTTCGCTTAATAAATGCTCTGGGTCATACAGCTTGAACGCCATACCCAGCACCGTAGCGATTGGGCCCAGTGTGATATAACGCTTTTCCCAAGAAAGGCGAATACCCAGCACATTTTCATGGTAAGCACCGGTACGTGGATCGGTGTAGCTACCACGACAAACCTTACCAAAGTCAGGAATACCACCCGCATCTGAACCGGCATCTGGGCTAGTCAGTGCAAAGCAAGGGATATCAATACCCTTGGCTAAACGTGGCAGGTAGTAGTTCTTTTGCTCATCGGTACCATAATGCTGCAGCAATTCGCCTGGCCCGAGTGAGTTTGGCACCATCACGGATACAGCCGCCGAGCCGGAGCGCGTTGCAATTTTGGTTACAACACGGGCATGCGCCGTATTGCTGAATTCTTTACCACCATATTTCTTCTTGATGATCATGCCCAAGAAGCCGTTGTCTTTAATAAACTGCCAAGCTTCAGGCGGCAGATCTTTATGCTGGGTGGAGATTTTCCAATCATCCAGCATCGCGCACAGCTGCTCAGTTGGGCCATCCAAGAAGGCTTGCTCTTCAGCCGTTAAGGTGGCTTGCGGAATAGCATGCAGGCGATCAAAATCAGGCTTGCCTGAGAATAAATCGCGATCCCACCATACCGTGCCCGCATCAACCGCTTCTTGCTCAGTTTGCGACATGGCAGGGGTGATTTTGCGGAAGACGCCAAAAATAGGGCCCGTTAACAATGCGCGGCGTATCGGTTTGATATTGATCAGCGCTACAACAACGCCAACAACAATCAAAGAATACATCGGCATACCGCCGATTTGTACACCAGCAGCAGTTGCACCTAAAAACAGCACAGAGCTGAGCCAGAGCGGAGCACGCCAGTAAGCCAGAAGCATAAATGCTCCTAGAATGACAAATACATGCAGCAATAAGTTAGTCATGACAGTTTCCTTTATTGGGCTGCTGGCGCATTGAGGCCAGCACGGATAAATGGCATTAACATTCGAACCACCAATGCAGGATCACGGGCATTGACGAGTGAGCTTTCGGTAAATAAACGTAAAACATTATTACCAGCGAATGCATTAAACATAGCACTAGATAAAAAATGGAAACGCCATTGCACTTCTAATTCAGACAGATGTGGTAAAGCCCGCCCTAATGCCGCTAAATACCGCCGCGTTAATTCACCATATCGCTGTGGCATGGTCGCTTTTAATTCTGGATGCGGCTCAACAAATGTACGGGCCACTAAGCGAACAAATAATAAACCACCGTATTCTGGATTTCTTCCCATTTCTAAAGAAGCCATTACAAATGCTTCTGCTACTTGATCCGCCGTTGGCTGAGCGACGCTTTGCTCTAATTCCTCTAGCTTGCCTAATAGCAATCTGGCAAATGGCTCAGCGCGGCGTTCAAATACCGCGCGAAATAAACCGTCTTTAGAGTGGTAATAGTAATTAACTGCCGCAATATTGACTCGGGCCGATTGCGTAATCATGCGCATTGAAGTGGCATCAAAGCCGTGTTCTACAAAAAGAGGCTCGGCTGCATCTAAAATGCGGTTTGCTGTATCTTGCGCCTTGACCGATTCGACCACGTTACGACTCCTGCTGGGTGTAGTTGATTTAAAACAATTTCAAACGACCGTTTGAAATTATAAGAAGTTGACTTTATTGTCAAGCCAAGACGTAAAAATAGCGGAAAACCCCTAGATCTTCCGCCTCACAATGCAACACTTCAGCGCTTTTTTTGCTCTGCAGTGTCTAAAAAATGCCATCCACAAATACTTGAAAAACCACAAATAGCTAGGGTCTGTTGACGTTTCATTCACAATTGCGCTGAGCCGGAAAACGGCCAGGCACAAGGCATGCGACGAAGGCAATAACTGGTTATTTCCGAGGAGCATAACGCAGTGAATGGCCGTTTTCCGGCTCAGCCCTTCGGGTT